>CANRZY010000006.1 GCA_947644625.1 uncultured Pseudoflavonifractor sp.
CTGACCCACTGCTTAGAAGGCAGTTGCTCTATCCACCTGAGCTACAGGCGCATATGGAGCGGGTGATGGGAATCGAACCCACGCGACCAGCTTGGAAGGCTGGGATTCTACCATTGAACTACACCCGCATAGAGTGACGCCCCGTTGGAACGTCAGCTTGTATATGATAGCATATCTCGGTTTTATTTGTCAATCCCTTTTTCACCTCAGAGACCGTAAGAAACTTCTCCCGTTTTGAAAAAACTTCCCCGCATTCTTTTTCTCCCTGGGGCAAAGATAGAGCAAAGGACAAGGGGGAATATGGTTTTGAGGGGAATTTTTTGGCAATTTTTCTTTTACAGCTTCTTGGGATTTCTTTTTGAGATCACGTTTGCCAGACTGATCCGCCATCCCAAACGGGACAGAAAATGTCATCTCATTCTTCCTGTGTGTCCGGTATACGGCGTCGGGGCTTTGGCGATCCTGCTGCTGCCCTGGCAAATCAAAGCCTCCCCCCTTCTCCTTTACCTCGGCGGGGCCCTGTGCGCCACAGCGGCGGAATGGCTCCTGGCCGTCTTTTATGAAAAGGTTGCCGGGGCCCCTTTTTGGGATTATAAGGCCCTGCCCTGGAATTTTCAGGGCAGGGTATGCCTGATATTCAGTCTTTTTTGGGGCTTGCTCGCCCTGCCTTTGGTTTACTGGGTAGAGCCCTGGCTGGCCCCAAGGGTCGCCTTGATCCCCCAATCCATCACCATCCCGGCGGCTCTTTTTTACCTGGGAGACGCCGCAACTTCCTTTTTTCTCCTTCGCAGGTTTGGAACGGACGGACTGCGGTGGTATGACCGCTTCAGACCTTCCGAAGCTCGCTGAGAGCCTCCTCCAGCTTCTTTTGCGGAATGTACCCCTGAGCCACCGCCAAGATCTGCTCCAATGTCATAGTCCGGGCCGCTCCTACCATAGGGTGGCGCATTACCATGGGAAAACGCTTTTGGATCACCGCCTTGGCCGGGGCGTGATCCAGAAGCTCCCCCACAGTGATCTTATTGTTTTTCAGATTCATATTCTCACCTCCCGCCCATTCTATGCGCGGGAAGCCCTTCCTTTGACTTGCCAGAATCCAGGGGAACGCTTATAATGGGGAAAAAAGGCGGGCATATGCCTTGTCCAAAAGACGCATACTAGCCCTGTACCCAAATACGGGACAAAACAGGGAGGGATTTTTTATGAATCGGGAAACCAACGGCAACCCCAGCATCAAGTGCTCGGTCGATTCCTGCGCCTACCATTCCGGCGCCGCCGGGATGTGCACGCTCCAGTCCATCTCCGTGGGCTGCACCTGCAAGGACGTAAGCAAATGCGAATCCACCGAATGCGCCTCCTTCCAGCTGGGGAATCACGGCACCGGCTGCGGCTGCAAATAACAGCCCGCCCCCCCTTCCGGGGGTACATAGAAGAGGTGAATTTTCATGTCCTATTTCCTCTATATTCTCCGCTGCGGCGACGGAAGCCTTTATACCGGCATTGCCGCCGACGTGGAAAAACGCCTTGCCGTTCATCAGAGCGGTAAGGGGGCCAAATATACCCGGGGCCGGGGCCCCCTGACGGTGGTTTACCGGGAGGAGTGCGCCGACAAATCCGCCGCCCTTAAACGGGAGCGGGCGGTCAAGGCCCTTCCCAGAGCGAAAAAGCTGGCGCTGATCGAAGAAAGGTTTACATAATATGAGATTGTTTGTAGCTCTTCCCTTTCCTCACCAGACCCGGAGAGATTTTATCCTGGTCCAAAAGCAGCTCCAAAAAAACGCGATAAAAGGAAATTTTACTGCCGGAGGAAATTTTCACCTGACCCTGGCCTTTCTGGGAGAGGTGGAAGAAGGGCGGCTTCCCGCCGCCTTTGCCGCTCTCGCCTCCGCTCCCATGGGCCCCTTTTCGCTTATCCTTGACCATTTGGCATGCTTTGAGGGCGGGATCTGGTACCTGGCCCCCCGGCCCTGCCCTTTGCTCACAGAAGGCCAGGCCCGGCTGGCTCAAACCCTCCGTGAGCAGGGGTTTCAGTTGGAGGCCCTTTCCTATACCCCCCATGTCACCCTGGGACGAAAGATCCTTTTCCGGGAGGACTATTCCCCGCCCAGGATCCTGGGCCGTCCTATTCCTGCCCGGTCCGAGGGACCCCGGCTCTTTCTCTCCCACCGGGTAGAAGGGGAACTGAGGTATGATATCCTTACGCCATGACCCCACCGCTCAGGTATGGGATCTAACGGACGTGATACCCTGTGGGGCTTCCCTGGAAAAGGGCCCCAAAATTGGTTTGCCATAAAAAGCTGCGGAGAACTGCGCAAAGCAATTCTCCGCAACTTTTGTATGAATTATTTTTCCTGTCAGGACGCAAAGCCCCATTTCCAACAGGTCCTTGGCCGTTATGTCTTCCTCAAGAAGCCGCCCGCTCAGTTCTTCCGCTTTCCCAGCAGACGGAGAAGGTAGAGGAACATGTTGACAAAGTCCAGATAAAGCTGAAGGGCGGAGAAAACGGACGCCTTTTTCAGCATGACCTCGTCCCCCTGGTAAGCTCCGTAAAAGCTGCGGATCTTCTGGGTATCATAGGCGGTATAGCCCAGGAAGACAATGACGCCGATGGTACAAACCACCCGGTCCGCTACCTCAAATGCCGGAATAAACATCATCAGCAGGTTCATCACGATCAGGAAAATGAGTCCTCCCAAAAGCACATTACGCATCCGGCTCAGATCAATATTGGTCACATAACCGAATACCGCCATACCTCCAAAGTAAAGAGCGGTGGCGCCAAAAATCAGGACCAGGCTGCTCATCTCATAGGCAATAAAGATCACCGAGAAGGTAAGGCCTGTCAAAAGGGAGTACAGGAAGAAAAATACGGTGGCGGTGGTTGTGGAGATCTTGTGGATACAGGCCGTCATACCGACCACCACAAACAGCTCCGCGATCAGAAGGATCAGGTGGATATAGGGCACATAGTAGAGGGCATAGTGTACAGCGTACCGGCCATAGTTGGAACCGGCGAGAAACAGGGCCACCCCAAAGGTCACCAGCAGTCCCAGGAACATGAGAAGAAAGGTCTTGGCGGTATACCGGCCAAGGCTCTCCCCCACCGCCTGCCTCTCCATCTGCTTCTCTTGTTCGTAGAAATTATTTTCCATAAGCTCATCACTCCTTTGACGCATTATCATTTTACCACCGCTTTTCCCCCTATGCAAGGGAAAAATCACCTCCGGTCCCCGGAAGCTCTCTGCGTCCTCACCCGTCCCCACAGCCGGCGAAGCTGGTGAAAGAAGGAGAGGACCGCCCGCATCAGGGTAAAGGACATAATGAGGAATACCGTCAGGATCAGCGTCTGCTGAAGATCCAGCGCCGTCAGGGAGAAAAGCTCCTTCAGCCCCACCACGCAGAACACCACAGCTCCCGTCATGGACCCCCACAGGACCCGGCGCTTCCAGTCAAAGGGCTTGCACACATGCCACAGCACCAAAAGCCCAATAAAGGCCACGCACAGGGCGGTCAATGTGGACAAGACCTGGGTGGAAAAACCAAAGGCATAGGCAAAAACCTGAAGCCCCAGCACGATAATGAGGTCGGTGAGGCCGCCGGGAAGGGCCCGGCGCAGCACATTGAGCATGAAATTTCCCTGCACCCGGCTCTTGTTGGGCTCCAGAGCCAGGAAAAAGGACGGGATCCCAATGGTGAGCGCGGAAATAAGAGAAAGCTGGATGGGCACCAGGGGATAGGGCATATCCACAAAAATCGTGAGCAGGGAAAGGCAGAAGGAAAAAATATTCTTAACCAGATACAGGGAGGCGGAACGTTGGATATTGTTGATGACCCGCCTCCCCTCGGCCACCACCTGGGGAAGACAGGCGAAGTTGGAATCCAGCAGCACCAATTGGGCGGCGTGACAGGCAGCGTCGGCCCCCGAAGCCATGGCGATACCGCAGTCGGCGTCCTTCAAAGCCAGCACGTCGTTGACCCCGTCTCCCGTCATAGCCACGGTATGTCCCTGCTTCTGAAGGGCCTTGACCAGCTTTCGCTTTTGGCCTGGGGTCACCCGGCCGAAAACCGTATATTCCTTGGCGGCGTGACAGATCTCCTCGTCGGTCTGGAGCGTGGCGGCGTCCACCCAACGCTCCGCGTTTTCCACTCCCGCCTGCCGGGCCACCTCGGCCACGGTGAGGGGGTTGTCTCCCGAAATGACCTTCACCGCCACAGCCTGCCTGGCAAAGTAGGCAAAGGTCTCCGGCGCCTCAGGACGGATCCGGTTGGAGAGAAGGGCCAGGGCCATAGGCCGGACCTTCCGCCCGTCCAGAGGGCTCTTTCCGTCGGTGAGACCGTCGTAAAGCGCCAGAAGAAGGACCCGGTAGCCCTTGGAGGAATGGGGCTCCACCATCTCCTTCAGATCGGAATACCGGTCCCCCATCACAAACTCGGGAGCTCCCGCCACAAAAGCGCCGTGGCCGGGAAAAACAGCGGCGGAATACTTATGAGCGGAGGAGAAGGGCACTTTGACCGAGCACTCCCAGCCCGGCCTTTGGTCAAACCTGGCCAGCATGGCCCTTCCCGTCTCGTTATCAGCACCCAGGGCGGCAAAGAGGGCTCCCACGGCCCGGTCCACCTGCTCCAGAGGAAATTCCTCCTCATCCAGGAGCACCAGGTCCCGGACCTCCATCTCCGGCTCGGTGATGGTCCCCGTCTTGTCCACGCAGAGAACGTCCACCCGTGCCAGGGTCTCAATACAGTTCATATCCTGGGCCAGAGTCTTTTTCCCCGCCAGGCGGATCATGCTCACCGCCAGGGCCACGCTGGTAAGAAGATAAAGCCCCTCCGGGATCATGCCGATGAGGGCGGCCACTGTGGCGGTCACCGCCTGCTGAAGCCCCAACTCCAGCACAAAATACTGCTTCCAGAAGAGGATGGTTCCCATGGGGATGAGGGCAAAGCCGATAAAGCGGATCAGCTTGGTAAGAGAGGCCATCATCTCCGACTGACCTGCCCGGACTCCCTTCTTGGCCTCCAGGGTCAGCCGGGCGGCATAGGAGTCAGCTCCCACGTGGGTAAGCTGGGCCCGGCAGGAACCGGACACCACAAAGGACCCGGAGCGCAGCTTGCCCCCCGGCCCCTTCTCCTGAGGCTCGGCCTCGCCGGTAATCATGGACTCGTTCACATGAACGGCGCCGGAGCGGACCACAGCGTCGGCCGTGATCTGATCCCCTGCGGAAAACAAGGCGATATCATCCCGGACCAGATGGTCGGTGGGGACCTCCATCTCCATTCCCGCCCGGATCACCGCGCTCCTGGGGGCAGAGAGCAGCTTCAGCTTGTCAACGGTCCGTTTGGAGCGCAGCTCCTGAAAAATACCGATGGCCGTATTGGCAATGGCAATAAAAATGAAGGTCGCGTCCTTGTAGGAGCCCACGGCAAAAAGAGCCACGGCCAGCACCACGAAGATCAGGTTGAAGATGGTGAACACGTTCTCCTTCACGATCTCCTTCTCACTCCGGGTAGAGCCGCTGACGCTGACGTTGGACCATCCTCCCCGCTGACGCTCCAACACCTGTTCCTTGGAAAGACCCTGGGCCGGGTCGGCCTCCGCCACGGGAATGGACGCCCGGACGACGCTTTCCTCCATCCCGGAGCTTTTTCTCTGTTTCATAGGTATATCACCTTCTAACCACCCTCGTCCCCCGCTATATATAAAGGGAGAGGAGGAGATCATGTTGCCTGAGCGTGGAATAAAACATCCCGATCCCATGGCCCGCCTGGCCCTGTGCGCAGTGGTGGCGGTGGCCGCGGTATACGCCGGGGAAAAACTGTGCGAGGGAAAGAGCTGGCCTTTGTGGGAAAAATACGGCCCCTGGATCCTGGAAAACCGTGTGGAGGCCATCGCCATTCTGGCGGCGGTCCTTTATGGGATCTCCCTGGCCCTGTGGCCGGAGGGTAAAACCCCTACTATTGATGTTGAGGAGGGATTTGAGCCCTGCGAATAGCGGACTTTAGCGGTATATGGGCACCAACGCCCCGCCAATGATCCCTGCGTCGTTTCCAAGCCGGGCTACACACACCTTGGTCCGCCGGGCGCTGTCACGGGTAAATTCTTCCCGGTCCACAGCCGCCTGAAGAGGCTTCAACAGATTGTCCCCCTGCTTGCAGATCCCGCCGCCGATGCACAGCACCTCAGGCTGGAGGATGTTGATGAGGTTGGCAAGGCCGCAGGCCAGATCCGCAATATACTCGTCCAGCACTGCCTGGGCCACGGCGTCCCCGGCCTGAGCAGCGTCAAAGGGGGTCTTTCCGTTTACCTCCTCCAGCGTGGGAGCCAGCTTCCAGAGGGCGCTGTCCCTGCTGCGCTCCATAGCCTCCCGGGTAGAGCGGATAAGGCCGGTGGCCGAGGCGTAGGCCTCCCAACAGCCCTTTCTGCCGCAGGTACACTCCCGTCCGCCCCGGCGGATCACGATATGGCCCGATTCCATTCCGGCGTAGTTAAACCCGGTATAGAGCTTCCCGTCCAGCACCGCCCCGGAGCCTACGCCGGTGCCCAGGGTAACGGCCACCAGGGACTTGTGGCCCATACCGGCCCCGGAGACAAACTCCCCCAAGGCGGCAGCGTTGGCGTCGTTTTCCAGTATGGCGGGAAGCCCCAGCCGCTGGGAAACCATATCCGCCAGGGGCACGTTGTCAAGACCCAGATTGAAGGCATGGAGTACGATCCCCTTTTCCGGGTCAATGACTCCTGGGGAGGCAAGACCTACGGAACGCGCCCCCGATGGCTCTACCCCCGCCGCCTCCCCGGCCAGCCGGGCCGCCTGGGCAATGGCGTCGGCGATGGCCTCCGATCCTCTGGGACAGGGGATACTGGCCTTACCCAGGAGCTTTCCGCCCTCGTCCACCATTCCCGCCGCTACGTTGGTGCCGCCCAGATCGATCCCAATATAATACATGTCCTTACCTCCCATCAAAATTTTGGCTTTTTCTCATTATAAACCATATCCGCCTTTCTGGATAGACAGAAAGGCGGATTTTTCCATTTGTTCACAAAATTTTAAGACACACCGCCCCCCTCCAGCTCTCTCCCGCCAGGGCTGTGAAGGAAAATCCCTCCCAAAAGGCTTCTTCTCCCGGCTGAAGAAGGGGTACGGAAACCCGGCGGGCGGCTGTATGAAAGATCCCCTCCCCGGTACACTTGGTCCGCGCCTCCTTCAGAGTCCAAAGAGTATAAAAATCCTCCCAGCGCCCTCCCCGTTCCAGATACCAGGCATATTCCCCTTCGCTAAGGGCGTACCGGGGAAGCCCCCCAGACCGGGGACGGACAAGCTCCACATCTGCCCCTACCGCCGTCTCCCCCAAAGCGCAAAGGGACAGGACCCCGGAGTGGCTCACACTGAAATGGAGGTTAACATAATTTTCAAAGTAGGGTTTTCCCCCCGGCTGCCGGGCGATCCCAGGCAAAGACTCCATTCCCTCCGTCTCCCGCAGAAGCTCCGCCAAAAGCCCGTAGGCATCCTTTTCTCCCACCCTCCAGATCACGGCGGCCCCTCCCTTCCAAACTTTTTTCTTATACTACCACATTCCCCTCTGTTTGTGGTACAATAAACTGATTTTTATTTTAAAGGATTCTTAAAAAATTTCCCGCTGCCGCCTTAAAAAACGGGGTCTATACTTTCTTCCATGAGGTGATCGGCATATGTATACCATTTTGATCTGCGACGACGACAGGGACATTGTTTCCGCCCTGGACATCTATCTTACCAGCGAGGGCTACCGCACCATCGCCGCCTACGACGGAGCTCAGGCTTTAAAAGCCGTGGAGGAAAACGAGGTCCATCTGATCCTGATGGACGTGATGATGCCCAACCTGGACGGGATCCGGGCTACCGCCAAGCTGCGGGAGAAGTGCAACGTACCCATTATCCTCCTTACCGCCAAGAGCGAGGACGCGGACAAGGTGCTGGGGCTGAACATCGGAGCCGACGACTATGTGACCAAGCCCTTCAACCCCATGGAGGTCATGGCCCGGGTGAAAAGCCAGCTTCGCCGCTATACCCTTCTGGGCGGGAAAGACGGCTCAGTGGGAGGCAGCAATGACGGCCTTCTTAAAAACGGAGGCATTTCCATGGACGACGCCGCCAAATCTGTTACCGTGGATGGAGAGAGCGTAAGCCTCACCCCCCTGGAATTCAACATTCTTCGCCTTTTCCTCCAGCATCCAAGCCAGGTGTTCTCCACCGCCCAGATCTATGAGCAGGTGTGGAACGACCCGGCCTACGGCTCGGAGAATACGGTAGCGGTCCATATTCGGCATTTGCGGGAAAAGATTGAAATAGACCCCGCCAACCCCCGTTACATTAAAGTCGTCTGGGGTTTGGGGTACAAAATGGAGAAGGTATGATTATGAAACAGGATTTTCGCTCCTACGCCCTGGTGAAGGCCGCCGCGCTGCTGCTCACCGTAGCCTGCGCCGTGGGGACCACCTTTGGGTGCGTCTATTGCGGCATGTATTGGGACAGCTTTTTTGATGCGGGGGGATATGCCAATTCCATGGCCTGGAACCAGGCTATGAATTCCAAGTACAGCCACCTGATGGAGATCCTGAACGACTATGACTCCAAACGCCGGGGGGACGAACTGGGTTATCTGGAGGATCAGTTTTACCAGGAGTGGCTGGACGCCTTCTCCCCTCAGAACACCAACTTCCGCTATATCATCCGGGACAACGTCACCGGGGAGATCCTGCTCAGCTCCTCAGGGAAAAACAGCCTGGAAAATGTTCTCCCCGAAGACCTTTTCCGGCATGTACGGACCATAACTCCCTCCCGCAGATACTACAGCTACCGGGAGTATGATGAGGATCGGAACCTTACCATCTTCTTCAGCGATAACAACACCGTCCTGGCGGAGGTCTCCGGAAATGAGAACGTCCTCTACCAGGAGGGGGAGACCTACCAATACGCTCTGGAGTATGGCCTGGACCACACTTACCCGGTTCAGGATGAATTCCGGGAACTGAGAAGCACCCTGGTAAAGGGAGATCCCCGGATCCTCTACTGGACCGCCGCCCTGGCTCTGGTCACCCTTGCCGGCACCGTCCTGCTGCTGTGCTGCGCCGGACGGCGGCGCGGGGCGGAGACCTTCCTTCTCAATTGGACCGACAGGATCCCCTATGACCTATACCTCCCCTGCATGGCCTGGGCGGCAATCATGTGCTTTGCCTTGGGTGGCAACCTGGTAGCGGAGGGGTATCTTTTCCACTATGGGGACCCCTCCTTCTATGTCATGCTGGGGGCGGCGACGGTCTCCCTGGCAGGAGGCTTTGCTTTTGCCGAGGCCGGTTTTATGTCAACCGCTACCCGGATCAAGACCCATACCCTCTTCCGAAATACCGTCACCTGGCGGCTGCTCAAATGGATGGGCCGTGGCTTCCGGGGCCTGGGGCGCTGGTGGAAGGCCACCTTTGGTAACTGGAACATGACCCAACGGACCATCCTGCTGTTTCTGGCCTATCTCATCGGCACGGTCCTCTCCAGCCTTACTGTGGTCCTCATCCCCGTCTATCAGGGAGCGGTGCTGTTTCTCATCTGCCGGTGGGTGGAGGAGTGGCGAAAGATCCGCTCCGGTACCCAGGCCATCGTGGGGGGAACGCCGGAAACGGTCATTGACACCGGCAAAATGACCCGGTTCCCCGACCTTTTGGAGCACGCCGGGCAGCTCAACGACCTGGGAAGCGCCATCAATACCGCCGTAGACGAGCGCCTGAAATCGGAGCGGATGAAGGCGGAGCTTATCACCAACGTATCCCACGACCTGAAGACTCCCCTCACCTCTATTATCAACTATGTGGACCTGTTGAAGAAGGAGGATATTCAGGGAGAGAAGGCGCAGGAATATATTGAAGTTCTGGACCGGAAAAGCCAGCGGCTCAAAAAGCTGACCGAGGACCTGGTGGAGGCCAGCAAGGCCTCCACAGGAGCCCTCACCGTGACCCCGGAGCAGCTTGGGGTGGTCCAACTGGTAAATCAGGCCCTGGGAGAGTACAGCGAAAAGCTGGAAGCGGCAAACCTTCAGCTGGTGACCTCCATGACCGAGGAGGAGGTCTACGTGAAGGCCGACGGACGGCACTTCTGGCGGATCCTGGATAACCTTATGGGCAACTGTGTCAAATACGCTCTGCCGGGGACCAGGGTGTACCTGGACCTGGTGGCCTGGGATGGATATGTAACTTTGTCCCTCAAGAACATCTCTGCCGGTCAGCTCAACATCCCCGCCGAACAGCTGATGGAGCGGTTTGTCCGGGGAGATGAAAGCCGAACCACCGAGGGAAGCGGCCTGGGCCTGTCCATTGCCAGAAGTCTCACCGAATTGCAGGGGGGCCTGTTCCGCCTGGAAGTAGACGGCGATCTCTTCAAGGCGGTGGTAAGCTTTCCGCAAATAAGGTAAAAACGGATGAAACCCCGGAACGGATGAGCATCCATTCCGGGGTTTTTATTCCTTATTGGGAAAGTCCGCTCAGCTTCAGCCACCTGCCGCTTCTCCAGCGCCAAATGCACAGGATCCCACGAAGGATCAGATCTACCGCCATGCCCCCCCAGACCCCCGCAAGGCCCAGGTCAAACACCAGGACCAGCAGGCAGGAAAGGGGCACCCTGACGCACCACATCCCCATGAGGCCCACCATCATGGGATAGCGCACATCACTGGCCCCCCGGAGCGCGTTGGTAAGGATGATG
This sequence comes from uncultured Pseudoflavonifractor sp., assembly GCA_947644625.1. Lineage (GTDB taxonomy): Bacteria > Bacillota > Clostridia > Oscillospirales > Oscillospiraceae > Vermiculatibacterium. The sequence continues at coordinate 10,725 of CANRZY010000006.1, forward strand.
GATACGGCAAAGAAGGGCTCGGCAAAGGCCACCACCCGGAGGGCCAGGGCGGCCTCGGCGACCACCTGGGCGTCGGAGTTAAAGAGGGAGGCCAATGCCGGAGCAAAGAGGAACAGCAACGTCCCCGTCGCCACACATAAAACAAAGCCAATGGCCCCGGTAAGCGTTCCGTATGCCTCCGCATCCTCCTTGTCCCCCGCTCCCACAGATTGGCCCACCAAAGCGATGGCGGCATAGCCGATCCCATAGGCAGGCAGATAGCAAAGTCCTTCCGCAGTGGTGGCAATATTATTGGCGGCCAGAGCGGCGGTAGTAAGGGCGTGGCCCACCAGGGCGGTCATAGCGATCTGGCCCACGTTGACAATGGCCCGCTCAATGGCAGAGGGGACCCCCAGTCCCACCGCCCGGCGAATAATGGCTTTGTCAGGGGAAAAGCCCTCCCGGAGGGAGGTTGCATACCCATGCTGATGGAAGGCGGCCACCCCGGCTGGAATGGCGGCACAGACGATGGAGATAGCGGTAGCGATGGCGGCTCCCTCCACCCCCCAGCCCGCGCCGGGAATGGTAAGACCGCGCCACTGCCGCGTGGGATAGATGAGGAAAAAATTCAATACCAGATTGAGCAGATTGGTGGCGGTATTGAAAAGCAGGGGCGTTTTAGTATTGCCCATACAACGCAGTACCGCTCCAAAGACAATGAGGATGGAGTTAAAGGGCAGGGCGGCGCAGTAGATACGCATATAATTGGCCGCGTGGGGCAGCACCTCCGGCTTGGCCCCCAGCCACCGGGGAATCGCGCCCCCCATGGCCTCATAGAGTCCGCAGGCCACAAGTCCACAGACTACCGAGGCCAAAAAGGCCTGACGGATCACTGTCCGCACCCGCTCCGGGTCCCGCGCCCCCACGGCGTTGGAGATCTGCACCGAATAGCCCACACCTACGCCAGCCATGATCCCGTGGATCAGCCAGATGGGAGGGCCGTTCACCGATACGGCGGCAGAGCCCACCGCCCCAAGGACTCCCACCATGGCGGTATCCACATAGCTCACCATGGTATTCAATATCTGCTCGATGATGGCAGGCCAGGAAAGGCTCCACAGCCGCCGGAGCCTGGGACCCTGTTCCCTAATTTTCAGCGCCGTCGCCATGGTTCACACTCCCGTCAAATCAAATGAAGGCACATACTCCCCGCTGGCGGCCTCCTCTCCCTGGACATAGCCGGGAAGGCCTAACGCCGCCATATACTCCTGGGCACAGCGGATCTCGCTTCGCCGCAGCTTCCGGTGGATCTCCGGGTATTCCGCCGCCCGGCCCAGAGGCACATACTGGCTCATAAGGGAAAAGCGGACCTCCCCGTGGGGGAAGTTTTCTCCCACCCAGTCCATCACCGCCTTGGCCTCGTTAAGGCCGCCGGGAAGGAGCAGGTGCCGGATAACCACCCCCCGCTTCAAAAGACCCTCCCCGTCAAACTCGCAGGGCCCCGTCTGCCGGACCATCTCCCGGATGGCGGCGGCAGCGGCTTCCGGGTAATCGGGAGCCGCGGAGTAGCGCCGGGCCCGGTCCCGATCCAAGTATTTCAAATCGGGCAGGTAGATCTGCACCTTTCCCTCCAGGGTCTGAAGGGTCTCTATCTTCTCATAGCCCCCCGTATTCCAGACTACGGGTACGGAAAGGGGCTCGTTCAGGACCTCCCCAATGGCGTGGGCAAAGTGGGTAGGGGTCACCAGGTTGATATTATGAGCCCCCTGGGCGATCAGGTCCAAAAAGATCTCCCGAAGCCGCTCCGCCGTAACGGTCCTGCCGTACCCCTCCTGACTGATAACACTGTTCTGGCAGAATACACACCGCAAGGGACAGCCGGAAAAAAATACCGTCCCGGAGCCCCGCGTTCCTGAAATAGGCGGCTCCTCCCAGAAGTGAAGAGCGGCCCTGGCCACCACCGGGAGGGAGGGCATGGCGCATACGCCGCCGAAGAGGGTCTCCTCCCGCCGGGCGCCGCAGCTTCTGGGGCATTGTGAGCAGAGCATGAAGACCATCCCTCCTTCCGCAATAAGCCCATTTCGGACGGACCGCCGAGGACGGCGGTCCCTACAGGGCCGCATGGTAACGCCCGCCGCCGGTGGGCGGCGGCTCCGCAGAGAAAAAGAGCGCCGCGTCCGCGGCGCTCTCTTTTTTCCATGTATTAAGCTTCAGTCCTCAAAATTGCCGGAAATCAACTCAATGAGAGCCTCCACGGCCTCCTTCTCGTCCACGCCGTCGGCAATCAGGTTGATGGTGGTACCCTTCACCACGCCCAGGGACAGAACGCCCAACAGGCTCTTGGCGTTTACCCTCCGCTCATCCTTCTCCACCCAGATGGAGCACTTGAACTCGTTGGCCTTCTGGATAAAGAACGTAGCGGGACGGGCATGGAGCCCCACCTGGTTGTTGACGGTAGCTTCTTTCATATACATAGCGATTCCCTCCCCAAAACACGATTGGGTCTAATGCTATTGCTTATCATACCAAATTTCAATAGGACAGTCAACGTCAAATTTAACAAATTGAATTTTCTCTGTCTCCTCATCGCAGGAAGTTTACCGAAGCTCCGCCACTGTCACTCCATCCTCTCCTTCTCCGTACCTACCGGGACGGAAGGATTTGACGTAGCGGCTGCGCTTCAGGTGGTCCCGGACAGCGGCGCGGACCGCGCCGGTCCCTTTGCCATGAATGATCCGCACCTCGGTAAGCTTCCCCATGACGGCGTTGTCCAAAAAGCGGTCCAGCTCCATCACCGCCTCCTCCCCCGTCATGCCCCGCAGATCCACCTCAGGGGAAGCGCCCAGAGAACGAAGCTGATGGGTGGCCCGGGCCACCACCTTTTTGGCCGACCGCTGGGTCTCGTCCTCCGCCAAGCGCACCTCCTCCTGGGCGGCGGTAAGCTTCAGAATACCCGCCTGAAGCTGGAGAGTTCCGTCCTTCTTCACATCCAGCACAACGGCCTTGGTCCCCGGCATTTTCACAAGCTCTACCGTATCTCCCTTGACGGCGGGACGGGTGGAGGGCGGGACCGGAGCGGGGGCGGGGCGGCCCAGCTTCCCCTCCGCCTCATTGAGTCCCCGGCGCAGACCCGCCCGGGCCTCGTTGACCCGCTGCCAGTCCTGCTCCTGCTTGCTCTTTTTCCGCATCTCATCCAGTTCTTTAAAGGTATCGTCGGCGGCCTTCCGGGCCTCGTCCAAAATGGCCCTGGCCTCGGCCTGAGCCCGCTCCACCGCCTTGGCGCGCTGCTTTTCCAGGTCGTCCCGGTATTGGGCGGCCTTCTGCTTTGCCTCCTCGGTTTCCCGGCGGAGCATCCGGGCAGCCTCCTTCTCCCTTTCCATCTCCTGACGCTGCCGGTCCAGTTGGGTCAACACATCCTCAAAGCGGACGTTCTCCGCGTTGACCCGTCCCGCGGCGGCGTCGATCACATGCTCAGGAAGACCCAAACGGCGGGAGATGGCAAAGGCGTTGGACTTTCCCGGAATGCCGATAAGCAGCTTATAGGTGGGAGCCAGGGTCTCCACGTTAAATTCACAGGAGGCGTTCTCCACTCCTGGGGTGGTCATGGCATAGACCTTCAGTTCCGCATAGTGAGTCGTGGCAGCCACCAACGCCCCCAGAGACCGGGTCTCCTCAATGACCGCCGCCGCCAGGGCGGCTCCCTCCACCGGATCGGTGCCCGCCCCCAGCTCGTCAAAGAGGACCAGGGACCTGTCGTCCGCCTCGCCTAAAATGCCCACGATGTTCACCATATGGGAGGAGAAGGTGGAAAGGCTTTGGGCGATGGACTGCTCGTCTCCGATATCCGCCAGCACCCGTTGGAAGACCATCATCCGGCTCTCTCCGGAGGCGGGAATATGAAGCCCGCACTGGGTCATCAGCACCAAAAGGCCCAGGGTCTTCAGGGTCACCGTCTTTCCTCCGGTATTGGGTCCCGTGACCACCAGGGTATCAAAATCCTCCCCCAGGCGAAGATCGTTTTTTACCGCTTTGTCCCGGTCCAGAAGAGGATGACGGGCATCCTCAAAGAAAAGGCCCTTTTCCACGATCTTAGGAGCCATGCCCCGCATTCGCAGGGACAAGCCCGCCCTGGCGAAGATCCCGTCCAACAGGATAATAAAGTCATAATCCTGAGCAATATCCTCCCTGTGGGCGGCACATTCGGCGGAGAGCTCGGCCAGGATGCGCTCGATCTCCTTCTCCTCCTTCGCCTCCAGCTCCCGCAGTTCATTATTGGCCTTTACCACTCCCATAGGCTCAATGAAAAAGGTGCCGCCGCTGGCCGAGAGGTCATGGACCAGACCGGGGACGTCGTTCTTATGCTCCGACTTGACCGGCACCACATACCGGCCGTTTCGCTGGGTAATGATGGACTCCTGTAAATATTTGGACTGGTTGGAAGAGATGAGCTTTTGCAGAATATCCCGGACCTTTCCCGCCGCAGCGCGCTTTTTTCGGCGGATATCGGCAAGCTCAGGGCTTGCCGCGTCGGCGATCTCTTCCTCGGAAAGGATGGATCCGGTGATCTTATCCTCCAGATAGCGGTTGGCGGTAAGGCCCCGAAAGAGGGGATCCAAGGGGGTCTTTTCGCTGCCGTAGGCATTATACTCCATACAGCTTCGGGCGCAGCGGAGCACCGCCGCCACCTCCAAAAGCTCACGGGTATTGAGGCTCCCTCCCATATCGGAGCGCTGGAGGCTGGCGTGGACGGGCTTTACCCCGCCGAAGTAGGGCGCGCCCCGAAGAGACACCAGGTCCACCGCGGCGGAGGTCTCCTCCAACGCCCGCTCTACATCGTCGGGATCGGTAAAGGGTCTCAGCCGAAGAGCCCTCTCCTTGGCCTCGCCGGTGACCGCCTCATGGGCAAGGAGCTCCAGGATCCGGGGCAGCTCCAGGGTCTCCATGGATTTTTCAAACAGTTCGTCTTTCATAGATGATACCTCAAAATGGGGTTGTTGAATGGAAAAACAATCAGGCATTTAGCGTACCAACGTGCGTTAGGACCGTAGAGAACGGTTTCCCGATCCATACATCGCCCGGCAAAACCGCATTTCATTGTTGGTTTCCCTATGGGTGCAACGGTGCAATTCAAAATCCTTATTTACATCATCAAGCTTCCCACCTGATAGATCAAAAAGCTCATCAGATAGGCCACCGCCACCTGAAAGCAAACGGAAAAGACGGTCCATTTCCAGCTTCCCGATTCCTTTTTGATCACGCCGATGGTGGCCGCACAGGGAATATACAGAAGACAGAATACCATGACGCAGTATGCGTTCAAGGGGCCAAAGCCCATGCCCGCAAGGCCCGCGTGGACCGCCGCCATTCCCGCCGCCGAATTGACGTTGGATACCCGAAACAGGATGGCGGTGGAGGACACCACCACCTCCTTGGCGGATATGCCGGCAATGACAGCCACCACGATAGGCCAAAAGCCCAGCCCAGCCGGGGCCATGACGGGAGCCAAAGCGCGGCCGAGAAGGACGGCAAAGCTGTCCTCCATAACGGCAGTATACCCGCCGGGGCCAAAATTCAGAAGGAACCAGAGGATCACAGAGGCGACAAAGATGATGGTGCCCGCCTTGGTGAGATAGTCCTTTACCTTCTCCCACACATAGACCCGGACTGTCCGGGCCGATGGCATTTTATACTCGGGAAGCTCAATAAGAAGGGGGCTTCTCTCCATACCCCGGTTTTTTTCCAGCCCTTGGATGATCCCAGCAATTATAAGGGCTGTCAGGATCCCGATGAGATACATGGAGTAGGCGGCTGCCATGGCGTATCTGCCAAAGAAAAGCTGGGAGAAGAGGATATAGATGGGCAGACGGGCCGAGCAGGACATGAAGGGAGTTACCAGCATGACCTTAAACCGGTCCCGGCGGCTCTCCAGGGCCCGGGAAGCCATAATGGCAGGTACCGAGCAGCCAAAGCCCAGCACCATAGGCAGAAAAGCCCGGCCTGAAAGGCCGATCCTGCCCATGATCCCATCCATGATATAGGCCACCCTGGCCATATACCCCGTATCCTCCAGAAAAGCCAAAGCCAGGAAGAGAATAAAGATATTGGGCAGAAGGGTCAGTATGCTCCCCACTCCGGCAATGATCCCATCGGTGATAAGGGCCACCAGCAGCTCTCCCACTCCCCAGCCGGTAAGGGTCTCCCCCACAAAGCCGGAAAGCCAATCCACGCCCAGCTCAAAAAAGCCTGCCAAAAAGTCACCCAGCGTAAAGGTGAGGAAAAATATCAGCGCCATGATCCCCAAAAAGATGGGAAGGCCCCACACCGGATGGGTCAGCGCCCGGTCCGCCTTTTCGGTCATGGCGGCCTTCTCCTCCCGGTGGACCATGACCTCAGCCATGATCTCCTCGATAAAATCATACTTCTGATTGATGATCTCCGTCTCACAGTCTCCGGTCAGGATATCGGGCAGATCCAGGGGATATTTTCCGGTGATCTCCTCGTCTCCCTCCAACAGCTTGACGGCGTGCCAGCGGGGGTTTCCCAACTCAGGCCACCTTCGCCCAAGGGCGGTCTCCACCGCGTCGATACGGAACTCCATCATCTCATCGTAGACCATGGCGTACTTTTCATGTTTTTCACTATCCGCCGTTTTGCCGTGGCCGTGCCACTCATGCTCATGGATAATGGGATCCCGGCGGGGCGCTTCGGCGTGGTGGGCGGCGGCGTGCATCAGCACCTCCAGCCCTATCCGCTTCCGGGCGGAAACGGGGATCACAGGAACGCCCAGCATTTCAGGCAGGCGGTGAAGGTCGATCTCCATGCCCCGCTTCCGGACCACGTCCATCATGTTGAGGGCCACCACCACCGGCTTTCCCAGCTCCAAAAGTTGAAGGGTCAGGTAGAGGTTCCGCTCCAGGGCGGAGGCGTCCACTACGTCAATAATAACATCCACCTCGTCGGAGAGAATAAACTGCCGGGAGACCAGCTCCTCCATGGTGTAGGCGGTGAGGGAGTAGGCGCCGGGCAGGTCCACCAGCCGGATGTCCAGTCCGTGGTCCTTCATGACCCCCTCCACCCGCTCCACCGTGACCCCAGGCCAGTTGGCCACCTTCAGGTTGGCTCCGGTGTAGGCATTGAAAAGGGTAGTCTTGCCGCAGTTGGGGTTACCGATAAAGGCAACTGTCAGTTGTTTTCCCATCCTAGGTCACCTCGATCCTTTGGGTAAGGCCCCGGCCCAGGGCAAACCGGGCTCCCCTGATCTTCAGGATCAGGGTCCCATGGTCCTTGCCCCCCAGAATGGACACCTTGCCCCCTATGGTCATTCCAATGGCCTCCAGGCGGTGTTCCACCTGTTCGGGAAGATCTATTTTTTTCACGGTGTAGGTCTCTCCAATGGTTCCTTTGTCCAATGTCATATGTATCCCTCCCACGTGGCCCCCACCCTACACGGTCAGGCTCTTATAGAAGTCCAGCGTGCGGAAGCCCCGCTCCAGCTGGGTCAAAAGGAAGCTTTCCGCCGCTCCCGCCAGAAGCTCCAGGCTCTTTTCCGGGATCCGGAAGGAGAAAAGCCGCTTGGGGTCTCCGTAGGCAATGTACCGAAGGGCCGTCAGGCTGGGTCCATCCAGGGGCATGGAGATCCCCATATCCTCCAGCGCCCCCCGGCACCTCTCACAGTGGAGCACCCCTTCCGACAGGTTGAGCCGGGGCCTCTCCGGCTGGGCCTCCCCGCAAACCACGCAGCCGTCCACCAAAGGCTCATAGCCGGTCAGACAGCAAAGCTTCCACTCAAAGGCGGCCTTTACCACCCCCGGAGGCTTATCCAGCTTATCCAGAGCATAAAGGGAATTGAGTACCAGCGAAAGAAGACCGGGGGTCTCCACCCCCTCCTCGCTCACCGCCTCGGCCGCCTCGGCAAAATAGGTCCCCAGGGAAAGCTTCACAATATCCCCCCGCAGGCCCCGGAACTCCTCCAGGGTAGACGCTTCCTTTAAGGCCCAACGGTCCTGATAGTCATAGAGAGTCATATCGGAAAAAACCAGCAATTGGGCTCCCGCCGCCAAGGGACTGTTCTTTCTCCGGCAGCCTTGGGCCTTCACCGTCCGCTTTCCCTGGCCCTCAGCCAGGATGGTCAGGATCTTATCCGACTCCTTATAGTTGACCTCCCGCAAAACCAGAGCTTTCGTCACCAAATGCGCCATATGTACGGGCGCGTCAGGCGGTTTGTTCCACCCCCCGGCGCTCCTCCTCTTCTCTCAATTTGCGGTACATATTATACACCTCCGGAAGCCCGGTGTATAGAAAAAGTTCCCAAACCGCCAAAATGTCCATCACAAGCCCTCCCGTCTCTTTAGGCTTATCATGGACATTTTGTGACTATCTATGTCAGGAAAATTTTGTACGGCAGAAACGTATTCCTACGGCGGAAACGCCAGCCGTTTGTAGGGGCGGGTTCAAAACCCGCCCCACCTAATCCTCCCGGTAGCCCATGGTGTGGACGAAGTTCAGGTTGTCCCGCCAGTTTTCCTTCACCTTCACCCAGGTCTGAAGGAAAATTTTGGTCCCCATGAATTTTTCCATGTCCTCCCGGGCCAGGGTGGAGATCTTCTTCAGCATGGCTCCCTTTTTGCCAATGATGATCCCCTTGTGGCTGTCCTTCTCACAGTAGATAGTGGCGTCGCACTCAATGACCTCGTCCTCCCGCTCGGCAAACCGGGTCAGCTCCACCGCAGTCCCGTGGGGGACCTCCTTGTCCAGGCATAAGAGCAGCTTTTCCCGCAGGATCTCGGCACAGACCTGCCGCTCAGGCTGGTCGGTGGTCATGCCCTCAGGGAAAAGCCAGGGGCCCTGGGGAAGATAGCCCTCCAAAAGGTCCAGAAGGTCTCCCACTCCATCCCCGTCCCTTGCAGAAATGGGTATCACGTGGGCAAAGGTATCGTCCTGGGTGTAGGCGGCAATGACAGAGAGGAGCTTTTCCTTCTCTACCGTATCGATCTTATTGATGACCAGAATGGTGGGGATCCGCCGCTTTTTCAGTTCCTCCATCAGCTCCCGCTCAGGCCCTCCCACATTGGGGATAGGCTCCACCAGGAGAAGGGCGGCATCCACGTCGCTGACGCTCTGGTGGACCACCTCCACCATGTAGTCCCCCAACCGGGTCCGGGCCTTGTGAAGGCCGGGAGTGTCCATGAAAACAAACTGGCTCTCCCCCCGGCACACCACGGCGCAGATCCGGTTCCGGGTGGTCTGGGGCTTGTTGGAGACGATGGCGATCTTCTCCCCCACCAGGGAGTTGGTAAGGGTGGACTTGCCCACATTGGGGCGGCCCACAATGGCAATCATGCCGGCCGTTGTCTTAGGTGCGTTCATATAGGTGATCCCTCTTCTCTGTTATTCCTTGATCCGCTTCACGTCGCTGAGCCGGAGGAGCAGCTCCCGTTGGTTTTTCTTCCCCTCGTTGCGAATGACATGGAGCCACTCCTCATCCATATCCAGAATCTTGCAGCTTGTGGCAAAGCTCTCCCCGTCCTGGTACATGGTAAGCTCCACCGTCTGCCCCACCTTGTTCTGAAGCCGGAGACCGGGGGAGTCCGTCCCGTTGGGGCGGATGTTGTTCTCCCGTAAGATCCGTTCCAGCCGGCTCACCCTGCTCCAGAGAACAAACACCAGGGCAAAGGCCATCATGCCAAAGGCCTCCATCAGCCCTCACCCCCTTTCGGCAAAATGGTGACCGAACGGATGGAGGACAGGGGGATAAGCCGGGTCTCTGTCCTTCCCTTTTTCTCCCGGACAAACTCCACATTGGCCCAGCCGCCGTCAAAGTCCAGGATCCGGGCATAGTCGCAGAAGATAAAGTCCTCCTCGTAGAAGGCCAGCAGCACCTTTTTTCCCGCCGCCTCCCGCAAAAGCCGGGTCACGGGGGAGGGGGGAGCGTCCCTTGTCGGGACAGATTCGCTTCTCACCCCCAGCAGGTAGTCACAGGACACGCCGAAGAGGGCCGCCATGCGAATGATCTTGTCCGTCTCGGGGTAGGCGGTATCCGATTCCCAGCGGCTCACCGCCTGCCGGGTCACCCCCAGCTTTTCCGCCAACTGCTCCTGGGTCATATTTTGGCTTCTTCGCGCCTGGGCCAGTCTTGCGCCCATACTCATGCATATCACCTCATACTTGGCCCCATTGGGCCGGAATGGGTCAAGTATAGAAAATTTCTTTCCTTTTGCCCAGGGCCCTGCCGTTTCCATGTGCAACCTTTGGGTTGCGTCAGGAGGTAAAGTATTCATCCTCTTCCCATTTGGCCGGGTTGGTGTCGATGTATTGCCAAACGCGGAGATAATCTGGTTCGTTGCGGATGATGTGGTCGTAGTAGCCACGCTGCCAGATGGGAATCCCCGGCGTTCCGCGTGCCTGGTTGATTTTTCTGGCCGAGAATGTTTTGAATTGACGAATCACCTCGGGGAGGGGTGTTCGGGCGGGTTTGGAACCCGCCCCTACGCAAGCGTCATCCAATATCACAATGCCGTGAAAATGGTTCGGCATTACTACAAATTTGTCCACATGGATCCCGGTGGTATGGCAAGGCAAGTCCAGCCATGTCCGTGTAACAAGTTCCCCCAGAGCGTTCGTAGGGGCGGGTTCCAAACCCGCCCGCCGTTCATCCCAAAACAGATGGCGTTTTTCCTGGGTGCATACCGTCACAAAATAATACCCCGCTCTGCTGTAATCGTACCCCTCCAGCCGCAGAGTTTTTCTCTCCGGCAAGCTCATCTCCCGATCCCCAGCTCCCCCAATATGGCCTCCTCCCGCTCCCGCATCTGCTCCTTCATGGGGCCGTCGTCCATGTGGTCGTAGCCCAGCAAATGCAAAATAGAATGTACCGCCAGGTAGGCGCACTCCCGCCGGGGACCGTGGCCGTATTCCTCCCCCTGGCTTTTTACCCGATCCAGGTTCAATACCATGTCCCCCAAGGCCACAAGCCCCGTGCCGGGGTCGGCGTCCGCCCCAGTGGGCTTGTCCCCCGGAAAAAGCTCCAGCATGGGAAAGCTCAGCACGTCGGTGGGGGCGTCCACCCCCCGCTGGGCCAGGTTGACGGCGTGGATCCCCGCGTCGTTTGTCAAAAGCACATCCACCTCGCAGGGAATATCTATCCCTTCCGCCTTCAACGCGGCGGGGATAACCTCCAGCAGAAGGTCTTCCAACGCCGCGGTATCCTCCGTCAGATCAGAGGACAGAAGAACCTTGTGTCCCAGTCCCACGGCCCGGTTGACCTCTCTTACATCCGTGCGCCCCGCCAGATAGTCCATGGACACATGGAACAGGTCGGCGATCTGCACCAAATTTGCGAAATTCGGGGTGTTTCCGTCCGCCTCCAAACGCTGATAGTTCCGATAGGCGATAGACAGCTTGTCCGATATTTGCTGTTGCGTCCATCCCTTTTCCTTTCGGAGTTTCCTTAGTCTCTCGTTAAAAATCATTTTTCTCCCCCATTGACACGTATCCTTTTATCGTGTATAATTATCACGATAAAAATATCGTGATTGAAGGTGTTTACTATGAAAACCCTGATCCCCGATGTGGTAGATGAACTCTACGGATATTTTGTTCCTCCCCCAAACCCGGAGTTTTGGCCGGAGCATATGGCGGGAGACCCTGTGCGGGCCCATGGCCTGTGGTCCTTCTACCAGGGCCTCCAGCTTGGGCTTCGGCTGGCCGAAGCCTGCCGGGACTAATGCTTGTCCTTCTTCCGCCGTTCCTCGTCCTGCTCGTAGGCCTTGATGATCCGCTGAACGATGACGTGGCGGACCACGTCGGAGCCGGTGAGGGTGCAGATGGCGATATCCTCCACGCCCTTCAATACCCGCATGGCCTCCTTGAGACCGCTCACCTTCTCGGTAGGCAGGTCGATCTGGGTCACGTCGCCGGTAATGACGATCTTGCTGCCAAAGCCCATTCTGGTCAGGAACATTTTCATCTGCTCCCGGGAGGTATTCTGGGCCTCGTCCAGAATGATGAAGCTGTCGTCCAACGTCCGGCCCCGCATGTAGGCCAGGGGGGCCACCTCAATGTTGCCCCGCTCCAGGTACTTTTGATAGGTCTCGGCACCCAGCATTTCAAAGAGGGCGTCGTAGAGGGGCCGGAGATAGGGATCCACCTTGGACTGAAGGTCGCCGGGCAGAAAGCCCAACCGCTCCCCCGCCTCCACGGCGGGACGGGTGAGGATGATCCGGTTCACCTCCCCCGCCCGGAAGGCGGCTACGGCGGCGGCCACCGCCAGATAGGTCTTGCCCGTACCGGCAGGGCCGATGCCCAACGTCACCAGATTTTTACGGATGGCGTCCACATACTTTTTCTGACCCAGGGTCTTGGCCTTAATAGGCTTCCCCTTGGCGGTAACGCACAGCACATCGGCGGAAAACTGGCCGATCTTATCCTCGTTGCCCGTTTTGACCAGGTTCAGAATATAGCGCACATTCTGCTCGGTAATGCTCTCCCCCCGGCCAATGAGCTTCAAAAGGCCCTCCAGGGCTTTGACGGCGTAGATGACCCTTTCTCCATCCTCCCCGGCCACCTTCAGCCGTCCCTCCCGGTTCACCACCGTGACGTCCAGCTCCCGTTCGATGATCTTTACATTTTCGTCCATGGCTCCGAAGAGGTTCACCGCCTCCTCCAGCCGCTCGATGGAAATGGTCTGTTCTACCATGTTGTGGTTCTCCTTTGTATGCGATATCGTAATCGGCGGACCGTCCGGGAGGACGGTCCCTACGGGGTGGCTTGCTCCGACGACGGAATGAACCGGCCCAGCTCCTCCTTGCATTCCGCGTTGAGGGTCACCACCAGCATTCCGTCCTGTTCCCCGGCGGAAAAGCTGTGGCTCACCTCCTGGCCCGTATCCCCCAGCAGCTGCTGAAGCTTTAAAAGAAGCCGCTGCTCCAGCATGGTCCGGGCGGCGTCAGGGTCAACAGGGACCTGGGCCGTCTCATAAGCACGATAGGTTTCCTGGGCCAGAGAAAAGGGTAGCACCATATCCCCGGAGAGGATCAGGTTCCATATCTTTGTTATTTTATCATATCTTTCAAAGGGAATTCCACCCTTTTGAAAAAATTCCTTTCTCTCCCCCAGAATCGTCACCGACCAGCGGTGGACCTCCTCCCCGGTTGGCTCCTTCACCTGGGCGGTAAGGGGAATGGCGGCGGTGAGGGTCCGCCAGGTGCGGCCCTCCGCCTTTCCCATAGCCCGGACGGGCATCCATAGTGTGGGTTCCTCGCTCCACTGGGGCGGATCCATTTGAATGGAGCCCCGGATCAGCACGTCTCCGGGAAGTACGGTGGCCCCCTCCTCCACCGCCGCGTCCCCTGACCATGCCTCCAGGTGGGTGATGATTCCGGGCGCCTCCGCTACAATATCCCCCATCACCGTCTCATCCACCAGCTCCGGTTTGTGGATCCGTTCCCGGACCACCACCTGGGCCCGGATCCCGCGGAGGTTTACCGCCATCCAGGAAAGGTCCTCCAAATGAAGAAGGGCCTCGTTGGAGATATCCTTCAAGGCCAGAGACGGACCGTAAACGCCGGGGCGAAGGCCCTGGCGGCGAAGCTCGGTAAGGATGGCCTGGGTGGATACCTGTTCATTTCCCTCCACGTCCACCACCAACACAAACCGGTTTAAAATGCATACCGCCAAAATGGCAAGGGCCAGCCCCGTCAGAAAGGCGTACCGCTTCCGAAACCGCAGAAGGAAGGGGGGAACTCCGTCTTTTTTCTCCTCCCCGATCTCACAGCCCGTCCGCTGGGCCAGCTCCTCCAGCCCCTTTCGGTCCTTCCAGGCCACAGTGAGCCGGAGGGTGTTTCTGTCCGGCCACTCTACCGCCCAAAAGGCTGTGCCCCGCTGGGCGCACAGGTTCAAAAACCGTTCGGGGAAGGCTCCGGTCACCACCAGCCGGACGCTCCCCCGCAGCAAATTGACGATCTGGCTTGCCGCCATGGCTTCATCTCCTTACCGTCATTTTCTCCGACGGCGGGGCAAGCCCCGCCCTACTCCAGCTCTACGGACAGTACCGTCCCGGTAATCAGCAGTTCCTCCGCCGTCATGGCCCGCAGGACCAGATCCTCTCCCTTGATCTTTACGATGAGTCTTCCGCCGCTGACCAGGATCTCCTGGGTCCCATAGGCCAATATTCCCCGGTGGTTGGACATACGAACCTCGTGGCGGCCCGTCAGCTCCACCCGCGCAAGGCCTGCCGCCTCGCCGGGAATATCAAGGGCCTGGACGGTGCGCTCCAGAAGGCCCTCCTTCTTCCCCTTTCGTTCCATAAAAAAGCCCTCCCATTCCCGCTATGTATATGCACGGGAGAGGGCGGACATGAACCGGGCGCTTCCGGGGCGTATTTCCCGTATATCCTACGGGTTTTTTGTATAGAATTACCTTGCCAATCGCTCTTCTTTGCTTTATAATAGTAACCCAATGAATGGAAAAAGGTTGTGTTTTCTATGACAACTTCAGATATTACATCCTATCTGGTTCCCGGACGGCGGGCCCATCTGGTGGGGATCGGCGGCGTGTCCATGGCTCCCCTGGCGGAGGTGCTTCACGGTACAGGCATGGTCATTACCGGCTCCGATTCCCGGGAAAGCGCCACGGTGGAGCATCTGCGCTCCATCGGGATCCCCGTTTTCATCGGACAGCGGGCGGAAAATCTGGGAGATGCGGAGCTTGTGATCCGGACCGCCGCCGCCCATGACGATAACCCGGAGATCTCCGGCGCCCACACCAGGGGTCTCCCCGTTTTTGAGCGGGCCCAGGCCTGGGGGGCCATCATGCGCCACTATAAAAACGCCCTTTGCGTCTCCGGCACCCACGGAAAAACCACCACCACCAGTATGTGTACCCATATCATTATGGCGGCGGGACTGGATCCCACGGTGATGATCGGCGGCACTCTGCCCCTCTTGGGGGCGGGCCACCGGGTAGGCCATGGGGATACCATCATTCTGGAAAGCTGCGAATACTGCAACTCCTTTCTCTCCTTCTTCCCCACCATCGCCGTGATCCTCAATGTGGACGCGGACCACCTGGACTTTTTCAAGGACCTGGAGGATGTGGAGCACTCCTTCCGGGCCTTCGCGGATCTGGTGCCGGAAAAAACAGGGCTTATCATCGCCAACCGGGACGACGCCAATACCATGGTCACCCTACAGGGAGAGACCCGCCCCATCCTTACCTTCGGCCTTTCCGAGGGGGACGTCCACGGAGAAAACCTCCGTTATGAAAAGGGTCTGCCCCAGTTTGATGTGATCTATCGGGGAGAGCGCTTCGCCCATGTGGAGCTTCAAGTCCCCGGAGAGCACAATGTTCGGGACGCCCTGGCGGCCGCTGCTGCCACCATCTCCCTGGGGGTTCCTGCCGCCGCAGTAGAAAAGGGGCTTGCCGGATTTCGGGGAGCCGGACGGCGGTTTGAGAAAAAGGGAACCTGCTCCGGCGCCGATATTTACGACGATTACGCCCACCACCCCAATGAGGTGAAGGCCCTTTTGGATACCGCTATGAGCCTTGGCTACAAGCGGGTTATCTGCGCCTTCCAACCCCACACCTATTCCCGGACCCAGTCTCTGTTCCAGGAGTTCGTGGAGGTGCTGAAGATCCCGGATATGACCCTTCTGGCGGAGATCTTCGCCGCCCGGGAGGACAATACCCTGGGTATCTCCTCCAAGGACCTCTGCGCCCAGATCCCCGGCAGCGAGTATTACCCCACCCTGAAGGCCCTCACCGTTCGGCTCAAGGAGCTGGCCCAGCCGGGAGATCTGATCCTCACGGTAGGCGCGGGAGATATCTATACTGTTGGCGAGGCGCTGGTCCAATGAAAAAGCTTACGGCTCGCCTGCGTCTTTTACGGACTCTTCTTCGGGCAGTTTTGACGTGGCCCCGGCGGTAACAACCGCCGGGGCTTCTTTTTCTTCTTCCGCCTTTTTCTCCGCCGCAGCCTTCTCCTCCCTGCGCTTCAAAAGCTTTTTCCGCAAGGCCCGCCACTGAAAGATAGTCCCGAAAAGAGCGGATACAGCAATGAGAAAAGCGGCGGAAATGGCTCCCGCCGTAGGGGCGAAATCCCCCTTCAAGGCTCCCACATAGCTACCGCAGACCCAAGCCAGGGCACAGCCAACATAATAGGGAACGACAAAGCGCCACAGACGAAGCAGCACCGCCGCCGCTCCCACCAAGGACAACAGCATATATGTCCCTGCCAGCTCCGCCGAGACAAACTCTCCCATTGTCATATAGTAGGCTCCCAGTCCCAGCACCAGAAATCCGGCAAAGCACACCAGCGCCCACCCCAGCCGGGCTGTTGTCAGATGGGGCTTCGGGGCTTTATTTTCCTTCATTAACGATCCCTCCCACTATTCAGGCCAGACGGCCCCGGCCCCCTCCGGACCAGTCCGCCTTTTCCTGCCAGAATTATAGCATTGAAAAGAGGCTTTGTCACTATTTGTCCCGGTATTCGATAGATAAAGGGGAGAGGCTTCACTGCGGATACCCCTCCCCTTAGAGCTTCACACTTTTTATATGTCCTGCACCGAAAAACAGGAATGGGACTCGGTATTCGGTCCTATCCGTTTCCCTCCGCCTTTACAAAAACACACAGAAATTTATTTAGAGCCTGCCGTTGCTCTTCAGAAAGCCCGAGAAGCTTAACCGTATAACTGCTTTCCAGACCCGTCAAATAATCCAAGGATGTATTCACGATCAACGCAATCTCTTTTGCCCGTTCCAGGAATGAATCCTGAATATTGTTCTCATAGCGGTAAACCGTTTCCTTGCTAACCCCCAACCGCTTGGCAAACATTGCCCTGGACAGTCCACGATTCTCCCGAAGCCGACGTAACTGCATAGCAAAGTCATACACCGTTTTTTCGGATAGCATAGCTTCGATCAACAAAGGCAAACCGTGTCTGCCTTTGCTGATCGAAGCTAAATTTACTTTTTTTCTCCATTGGCGTTGAAATATGGAAAAAAAGCCGCTATAATAGAAAAGTCTAAAATAACAGCCTTCCGGCAACACTAGCTGGGAAACGGAAAGATATATGAGGTGCTTATATGTTCAGTAAAGATATCGGGATCGACCTGGGTACCGCCTCCATCCTGGTCTATGTGAAGGGGAAGGGCGTGGTGCTGCGGGAGCCCTCTGTGGTGGCCATCGACAAGAATACGGGCCGGCTTCTGAAGGTGGGCACCGACGCCCAGCAGATGCTGGGCCGTACCCCTGGCAACATTGTGGCCATCCGGCCCCTGCGGGAGGGCGTTATCTCTGACTACGATATGACCGAGCGGATGCTCAAGGAGTTTATCCGAAAGGTGACCTCCTTCCGGCTTTTCAAGCCCCGTATCATTATCTGCGTTCCCTCCGGCATTACCGAGGTAGAAGAGCGGGCGGTCATTGACGCGGGCATCCAGGCAGGCGCCCGGCGGGTCTACCTTATCGAGGAGCCTGTGGCTGCCGCCATCGGCGCGGGGATCGACATTACCAAGCCCGACGGACATATGGTGGTGGACATCGGCGGCGGCACCGCCGACATTGCCGTCATTTCTTTGGGCGGCGTGGTGGAATCCGCTTCCATCAAGACCGCCGGCGACAAGTTTGACGAGGCGGTCATTAAGTATATCCGCCGCCGCCACAACGTCCTGATCGGCGAGCGTACCGCCGAGGAACTGAAAATGCAGATCGGCTGCGTCTTCCCCCCTGAGGAGGAGAAGAGCGTAGAGATCAAGGGCCGCAGCCTGATGACCGGCCTTCCCCAGGTCTTTACCGTCACCTCCAGCGAGATGATCGAGGCCTTCGAGGAGCCCTCCACCCGGATCCTGGAGGCCATTCACGGGGTCCTGGAGCGCACTCCCCCTGAGCTGGTGGCCGACATCTCCAATAACGGTATCGTTATGACCGGCGGTGGCTCCATGGTCCAGGGTTTCGACAAGCTCATCGAATCCCATACCGGCATTGAGACCCATGTAGCCGACGATGCCATCTCCTGCGTGGCTTACGGTACCGGTAAGAGCCTGGACAGCCTGGACGGTATGCAGGACGGTACCATGAACCTGTCCCGCCGCAAGCAGCTCAACGCCTGAAAATGGCCTGCCCCCAAAAGAAAACGTAAGAGAGCGGCACAGCCCATCGTGGGCTGTGCCGCTCTCTCATTCCGGTGGGAGGCGTGGAAGGGGAATTTATAGTTGGATCCATGCCTGGGCGGGCGGCTAATAGCCGCCCCTACAAGGGGGGACGGTTTTTGTAGGTGCGGATATCATCCGTCCGGTAGAATTTCCCTTGCCTGTTTGTTGTCCCTGTCGGCGAATCAGTACAACGCTAAATTTATATTTACCCTCTCAAATTCGGATAAACCGGGTTCCAGGTTCAGAGTGATATTAGGTTAACATAATTCAAAATAATATCATCTATATATTCAACCGGAATGTACTCTTTTTTATATATTTGTTCAAACGTAACATTTGAATCCGATACATTTATGACTGTATCAAAAATTTCGTGTTTCATATAATCTCCCTTTATTATTCCGCTAAATTATCCACAATTTTAAGGCCAATAAATACCTCTTTAATTTTTTCCCTGTACTCATCAATAGTCATTCGGCTACTGCTAAATTCAGTATCAATTTCTTGACATGCTGCAACAACCTGATCTTGAATTGGTTTGGGAGGTATTGGCAGCTTAACCTCTTTGATGCGGTCAATTGAGGCTCGATTTGTTCTGGAAAATCTATACTGCTGACCGACTACATCAAGAGCCATAGCTAGGTAATATGTGTTGATTTCTTCGTCCTTTACACGTAACACTCCACAGTGATCCGTTGGATAGAATTTGATATTTTCTGGCATATATCTCACCATCCAGTCGCCGTCTATCCCCCACAGTATAGATGGAATGTTAAAATTGGCAATCAAGAGCTTGCTTACCATACCAAAAGGTTCACGTACATTGGCGCTAAAAACAGGAACATCTCCATTTTCATCTGTCTCTGTACCAAGGACACGTTTTCCAATAGATGTACTAAAACGACCCTTATCACTTAAGCTCACAAGAGGATATTGGCTTTCTAATGTACTAAAAGAGGTAACCGCAGTCTTTATTGCTTTGTTAAACGTAGCTCTTGTAAAATTTAGCATATCACAGGTTTTTATAATACTTGCATATTGTTTGGCTTCTTCCTCTATGGGAGGAAAAAACTCAGCATATGCCTGCCGAACAAGGTATGCCAATGTATTCTCTGCCTTTCGATTTTGATCACAGTACATTTTTCCGCCTGGGGAGACTATCTGAATACCTTCAGCGCCTTTTCTGGTAGACCAATCATAGCCCAGAAATTCTTTCTGCTTTGCATTATCAGACGGAGCAGTAATGACTATCGTGGTCTGTTTATAAGTCATAGAAAAATAGAAGATTTTCTCTTTTTCGCAAGCTTTTGCATACAAATGGAAACGGTGCTTCAATTCATTCTTCTGCTCTTGTGGTTCTAAGCATTTAAATGCTTTGGACTTTATCAGGTTTTTGATCTCAGTAGAATCATTAAATGAATCCACATACATTTTAAAGTATTCTATTTGGGAATATGCCTCTACATCGTTTAACTCGGACACAAATTTTTGATAATCTTCAGAAGAAACGCCAATGTGTGCAAGATAGCTATCATATATTGCTTGGTCTTCCCATTCGGTTAATTCCTCACCACGCATAATAGAAGTTACGCTATCGATTACTAAATCCATTCTTTTAGGCGGTTCACTATACTTTTCAAGGAACATTATTACGGTATGATTGCCTGTTTCTCCAAACGTTTTGCTTCCTAACTGGACAATTGCTCTAATCTTAAAATACTTTAGAATATGTTCTCTTGCTCCAACATAACTACTAGTGTCTTTAGTCAGCAATGTTGCAGGTAGAATTACCGCTGCAACCCCCTTTGGCTTTAACAACTGGGCCATTCTTTCAACAAAAAGGACCTCTATCTCGCTTCCGGTATTGCTGATCTTGTCCAGCAATTCAAAGCTATTGTTTTTTACCTGCAAATGAGATTTAAATGCTGCTACCGAATATGGTGGATTGGCAACCAAAATGTCAAAACTATTACTTTCAATCTGTTTATCTGTGGAGTTTTCCAAGCCATCTCCAAAGATAATATTTCCTTCACCGGCACCATTCATAAACAGTGAAATTTTAGAAACACGAGCAAGTCGATAGTCTTTCTCAATTCCATAAATAGAGTTTCTAACCCAGGAATTGTCTTCGTGAGAACCAACAGACGCATTGATTGCTTCCACCGCTTCTGTAAGAAAATGACCTGCACCACAGGCATAATCAATTACTTTTGGGTAAATTATACCTTTTTCAGAATGAGTAATAGTTTCTAACGGCAAGCAATCCCACACAAAACGTGTTATAGGCATAGGGGTGAAAAACTGTCCTTCATTTTGCTTGAAACCTTTATTTAGTAATTGTTCGAACAAGTCTCCCAAAAATTGATGCTTTGATGGATATACAATCCTATATTTTTCAAACAGCTGAACCACTTCTACAAGAATCTTTCCATTTTGGTAGAACAATTCTTCGTTATGAACATCCTTAAAAGAAAAATCATTATTTGAGTAAAACTTCAGAATACGGATTTTCTCTTTCAGATCTTCAATTGCTTTTTCACGCTGATGTCCCGTGTATGTGGTGAAAAGCCATTCTGGATAATTGGCTGGAACATAGAAAATCTGCTCTCGCATAAACTTTTCCATGCCCTCTTGATGCAACCTTTGCAAACGATCTTGGAGGGTCTCATATGTATCCGTACCCTGTTTATATTGAAACTCAACTACATCATTTTCTCCCTTTGTGCTTTCATCTACCAGTTTGCAAATGAACAAAGCGATAAGACGATTAAATGCATTTTCTTTATCACTCACATTATTATGACGCAGTATTTCTTCAAAGCGATTAACAATCTTATCTTCAGGGGTAAAATCTCTAAGATCCTTTTTGTATAAAGGTCGGATTCCAACATCATAGGCTCTGGAATCTTCGGAGAAAATGAGATTCTCATACACTTGTGAAGCATAGGTTTCTTTCCAGACATTATATTTTTCTGGTGCAGTATGAGCTTTGGAGAAAAGAAATATACTTGTATCTTTTTTAGCCAACGCAACAATATTGGGATCATCGGAACAGTTTACAGTAGGCGCTTTATAGGCAATCATGCCATCTTTGTAATCCGAGGTATATAATACAAGCCATTTTGTAGATTGCTCCTGTTGCCAATACGAAAAGAGCTGTCCTCCATCAATTAACATATCTTTATAAGCCTTATCGAATTCCTGGCCTGCAGTTTTACACTCGATAATAAATAGCATTGATCCATTGGGCGCATATACGCAAATATCTGCTCTACCGCTTTTGGTATCATGCCCTAAGTGCCATTCCTTTTCTAATTCAATATGCTCAGGACGGTATCCCTTTTCTAACAATCGATTTACACATTCAAAAACAACAAAGTTTTCTGCTTGATTAAAGTTATCGTTACGATCCCTACCTTTGATGGCTTCTGGATATATCAATTTCTTTTCTCTAAAATCAGCGCGCAACACACAAGGATACTGCGGATATACCTTTTCATACACATCTTGATTTTGTACAAAGCCTGCTGATTTCAATACACTTTCAAAATTTTTCGAGGTAATCACTTATTACCCTCCTTTTTCTGAGGTACAAATTCTAGTATGTCATCCACGCCGCAGTTCAAAGCCATGCAAATTTTTTTAATACTTTCAATGGAGACATATTCATCATGTTTGAGCCTTGTAATGATATTGGCACTAACTCCGGCCATATCTTTTAATTGAGTATTTGTAATTTTTCTATCTATTTCCCCGTCTTGGCCAAAGCCGCGCCGAAAACCGTCTCTGCCCCAGAGCGAAGAAGGGTCCCGGCACATTCGGAAAGGGTGGCTCCCGTAGTAAGCACGTCGTCCACCAGAAGCACCCGCTTTCCCCGGAAGCCCTCCGGATCATGGGCGGTGTAAGCGCCCAGCAGATTGGCCCGGCGCTCCGCCTGCCCCTCCATGCCCGACTGGGCGGGACGCTCCTCTTTGTCCAGCGTGCGGAGGACCGGAAGGGCCAAGCTCCTTCCCACCTCCACAGCCAGCAGCCGGGCCTGGTCATAGCCCCTTTGACGAAGGCGTTTGGGGGAAAGGCTGGGCCAGGATACCACATCGGCGGAGATCCCCCGGTCCGTGACGGCCTGGGCGATAAGGCGTCCAAAGGCGCCGCCTCCGGCGCTGCGTCCATTGAACTTGTAGCCATGGATGGCCTGGCGGACCCTATCCTGATAACGAAGGACACAGACGCAGTCCCTTACAAACTCCACCTGAGCCAGCGCCTCCTCCCCCGTAAGCCAGGGAAGCTCCCGCTGGCACTCCGGGCACAGCAAAGCTCCCTTTTCCAGCAGCTTCCCGCAGAAGGGACATTTGGATGGAAAGAAAAGGTCCAGCAACCCCTCCCCGACCCTCACGGCACTCCTCCTTCGGCCAATCGGGCCCGAAGGCCCGAATACCGCTTGCTCTGCCGGTTGTTGGCCGTCATTTTTGCCACCACCGCCTCATCCCCTACGATCACCAACAGCTCCCGCGCCCTGGTGATGGCGGTATAGAGGACTCCCCTGGTGAGAAGCCGTGGGGCGGTATCCAAGGCGGCCAGGATCACCGCCCGGTATTCGCTGCCCTGGGATTTGTGGACCGTCACCGCATAGGCGCTTTCCAACTCTCCCAGCATATCGGGGGTATATTCCACCAGCCGTCCCTCAAAGTCCACCGTGATAAGCTCCCGGCGGTTGTCCACCTCCAGGATATGGCCGATATCTCCATTGAAAACTCCCATACCCGCCTCCAGGCCGTCGGCGGTGCGCCACATAACGTCATAGTTATTTTTCACCTGCATGACCCGGTCCCCCTGCCGGAATATATAAGGGCCGAATTGCCGCTCCCCCTTGCCTTGGGCGGGAGGATTCACCGCCGCCTGGATGGCCCGGTTGAGACTTCCGGTGCCGCCGCCATACTTCCGGGTGGGGGACAGGACCTGGATCTGGTGAGAGGGGATCCCCATCCCCTCCGGCAGGCGCTTTTTCACCAGCTCCACAATGGTTTCCTCGGCGGCCGCAGGGTCGCTTCGGCGAAGGAAAAACACATCCTGCGCGCTGTCATTGAGAAGGGGGGGCACAACACCCCGGTTGACCTGGTGGGCTGAACGGATAATAGCGCTCTCGGCGGCCTGACGAAAAACTTCTGTCAACCTCACCATGGGCACCACCCCACTGCGTATCAGATCGGAGAGAAGATTCCCCGCCCCAACGGAGGGAAGCTGATCCGGGTCCCCCACCAGCACCAGGCGGCAATCCTCCCGAAGGCCGGATAACAGAGCAGACATAAGTATTATGTCAACCATCGAGGTCTCGTCCACAATAACCGCGTCTGCCTTCAGGGGATCCCGCTCATTGTGGGCGAAGATCAGAGCTCCCGTCTTGGGATCAAAATGGGTCTCCAGCAGCCGGTGGATGGTTACCCCCTCCATGCCGCACAGCTCCCCCATCCGCTTGGCCGCCCGGCCTGTGGGGGCGGCCAGGGCGGTCTTCAGCCCCATACTCTCAAAAAGGGACAAAATCCCCTTCAAGGTGGTGGTCTTACCCGTACCGGGGCCGCCGGTGAGAAGCATGACCTGGTGCCGGGCCGCCGTCTCCACCGCCTGGCGCTGCTGGGGAGCGTAAGTAATGCCCTGCTCCTCCTCCGTCCGGGTAATGAGCCTGTCCAGGTCTCCGGCTGGATACAGTTCATTGGCGCTCATGGTGGAGATCCGCTGCGCTGTCAGGACCTCCGCCTCATGGTACTCTGCCAGATAGCAGGCGTCCTCCCCCGCCACCTCCTCCCGGACAACCACCCCCCGCTCCAGAAGGACCGCCAAGGCGTCCTCCAGGCTCTCAGGGTCAGGGACGTCCAACAGGGCGCAGGCCGCCCGGATCAGTTTTTGGCGCGGCAAAAAGGTATGCCCGTTGTCCAGATTATGGCGCAGGGTAAAGCTTACCCCCGCCTCCAGGCGCTGGGGGTGGTCTCCCGCCAAACCCAGCTCCAGGGCCAGCTGGTCGGCCTGGGCAAAGGAAACGGTCATCTCTCCCTCCGTCAGCAGATAGGGATCCCCCTCCACCGCCTCCAGAGCCCTGTCTCCAAAACGGCGGTACAGAGGCATACCCAACTGGGGAGGGAGCTCGTGGGCGGTGAGGAAATCCAGCAGCCGCCGCATTCCCATCTGGAGACGGAAGGCCTCCCCCATAGCCTGGGCCCGCTTTTGGGTGATCCCCTTGATGGCGGTGAGCTTTTCCGGGGTGCGCTCCAGTACCTCCAGAGCCTCCTGTCCAAACTCCTCCACCATCCGCCGGGCGGTGGAGATCCCGATCCCCTTTACCGCTCCTGAGGCCAGGTAATCAAAAATAGCCTTCTCTCCCACCGGCATACCCCGGCGGGCCACCTCCGCCTTGAACTGCTGCCCATAGGTGGCGTGGCGCGTCCAGGAGCCTTGGGCAGACAAGGTCTCACCGGGAGCTACACCGGGTATGCAGCCCACCACGGTAACAGGCTCCTCCTCCCCCACGTCCAGCCGGAGGACGGTGTAACCATTTTCCTCGTTCTGATAGACCACAGAATCTACGGCGCCCTCTATACAGTTGGAAAGCTCGTCCACTTTGGGCACCTTCTTTCTGTCGGGATCGTGTGTGGGGGAGGAGGGGTAAATAGGGCGTTAGCGGACCAACGTGTGTTGGGATCGTAGGGCGGGGGGCTTGCCCCCGCCGCCCAACATGGCACCACGTTTCGGCGGGGGCATGCCCCTGCCCTACGCGTCCTAGCCAACGTGACACCGTGCCTGGGCGAGCGGCTATTAGCCGCCCCTGCACAGATCTGGGTTTACGAATGTAGGGGCGGATATCATCCGCCCGGCGGCACCACGCTTCCTATTTCCCCTCTTTTTTCTAAAATCGCGCGTGAAGATCAGCCCTTCGCTTTCTGTTTTATGTAAACCGAAAGTTCCGACGCCGGGCAGCATTCGACACCCGGTTCCCGGAGGCAGAGAGCTGCGGCAATGGCTCTTCCCGCTGGGGTAAGGCCGCAGTCCACGATCAAAACATCCCCCGACAGCAGTCCGCCGCCCCGAAGCCAAAGAAGACCCCGGATCGACTGCTCCAAGGTCTCTCCGTCTCCTGTTCCCGGCACCAGTGATACTGTCCGCTCCGACCCCGCCGGGGTCAGGATATGCCCCATCAAGAGCCAGCTCAGGCTCATCAGGCCCGCCACCGACAGAAGGGCAAGGATCACTTCTAAAATAGGCCGCATTTCACTTCACCTCTCCCCAGTTTATGAGAAAAGGCGAAAAAGGTGCGGCAAATCAGGTCATTACAGCGGTAAACGCGTTGACTCCCAAAGAGGTGAGGCCCGTCATAATACAGCCCGCCGCGATGATCCCCAGCAGGATACTGGGAATGGCCTTTCGCAGAGGCATATCCATAAAAGCAGCGGCCAAAGCCCCCGTCCAGGCTCCCGTTCCCGGCAGGGGGATAGCCACAAAGAGGAACAAGCCCAGGTACTTGTACCGGTTCACCTTCCGGCCCTTCAGGTGGGCTTTTCGCTCCAGCGAGTCCACCATACCGTCCAGCCGGGGAAGATGAGCGCGCATCCACTGGAAGATCCGGCGGATATAGACCAGAATAAAGGGAACGGGCAGGATGTTCCCAATCACGGCGGCGATAAAGGCTACCGGATAGGGAAGCCCCAGCGCCACTCCAAAGGGGATCCCTCCCCGAAGCTCCACGATGGGGACCATGGAAACCAAAAGAGTGAAAATGAACTCACCGCCTACAGTGGTTTCCAGCCATGCAAGAATATCCATGCTTTCCCCTCCTTTCTCTTTTTTCCATTGTAGCTTCGATTGACAAAGGCAAACACGGTTTTGCGGGGCCCAAGCCGCCCCCGGACAGCGTTTTATCTCCTTGCCTTACGCCAGTAAGGCTGCGTCGACAACCTTGCCGGGAACGCCTTGGGTTCCCGCAAAACTCCTTCGGACCCCAGAGGGACCCAAAGGGTGTGATGGCAAGGCCGCAGCCCGAACGCGGGCTGTCGCCCTCGGAGGGCGAGAACGCCGCCAGCGCACCCTTTGGGTCCCTCTGGGGCGTGTTTGCCTTTGCCAATCGAAGCTAACATATGGCGGGAATAAGAAATATAAATATTTGATAAAATTTGGAAAACTCCCGGTGGGTTTACCCCAGCATTCGCTTCAGGTATTGGCCCGTATAGCTTCCCGGACACTTGGCCACTTCCTCCGGCGTGCCGGTACAGACGATATTTCCCCCCTTGTCGCCCCCCTCGGGACCCAGGTCGATGAGGTAATCCGCCGTCTTTACCACGTCCAGGTTGTGCTCGATGACCACCACGGTATTTCCCTTCTCCACCAACTTCTGGAGAACGTCAATGAGCTTATGGACGTCATAGCTGTGAAGGCCGGTGGTGGGCTCGTCCAGAATGTAGATGGTACGGCCTGTGGACACCTTGGCAAGCTCGGTGGCCAGCTTCACCCGCTGGGCCTCGCCCCCGGAAAGCTCGGTGGAGGGCTGACCCAGCTTGATATAGGAAAGGCCCACCTGGCTCAATGTGTGCAGCTTATTGTAGATCCTGGGCAGGTTCTCGAAGAAGGGCAATGCCTCGTCCACCGTCATTTCCAGGACCTCGTAAATATTCTTTCCCTTGTAGCGCACCTCCAGGGTCTCCCGGTTGTAACGCTTGCCGTGGCAGACGTCGCAGGGCACATAGATGTCGGGCAGAAAGTGCATTTCGATCTTCAGAAGACCGTCTCCGGAACAGGCCTCGCAGCGGCCGCCCCGGACATTGAAGGAAAACCGTCCCGGTCCATAACCCCTTGCCTTGGCGTCGGGGGTGGAGGCAAAGAGGTCCCGGATGTCATTGAAGAGATTGGTATAGGTGGCAGGGTTGCTCCTGGGGGT
Source organism: uncultured Pseudoflavonifractor sp. (assembly GCA_947644625.1). Lineage (GTDB taxonomy): Bacteria > Bacillota > Clostridia > Oscillospirales > Oscillospiraceae > Vermiculatibacterium. The sequence goes on from CANRZY010000006.1 coordinate 37,768, forward strand.
ACGACCGATGGGAGACTGGTCAATGGCAATGACCTTGTCCAGGTACTCCGCCCCCTCCATACCGGCGTGCTTACCGGGGCGGGTCTTGGCCCGGTTCAGGTCGGCGGCCAGAGTCTTATAGAGGATCTCGTTCACCAGAGAGGACTTGCCTGAACCGGAAACTCCGGTAACGCAGGTAAAGGTCCCAAGGGGGATGGATACGTCTACGTTCCGCAGGTTATTTTCCGCCGCCCCCCGGATGGTGAGGGTCCTGCCGCTTCCCTCCCGCCGGATCTGGGGCACGGGGATCTTCAGGGCTCCGGAGAGATAGGCTCCCGTCAGGGACTCTGGGCTGTTCATAATATCCTCCACCGTGCCCTGGGAAATGATACGCCCCCCATGGACCCCTGCTCCGGGACCCACGTCGATAATGTGGTCGGCCGCGCGCATGGTATCCTCGTCGTGCTCCACCACCAGAAGGGTGTTGCCCAGGTCCCGCAGCTCCTTCAGGGTAGAGAGCAGCTTGTCATTGTCCCGCTGGTGCAGGCCGATGGAAGGCTCGTCCAGAATATACAGCACCCCCATGAGAGAGGATCCGATCTGGGTAGCCAGACGGATCCTCTGGCTCTCTCCGCCAGAGAGGGTTGCGGCGGCCCGGGAAAGGGTCAGGTACTCCAGCCCTACGGACTGGAGGAACCTTAAGCGGGCCTTGATCTCCTTGATGATCTGCCCCGCGATCATGGTCTTCTGCTCGTTAAGGACCAGCTTGTCCATAAAGAGGAGGCCGTCGGTCACCGACTTGTGACAGTAGGAGTCGATGTCCGTATCCCCCACCGTTACCGCCAGAGACTCCCGCCGAAGCCGTTTGCCCTTACAGTCGGGGCAGGGGCATTCGGACATACACTCCTCCAGTTCCCGGCGCATGGAATCGGACTGGGTCTCCCGGTAACGGCGCTCCAGATTGTTGCAGATCCCCTCAAAGGGCTGCATCAGAGTCCCCTGACCGTTGGCCCGGTCATAGGTCAGCTTCAGCTTCTCCCCCTTGGTCCCGTACAGGATCACGTCCAGGACCTCACGAGGCAGGTCCTTCACCGGAGTGGTCAGCTTAAACTTATATTTTTTGGACAGAGCCTCAAAGTACATCCGGGAGATAGAATCTCCCTTGATGTTGCTCCAGCCCGAAGCGGTGATGGCCCCGTCCAGGATAGACAGGTCCTTGTTGGGGAGGATGAGGTCAGGATCCACCTTCAGCTGCACCCCAAGGCCCGTACAGGTGGGGCAGGCGCCAAAGGGATTGTTGAAGGAGAACATGCGGGGGGTCAGCTCCTCAATGGAGACGCCGCAATCCTCACAGGCGTAATTCTGAGAGAAGGAAATATCCCGGTCCTCCCCCACGATGTTGATGATAACAAGGCCCCCCGCCAGATTGGAGGCCACCTCCACCGAGTCGGTAAGCCGCTGGGTAATGTCCTCCCGGATCACCAGCCGGTCCACCACGATCTCAATGTTGTGCTTCTTATTTTTGTCCAGCTTGATCTCCTCTGAAAGATCGTAGAGGGAGCCGTCGCAGCGCACCCGGACATAGCCCGACTTCCGGGCGTCCTCAAAGATTTTCAGGTGCTCGCCCTTTTTCCCCCGGATCACGGGGGCCATGATCTGGATCCGGGTAGCCTCAGGAAGCTTCATCACCTGGTCGATGATCTGGTCGATGGTCTGCTGCTGGATCTCCTTGCCGCAGATGGGACAGTGAGGAGTCCCCACCCTGGCCCAGAGAAGACGAAGGTAGTCGTAGATCTCCGTCACCGTTCCCACGGTGGAGCGGGGGTTCTTGGAGGTGGTCTTCTGGTCGATGGAGATAGCCGGGGAAAGGCCGTCGATGGAGTCCACGTCGGGCTTCTCCATCTGGCCCAGGAACATCCGGGCATAGGAAGAGAGAGACTCCACATACCTCCGCTGGCCCTCGGCGTAAATGGTGTCAAAGGCCAGAGACGACTTACCCGAACCGGAAACGCCGGTAAGCACCACCAGCTTGTCCCGTGGAATGGCAACGTCGATGTTTTTCAGGTTGTTGGCGCGGGCGCCCTTGACTATAATGGTATCCTGCATGGGAGGGTTCTCCTTTTTCCGGAAATCGTTTCCTGTCTATGGTAATCAAACATTTTTTTAATGTCAAGTCTTATTTTTTGTTCTCTTTTTAGGAAGAGGGATAACCTCCTCCGCCAGGCGGACCGTCTCCCGGAGGGTTTCCCGGTCGTCCGGGTCCAGGACATAGTGGGGCTTGGCCCCCTCGTAGGGCGGGGCGGTGGGACGATCCTTCAGCAAGGGCTCCAGCGTGGGCAGCATTTTCACCATGGGCCGGTCGTTGCAGATAATGAGCACCGGCTTATCGTTGCAGTAGATCATGTACTCCCCGAACATTTTTTTGGAGCGGATGGAGCCCAGGTCTTCCAGTTGGTCGCAGAGATATTCGATCAATCCGGGATCGGTGGCCATAGGGAATCTCTCCTTTTTCTGGTGTATAGTAGCAATCATCCTGCCATTTGGCCGGGTTGGTATCAATGTATTGCCAGATCCGCAGATCGTCCCCCTCGCTGCGGATGATCTGGCCGCAAAAAGTGGGTTGCCACAGATTTTGGCCCGCCACATGGTTGGCTGCCCGTTTCAGATATACGATGATACGGGGTACCCGCTGCGTGAGGCGGTTTCGCTTTTTCTCCCTCTCACTTCCCCCGAAGCTCAATGATCCGGTCCCGGAGGACAGCGGCATATTCAAACTCCAGACGCTTGCTGGCTTCCTTCATTTCCTTCTCCAGCTTCTCAATGGCCTTCTCCAGCTCCGTCCGGGTCATTTTGTGCTTTTGGCGAAGGGTGCGGTCCGCCTCCTCCTCCGCCTGAGACAGGTTCACCACATCCCGGACCGACTTGATGATGGTCTTGGGAACGATCCCCCGTTCCTTGTTGTAGGCGTCCTGCTTGGCCCGGCGGCGCTCCGTCTCCCCGATGGCCGCCATCATGGAGGGGGTCATTTTATCAGCGTACATGATAACAAGGCCATCCGCATTCCGGGCGGCCCGGCCAATGGTCTGGATCAGGCTGGTCTCGCTTCGGAGGAACCCTTCTTTATCCGCGTCCAGAATGGCCATCAAGCTTACTTCGGGAAGGTCCAGGCCCTCCCGGAGAAGGTTGATCCCCACCAGCACGTCATAGACGCCCAGCCGCAGATCCCGGATGATCTCCTGCCGCTCCATGGTATCCACGTCATGGTGCATATACTGGACCTTGATCCCCGCATTCTTCAGGTAGGTAGTCAGATCCTCCGCCATCTTTTTGGTGAGGGTGGTGACCAGTACCCGTTCCCCTCTGGCGGTACGCTGATTGATCTCTCCGATCAGGTCGTCGATCTGCCCCTCCACCGGGCGAATCTCTACCCTGGGATCCAGAAGTCCCGTGGGACGGATCACCTGCTCCACAATCTGGCCGGAGCGGCTGCGCTCATACTCCGCCGGGGTGGCGGAGACATAGATCACCTGGTTGAGCCTCTCGGCAAACTCCTCAAATTTCAAGGGGCGGTTATCAAAGGCGCAGGGAAGACGAAAGCCGTAGTCCACCAGGGTAGTCTTCCGGGCCCGGTCCCCGTTATACATGGCGTGGACCTGAGGAAGGGTCACATGGCTCTCATCAATAAACAACAGAAAATCCTTTGGAAAGTAGTCCAGAAGGGTCATGGGAGCCGAGCCCACAGGACGGCCAGAAATAACCCTGGAATAGTTTTCGATCCCAGAACAAAACCCCAGCTCCTGAAGCATTTCCACATCGTACATGGTCCGCTGTTTGATCCGCTGGGCCTCCACCAGCATATTGTTGCTCTCAAAGAAGGCTACCCGTTCCTCCATCTCCCGGTAAATTTCCTGGATAGCCTGGGCCATCTTCTCCCGGGGGGTAATATAGTGGCTGGCCGGGTATATGGGGATATGCTCCAGCCGGCGGATGGGCGCTCCCGTTACCACGTTGATCTCGCTCAGACGGTCGATCTCGTCCCCAAAAAATTCTACCCGGATGGCGGTATCCCGCCAGTAGGCGGGCCAAACCTCAATGGTGTCCCCCCGGACACGGAACATGTTCCGCTCCCAGGCGATGTCGTTGCGCTCATACCGGTCCTCAATGAGCCGCCGCATAAAGTCTTCCCGCTTGAAGGTCTCCCCCACCCGGAGGGGGATCATCATCTTGGCATAGTCGTCAGGCTCCCCCAATCCGTAAATGCAGGACACAGAGGAAACCACGATCACGTCCCGCCGCTCGATAAGAGAGGCGGTGGCGGAGAGCCGCAACCGGTCGATCTCATCGTTGACCGAGGAGTCCTTCTCAATGAAGGTGTCGGTGTGGGGAATATAGGCCTCCGGCTGGTAGTAGTCGTAGTAGGACACAAAATATTCCACCGCATTATGGGGAAAAAACTCCTTAAATTCAGCGCAGAGCTGGGCGGCCAGGGTCTTATTGTGGGCCAGCACCAACGTAGGCCGCTGGACCTTCTCAATGACCTTTGCCATGGTAAAGGTCTTGCCGGAACCGGTAACGCCCAGAAGCGTCTGCTCCTCAAGGCCATTGTCCACCCCCGCCGCCAGCGCCTCTATGGCCTGAGGCTGGTCACCGGAAGGCTCAAAGGGGCTGACTACCTGAAATTCGGGCATAAACCCACCTCCATTCCACATCTTGCGCTGCTATTGTATCAAAACATTTGTTCTATTTCAAGTCCAAATCGAACAAATTTTCTGCCTGCTTAAGAAAAGGGAAATCCACTGTCCCGAAGGGAGACCATATCGTCGTCTACAAAGATCATATGATCCTCCAGTTCCACTCCCACCGCTCCCAGCACTTCCCGCAGCCGCTGGGTGGTCAGCTTATCCTCCGCAGAGGGAAGGGCCAACCCGGACACATGGTTATGGGCCAGAATGGCCCGGGAGGAGTTGAGCGAGAGGGCCGTCTCCACTACGCCCCGAAAGGTGACCTCGGCGGCGTTGACGCTCCCTTCCCCTATCATCCGGACTCCCAGGCACCTTCCCTTTCCGTCCATGCACAACAGGCACACCCGCTCGTTCCGGGCTCCAAAGAAATAAGGCTGAAGCAGGACCTTGGCGTCCTCCGTGGTCCGGACGATCTCCTCCAGGCTGGACCGTGCGGTAAGATACCGGCCGGAAAGCTCCTTCACCGTTTTGATGAGAGCCACCCCATGGTCTCCCACCCCCGGCGTCTTCTTCAGTTCAGCGGGGAGAGCGTCCAGTACCCCAGCCAGAGAACCAAACCGCTCCATTAAGGCGTGGGCGGTGGGATTTGTGTCCCCTCGCGGGTTTACATAAAAAAGTAGCAACTCCAGCAGCTTATGGTCTGGAAAGGAATCGGGGCGGGCCAGAAATTCTTCCTTGAACCGTTGGCGGTGGCCATCGTGGATCGTCATGGATACGCTCCCCTTTCGAGTGTTTCCTTCTGCTTGGCCCAATATTATATCATTCTTTCCCTCCTCTTACAAGAGTGGACCGGGCTGAAAAAAAGCGCCGGAACAACAACATTTCCGTATCAAACCATGACCAAGCGTTCCAGGGCACCTTTTTCTCCGCCGGAGCGTAGAATACTTTGACGTGGGCGGGAGGGAGCGGGATATGGCAGAGCGGCAGGAGCTGGAGCAGGATCTGAAAACGTTGAATGTCTCGCTGGTATTTCTCATCCTTATCGTCCTTGCCGTTTTGCTCTCCCTGTGGTCCGCTCTGATCCAGCGGGAACAGCTGAAGCTGGCTTTGGAGGGCAAGGACTCCTCCTGGCTTCCTTCCGTGGAACCCCTCCGGCAGATCGGGTCCGCCATTACGGTGGGATGTCTGGGCTTTTTCCTGTGTCTGGCCCTGAAGACCCAGCGGGAGGCCCAGGCGAAGGGAGACCCCTCGGCAAATCGGTCCGCCCAGGTCAATGTGTGGGCCTCCCTTCTGGTGCTGCTGGCCGCCATATTGCGTCTGGTGGACCTCCAGAGCGTGGTGAGGGAGCAGCAAAGCCTCCTTTTGGAGGAGACCACATTGCCCGATTGACCAGGTCCAAAGGAGTGAGACAATGGCATATTCTGACCTTGAGCTCCTGGCCCGCATTGTCAAATGCGAGGCGGGGGGCGAAGGGGAAAACGGCATGAAGGCGGTAGCCAGCGTGGTGATGAACCGGGTCAACATTACCTATGGCGAATACTCCCGGTACAAAACCGTCCGGGCCGTGGTGTTCCAGCCCCGGCAGTTCGTCTGCGCCATGGAGACCGTAGGAGGAGGATATAACGCCCAGAACATTTACAATATGGCTCTGGAGCAGATCCACTGGGATATTGCCGAGTGGGCCATGGCGGGCCACCGGCTCACCAATTTGGGTACCGCCCTGTGGTTTTTTAACCCGTACAGTCCTGAATGCCGTACTTATTTCCCCACACGGGTGGGCGTCTTTGCCATTCGCATCGGCGACCACTGCTTCTACAATCCCACCGACGCTTACGCGGACACGTAAGCAGACCCGGCGCGCCAAGGCGGCGCGCCTTATGAGGCCAGGTCCTTGACCTGGCGGTATACATTTTATAGGAGGCTGTGATTATGGCAAGACTTTATCCCAACGGCGCTGGCGCCGTCACATACAGCGCCACCGACATGGCGGGTATGTCCAGTCCGGCGGTCCAAAACAATACCGGCATCAATACCCCCCCGGAGCAGAACTTCAACACCCCCGCCATGGAAGGGTCCATGCAGCAGTTTTTGAACGACAACCTGGGAGAATACGTGGTCATTGAATTCCTGGTGGGCACCCAGACCCTGACCCAGAAGGCGGGCGTTCTTTACGCTGTGGGGACCAGCGTGGTCACCCTCTACGAGGAGGTCAGCCAGACCTTTATCACCTGCGACATCTTCTCCGTAAAAT
>CANRZY010000007.1 GCA_947644625.1 uncultured Pseudoflavonifractor sp.
TTCACTGGTTTTCTCCTTCCCAATTCATTGTCCAATATGTTTGACAAACCTACAATATGTCTTTTTCCGTCTTTTTCCACCCCGTTTAACATGAAAAACCGGCGCCCCGTGGGGCGCCGGAGACAGCTTTCTTATTAAGGCATTGAGACCGCTTTTCCTGTGGTGGAAAGATCGGCAAGAGAGGAGTCCACGTAGAGTACCGCGTTTCCGGAAAGCCCTACGGAGGCAAGAATATCGTCGCAGTCACCCCGGTTTTCCGCCCCCAGAACATACACCCGGTCGGCGTACTCGCCCAAAAGGGCGGCGGTTTGGCCGCTGAGGGTGTTTTCTCCGGTCAGAGCGTCGGCGCTCACCGCTACCGAAAGAAGAACATCCTGTCCCTCCAATGCCTTCCGTGCTTCTTGGTAGAAGGTTTCCAGCGTTCCGCTGAGATTGGAGGGATCATAGTCCGGACCGACCTTAATATATTCCAGGCGGCCTGTCGCAGGCCAGCAGGCATTGTCCAGCAGGATCTCGTCAAAGCCCATGAGGGCAAGCTCGCCGCAGATCCCGACGATATAATTCCGGGCGGCCTCAATGGAGGGGTTCATCCACCGGAGGTCCTCTCCATCCCGCCAGTTGTAGTTGCTGTTGGTCTTAATGGCCAGGGAGGGGTCGGTTTTGGGGGCCAGATTATCCTTAAAGCAGGAGATCCGGGCAATGGTGTAAAGCTCGGAGCCGGTAAGAGTCTGGAGATTCCGGTTAAGGTCCGGGTCGGATTCGGAGCTGTGCAGGGAGATGGCTTGGGGCAGGGAGGACACATAACCCAGGGAGCCGTCGTTGGCCTTCAGATTGAGAAGGGCGGCGTTGCCCCCACCGGCAGCCACTAGTTGCTGGGCGTTTCCCTCTGTAACAGCGGCCCGGAACAGGGAGACTGGAAAGAGCTCCGGGACCTGGGTCGGGGCAGGAGTAGGCTCAGGAGAGGGAGTGGGTTCGGCGGTGACGATGACCAGAGGCTCGCTCTGGGTAGGGACGCTGGGGGGAGGAGTGTTCTGCTGTAGGAAGGGAAGCTCCAGCCGGGCCTGACCGTCATCGGTGTAAACCATGTATTTTTGCAGGAAAAAGAAGGCGGCTACAGACAGAAGAAGCACCACCGTCAGGATCACGATAAGAATGGTCAGCGCGGTCTGTAGCTTGGTGCGCCCCCGGTAGGTGTCATAACCGTAGGATGTCCTCATCCGATCCTCTCCCTTCCTGTGAGCTTCGTCCGATAACGATTCCCGGAGAGGCTCAGGGCCCCTCCGGGTAATTTTTTCTATGGGAAAATGGGCGGTGTTATTCCTGCCGGGCGGTGAGGGCTTTGTCCAAAAGCTCCAGAGCGTGGGCAACCTCTTCCCGCTCCTCCGGGTTCAGGATATCCAGAAGACCGCTGAAATACTCGTTGACGCCGGTCTTGGCCTTATTGCGAAGCTCGATATATTTCTCAGTGGCCTCCACATAAATGACCCGGTGATCCAGCTCCGAGCGGGTCCGTTTGGCTAGCTCCAGCCGCTCCAGCCGGTCTACAATACCGGAGATGGTGGAATTGGCGCTACCCATCTTTTCGGCCAGCTTGCTGATGGGCATAGGGCCCTCGGAGCCTAAAATGCTGAGAGCCAGAGCCTGGGGAAAGGTAAGGTTCAGCTTTCCGAAGTGGCTGCGGAATTGCTGGGACAAATGCTGGCTTACCTGGATATAATTCATAAGGATACGGTCCATGTCTTTGCGGCTCCTTTTCTCATTTTGACGCTGTTTGAAGGGAGCATATCCCAAAAGTCAGTCTTCGTCAAGAATTTTCCGCAACAATTCACAAATCGTTTCCAAAATGGTCACAAATCCTCAGCCCACCGCAGGAGTTCGCATCCGCTGCAACATGATCGCCAGAGCGGCCCGGTTGGCAATTCCCTGGGGATCCAGCATACCCTGGTCGTTTCCCTGAAGAACCCCCATACCTGCGGCGTGGCGAACAGCCTCTTCGGCCCATTTGGATACGGTATCGGCGTCCTTAAAAAGTCCCAGGGCGCCGGTGGCCAGGGGCTCCCCTTTATACTGGGCATAACGGTAAAGGAAGCAGGCCAGCTGCTCACGGGTTACCAGATCCCGGCCGCCGAAGGTTCCGTCGGCGTACCCGGTAGCGATCCCGGTTCCCTTGGCCCAGGCAGCGGGAGCGGCATACCAATCCTCTGCCGCATCGGGGAAGGGCTCCTCCACCGACATGACGGGGGAACCCTCCAGCCGCCAGATCACGGTAAGGACAGTGGCCCGGGTCACCGGCTCATAGGGGCCAAAGATCCCGCCCTCCAGACCGGTCATGATCCCTTCCTCAGTCATGGCCTCCACGGCTTCCACAAACCATTCATCCCCCGCAATGTCAGGATAGCTTGACTCAGCGGCCTGAGCCGGAAGGGGAAGCAGACACAGCGCGCACAAAAGCGCGATCCATTTTCTTTTCACCACGCCCACCTCTTTCCAGGGATTTTTGGACCGGGCAAAGACGGTCCATAGGGCTTTCTCCTTTATAATAAGGCAAAATCTTTACAAATCTTTGAATGGAAGAAAAAATATTTACAGAAGGGAGGAAAAAGAGGTCCCGTCCCAGCCCAGCAATTTTCCGCTCATAGGGGGTAGGCGAAGCTGCTCGCCGTTGGGAAGTTCCACAATGGCCTCCCGGTCTCCGGCATTTGCCGCTGCGACCACTCTTTCCCCCTGCCAGGAACGGGCGAAGGAGACCAGTCTGCCCCGGCAGGTGAGCCATTCCAGATCTCCCTTGCGAAGGGGGACAAGCTCCTTTCTGGCCTTGCCCAGGGCGGTAAACCAGCTCACAAGTTCCTGGTCCTCCCGTCCCCAGGGGAAGGTGCGGCGGTTAAAGGGATCCTCAAAGCCTTCCATCCCCGCCTCGTCTCCATAGTAGAGGGTGGGGGAGCCGGGAAGGGCGTAGAGGAGCAGGCTGCCCAGCCTCAGACGCTTTACAGCCAGAGTCCGCTTTTCCGGGCAGAGACGGGATTGGGAGCGCCAATCCCGGGAGGTATCCCCTTTTCGGTCGCTCTCTTCTCCCAAAAGGGTAAGGATCCGGGGCGTATCGTGAGTACCCAGGGAATTCATCCCGGAATAAAAGGCCCACCGGGGATAATTCTGCCGTTGGGTCTCCACCGTATCCCGGAGCCAATCCCCTTTTCCGCCCAGCAAAAAGCCCAGAATGGCGTTGCGGACGGGATAGTTCATCACGCCGTCGCAGTGCCCGCCCAGCACATGCTTCCGGCGGACGTCGTAGGCAATTTTATTGGATGCGTCCTCCCACACCTCTCCGATAATGACTGCGGAGGGCTTTTCCGCCCGGGCCGCTTCATGGATGGCGTGGACCACAAAGTCGGGAAGTTCGTCAGCCACATCCAGCCGCCAGCCATCCGCTCCCGCCCGGAGCCAAGAGCGAATGATCCCATTTTCCCCGGTGATGTATTCCAGCCAGCTTGGGCTTTCCTTGTTGGTGGTGGGCAGGGAGTAGATCCCCCACCAGGAGGCGTACTCATGGGGGCGGTTATGAAAGCAAAACCAGTCGGAGTAGGGAGAATCCTGACTCTGGGCCGCCCCCGGTCCGGGGTAAAAGCCGTCGCCGTTAAAGTATTTGGAGACAAAGCCTGTGTGGTTGAATACGCCGTCCAGCATGATGCGGATGCCCAGACGGTGGGCCTTCTGGCAAAGACGGGTAAAATCCTCCCCGGTACCCAGCATGGGGTCTATTTTTTCGTAGTCCGCAGCGCCATAGCGGTGGTTTTCCGGGGCCTCAAAAATAGGACAGAGGTAGATGGTCTCCACACCCAGGCTTTGGATATAGGGGAGCTTTTCCTCGATACCGGGGAGGCTCCCCCCGAAAAAGTCCCGGTTCCGGATCTCTCCGTGCTCGTTGGGGAGGTATACCGGTTCCTCATCCCAGCCCTGATGGACCCAGCGCCCCCCCACCAAGCCTGTAGGATCGGGGATGGAGCGGCGGAAAAAGCGGTCGGGGAAGATCTGATAGGTGACCCCCTCCCCAAACCAGGAGGGCACATTCTCCGCGGCGTCGTAAACGGTAAGCTGGTATTCCTCCGTTTCCTCCCAGGAGCCGTCACCCCGCTCAAGGCGCAGGCTGTACCAGATGAGTCCCACATAGCCCTCTGGCTCCAAAAGGCCGGAAAACAGGTCCGATCCCTTTTCCATCCCCACCCAGGGAAGGAGGGTCTCGGTGACCCGGTCTCCGTCAAACTCCCACCGGGTCCTTAAAACGCCCCGGACAAAGGCCTCCTGGCGCTGGGGGCGGAGGGTAAAGCGGACCTGGGACTCTGAGGAGACGGCTCCGTAGGGGGATTTGCACCTGGGGTCGGTGGGGCGGAACCAGCGGTTTGTGTCTTCCATACTCAAACTGTATCACTCTTTCTGCTTGGGATAAGAACAAGGGGAGAACAAAGGGGGGCGGTCAGCGGATCAAGGTGTTTTCCACGGCGGGGGCGTTGAGGGAATCCTTGGCGGCAAAATAATATTCCAGGATCTCTGCGGCGATCCCTGCCACTGCCGAGCCGGAGCCGCCCCGCTCCACCACAATGGAGATGGCGATCTCCGGATCGTCATAGGGGGCGAAAGCCACCATGATGGCGTTAGCCTCGCTGTCCCGGTGGACCTGGGCGGTGCCCGTCTTGGCGCCGACCTTGACGTCCAGATTCTGAAAATACCGGGCCACAGAGCCCTCGGAGGCTACCATGCCCATCCCCTTCTTTACAGCCTCAATGTTGGTCTCGTCCAATCCCAACTGGTCCCGGAGCTGGGGCTCATGCTCCTGGATCACCTGGGAGAAGTCGCTGGACTTTACGCTTTTCAGAAGGTGGGTGGAGTAGTGGTCGCCGCCGTTTACCAGGGTGGCTACATAGTTGGCAAGCTGGATGGGGGTCACCTGGGTGTTTCCCTGGCCGATGGCGGCGTACATGGTCTCTCCCTCATACCAGGTTTGCTCGTGGTGTTTGCTGGATTCGGGGCCCGCCACCTCGCCCACGGCCTCATAAAGCTCCAGGCCGGTGGCCTGCCCCAGCCCAAAGCGGGCGGCGTAATCATCCAGCTTGTCAATGCCCAGCCGAAGTCCGGTCTCATAAAAGTATACGTTACAGGAGTCCCGGATGGCCTCAGACACGTTGACATAGCCGTGGGTCCGGCCGTACTGGCGGAAATACCAGCACATAGGCTGGTCCTCAATGCGCTCGTAGTGCCGGTACCGGCCCGTATCCAGGATCTTTTCCTTTTGGGTAATGACCCCCTCCTCCAAGGCGCCTGCCGCCACCGCCATTTTAAAGGTGGAGCCGGGGGCGTAAAGCCCCTGAAGGGCCTTGTTATGAAGGGGCTCCAGAGGATCGGAGAGAAGCTCGTTATAGTGGGAATAGTATTCCGCGGGATCATAGCTGGGGAAGGAGGCGGAGGCCAGCACGCCGCCGGACATATCCACCACCACGCAGGCCGCCTTTTGGCTTTCCTCAGTCATACCGGGGACATGGCGCCGGAGGGATTCCTCCACCACCTCCTGGAGCTTAATGTCCAGGGTGAGTATGACGTTTCCGCCGGGGTTGGGGGTCTGGAGAAGCCCGGTTTCCGGGTCGGTACGCCAGCTTTCGCTGACGATCTTTCCCGACTGGTTATATTCCACATCCTTTGCCCCGGAGCTTCCCCGAAGGTATTGCTCAAAGGCCTGCTCCACCCCGTCCTTTCCCACCACGTCGTCCATGGCGTAGCCCTTGCTCTGGTAATCCTCCCACTCTTCCCGGAAAATGGGACCCACCTGACCCAGAAGATGGGCGGCATATTTGGTGTTGTATTCCCGGACAGTGGCGGTGTTGATGGTCACCCCGCTGAGCTGCCGTTCCTTGACCACCGTAATAAAAAAAATATCCACATCCTGGGCAAAAACATAGCCGCTGCGGGAGATGTCCCGGCTTCGGAGGGTCAGTTCATACAGAACGCCCACCAAAGCTCGTCCCTCCGCCTCGCCTACGGTGGGATCCACCTCGAACCAGGTCCGCAGGGCGGCTATCAGTTCTTCGGCGGAGGGATCGGCAGGCAGATCCTTCAGCTTCAGAGAAGCGGCCAGTTGGCTGAGTTGGGTGCTGCGGCGTTTCTCATTCCCCTCCTCGTCCACAGTCACCACCTGGAAGGGGGTGTCTGTGGTATAGAGAAAGGGTGGCTCCCAGTTAACGGGCAAAGTATCGTTCCATTCCACCCCCTGCTCCCGGCAGACCTCCAAAAGAGAGAGAAGGGTATCGTTCCGATCCTGGACGGAGCCCATCATATTGGGATTCAACGTTACCTGATAAGTGGCCCGGTTGGAGACAAGGACCCTTCCGTAACGGTCCAGGATCTCCCCGCGGGCAGCCTGGACCGTTTCGGTGTTGGCGATCTTCCGGGTGGACTGGGCCAGATAATAGCTGCCATTGACCACCTGTAGGTCAAACAGTACCCATAAAAGGACGGCGAAGGAGCCGGCCAGCAGAAACAGCATGAGCTGTGAGTGCAGATGAAAGCGGTTTTTATCCATCCTTGCCCTCCTCACAATACGGTGGCCTTAGGCACCCGGCGAAAGACCCACCGGAAGACCAGATAGACCAGGGGGACAAAGCAAAGGCTCCATAGGATCTCCCGCCCCGCCACCGTCAGCATGGCTCCCAGGGAAGCGGTCCCGCTCAGGAGCCGGGATCCGATCCGAAGGGCGTCTATGGCGAGAAGGGCCAAAACAGAGCAGAGAAAGCAGCCCACCAGATCCTGGCGCAGGACATACTGAGCCAACAGTCCCGCTCCCAGCCCCAAAAGGGCGGTCACAAGGATCATGGCCCCTGGGACGGAGGGGACCATGGCATCAAAGAGCAATCCCACCCCCAGACCAAATCCCGCCCCTGCGGTAGCTCCCTCCAGGGTAGCTACCGCAATGGCGCACAGGGGAAGAAGCATGGGTTTTACCCCCCATAGAGGATAGCGGCTGAGAAAAAAGTCCTCCAAAAACCAGATGGGAAGCAAGGCCAAGGTATAAGCCAGCCATTTTATTGTGAAATCCTTGGTGGTCATTCTTCTGCCTTTTCCCCCCTTTCCCTCTGATCCGCATTGCGGAGGCGCGGGCTATTCCGTCACGTCAAATTCCTTGATGATAAATACCTGCTCCAGAGCGCTCAGGTCCGCCGCAGGAGTAAGGACCGCGTAGTCGCTGGTGCCGCCGGGGTCGGAACGGACCTCCTGGACATAGCCCACCACCACCCCGGAGGGATAGGTGGCCGTTCCCCCGGACATAAGCCCGGAGGTAAGAATAGTGTCCCCTGCCAAAAGCTGGGTTCCCTCAGGAAGAAAGCTCAGCTTCAGCCTTCCTTCCGACATGAGGGAAAAATCGCCTTCCGCAATGGCGGCCCCGTCCGTGCGGGCGATAAGAGCGCCTATTTCCAGATCTACATCCACAACGGTCATAAGGGAGGACCAGTTAAGCCCTGCCTCATAGATCACACCTACCAGGTTGCCGTATTGATCGATCACACAGTCTCCTGCTTTTACGCCGGAGGCGGAGCCCTTGCTTATGGTCAGCGTGGAGGACCAGTTGGAGCTTCCACGGGCGGTGACGGTGGCGGGCTCAGTGTGGAGCTCGGTATGCTTTTGCTGAAAGTTCAAAAGATCCCGCAGCCGCTCGTTCTCCCGGCTGGCAGCCTCCCCCTGGCGGGCCTGAGCCCGGAGCTGGGCGTTCTCCTGCCGCAGGGCCTCCAGCTCGCTTTCCATGGCCTGGCGCTCAAAGACGTCGGAATAGATCCCCTCGGTCCATTCCACCACGGCATGGATCCCGTTCCGGAAGGGGGTGGCGACGATCCCGGCCAGATTGGCGAAAGGGTTTGCGATCCCGCCAAAGGTAAAGGATAACACCGCAACGATCAGGGTCAAAAGGAGGGCAATGACCAGGATCAATATTCCGTTTTGCTTCAAAAAATCCTTCAAGGGGGTCTCTCCTATAGACAGTTTATTCCAAAATCCTTCAATGCCTGGCCCAAAGCGCACACCGGCAGGCCCATCACATTGAAGTAATCGCCCTGTATCCCCTCCACCAAAAGGGAGCCGAGCTCCTGGATCCCGTAGGCGCCCGCCTTGTCCATGGGTTCGCCTGTGGCCGTATAAGCTTCGATCTCCCTCTCAGACAGGGGGCGGAAGGACACGCTGGTACACTCGCTTCGGGTGATGGAGCGTTCCCCCTGCCGGATGGTAAAGCCGGTATAGACCTGATGAAGGCTGCCGGAAAGAAAACGGAGCATTTCCGCCGCCTCCTCCCGGCTGTGGGGCTTGCCGAGAATAGTATGTCCCTTTGCCACAACCGTATCGGCGGCGATGATAAGGGGAGCGGGTCCCTCCAGAGCGGCGCAGTGGGCCGCCTTTTCCTGGGAAATGGCCTCCACCAGCGGTCCGGGGGCCAGCTCACGGTCCATATGCTCGTCAATGTCTACGGCGTGGACCCGGTAGGACAGGCCGATCTGAGACAGAAGCTCCTGCCGCCGGGGAGACTGGGAGGCCAATACGATATCCATCTCAGCTTCTCCCTGTGGAGCCAAAGCCGCCCGCGCCCCTCTCCGTCTCGTCCAGCTCATCCACCAGCGTAATATCCGCCTGGGCCACCGGGGTGATGACCATTTGAGCAACGCGCTCTCCGGGCTGGATGGTGTAGTCCTCCCCAGCATAGCTCTGGAGGACTACCACGATCTCTCCCCGGTAGTCGCTGTCCACTACCCCCACACAGTTGGCGGGGGCAATGCCGTGCTTGACGGCAAGGCCTGAGCGGGCGTAAATAAGGGCTACCCAACCCGGATCAGGAAGGGCAATGGCAAACCCGGTGGGAACGCTCACCCGTTGTCCCGGCTCCACGGTAATAGGGGCGTCGATACAGGCACGCAGATCCATTCCGGCAGAGCCGGATGTGGCGTAAGCGGGGAAGGGGATCTCTTTCCCCAGCTTGGGGGACAGGGCTTTTATCTTCAAGTCCATATCATTCCACTCCTCGGTAGTAAAGTCCCCGGGTAAACTCCGCCGGGGCCCACGGGCTGCCGTCTTTGTAGCGTTCCAGGGCCTGGGCGCACTCCCAGGGGTTTTCGGTGGTGAAGAGAAGCCTGGCGTAAGTAAGTCCTACCCGCTTCCAATCCGGCTTGTCCGCCAAAAAAAGCTTTTTGCTGTTGAGGATCTCATTGCGGCAGCCGGGGGCCTTCACCACGGGAAAACGTTCCCCCTTTCGGTCGGTGAGGATGTTGTCTCCCTCGCAGGAGCACTGGCCGGTACGGTTTTTGATAATACAGTTTTCCGCGATCATCAGGGGAAGACGCCCGTAGACGATCCCCTCCAGCGGGATGGCCTTGGAAAGGTCCCGGATCTGGGCCAGCTTCAGCTCAAAGGAGGCGGTGGCGGAGACAAAGCCAAGGCGCTTAAATTCTTTGAGAGCCTGGGCGTTGAAAACGGGCAGTCCGTAATCGGCCCGGAGGGTATACCCCAGCTCGCTTGCCAGAAAAAGGGTCCCCAGATTGCCCACAAGGGCCTCGGTGGCCCCCAGATCCCTGGCCTTCACCATCGCTTCGGCAAGCTCCTTCATTTCCCGGTTCCAGACCACTCTGGGCAGGATCACTCCCAGGGCGGTCTCCCGGCTCCTGGCCTTCACACATTCGGGGTGGGCGGCCAGTTCCCCGGCCGGAACATAGAGGATGGAGGGCGCCTGCCGGAGAAGGTCGGCGCTCACCTGTCCCGCCCGGCGCACCGAAACGGTGAAGGCGGGGGGAGCGGAGGGATTCTCATACCGGACCCCGGCCTGGAACTGGCCGGTATGAACGGGAGGAATGGCCTGCCGTTGGGCGGAGAGCTCCTCCAGCACCTGGCGGCGAAGGGCGTTAAGGGAGGCAAGGGGCACGTTGAGCCCCGGTTCCACCAAAGCCTGGACCTCTGTGCAGCGGTAGGGGGTCCCTCCGGTACGGGAGAGCTGCTTTTCCACCTGCTGGGCTGTCATGGGAAGGGTTTGGGCCGGTTGGGGAAGGTCTCCCGCAGCGGTGACCACCCGGCCCTCCGGGTCCTCTACCCCCACCCGCACGGGCTCCTCCTTACGGAGCATGGCGTAGAATTTCACATCCACCAGGGGATTTTCCTGGTTCTGATAGGTTTGCCGGGCCTGGGCAAAAAGCTCCTTGGGCTCAGGGGCCTTCTCTTCCCGCACCCCAAACATATGAGGCCCGGTCTTATCCTCAAAGTAGCCCTGGGTAAAGCCCTGACGGGAGAAGGCCTCCTCCAGGGCGTTCAGCTCCTCCGGCGTGGGGAGCCGGTCCTCCTTGATAAGGGTGGAGTAGATCCGGGTGATCACCGCCACATATTCCGGCCGCTTCATCCGTCCCTCCAGCTTCAGGCAGGCTACCCCCAGTTTCCGAAGCTGGTGGATGTGCTGGGCAAGACAGGCGTCCTTGAGGGAAAGGGGATACCCGTCGGGACGGCCGCCCCAGCCGTATTTCATCCGGCAGGGTTGAGCGCACAGGCCCCGGTTGCCGCTTCTCTCCCCTACAATGGCGGAGAAAAAGCACTGACCGGAATAACACATGCACAAAGCGCCGTGGCCAAAGACCTCGATCTCAATGGGGGAGTGGGTACAGATAGATTCGATCTCTGAGGCGGGCAACTCCCGGGACAGGACCACCCGCGTAAGGCCCAGGTCGGCGCAGAGCTTGGCTCCGTCCAGATTGTGAATGGTCATCTGGGTGGAGCCATGGACAGAAAGATCGGGGGCGGCCTGCCGTACGGCCCGAAGGACCCCCAGGTCCTGGACCAGAACGGCGTCCACCCCCAGCGCGGAAGCCCGCCGTGCCAGGTCGGCGGCGGCGGGCAGTTCCCGGTCGGTAAGAAGCGTATTCAGGGTCAAATATACCTTGACCCCCCGCAAATGGCAATAAGAAACCGCCGGGGCAAGGTCGGCCTCGGTAAAATTCCTGGCGTTCCGGCGGGCATTGAAGTCTCCGAAGCCCAGGTATACGGCGTTGGCCCCGTTCTGGACGGCGGCGGTAAGGGCCTCAGGGGACCCGGCGGGGGACAGCAGCTCCAGCATGTTACTTCTTTCCTTGGTTCTGGAGCTTAAAGATCTGGCGCTTGGCCTCGCTGAGCTCCATGTTCAGCTTTTTGTTCTCCTCCAGGCTCTCCTTGATCTGGGAGCGGAGGTTTTCGGCGGCTTCCTGGTTTTTGAACAGCTCGTCGGCCACATTGAGGGCGGCCAGAATGGCCGCGTCGGCGGAGGAGACCTTCCCTCCCTGGCGCAGCTCGGCTACCTTGCCATTCACATAGGCGGCTACCTTTTTCATATAGGCGGCGTCCTCGGAGGCTACCAGCGTATACTCCTGGTCGTCGATGGTGACGGTCACCTTATTCTGCATGACGTACCCCTCCTCATTCTATATCCATTGTATTATAGCATAGTACCGCCCGTTTGAAAAACAAAAATTCGTGAATTTTTGCGTTTTTTATAAAAAAGAGTTTTTCTGCCCTGTTATGAGCGGTTGCTACCTTCCTCCTGTGATATACCGCGTTCCAGCGCGAAGGCCTCCAGGATCTTGTGCAGGATGGCGCTGGCGATCTCATATTCCTTTGGGTTCAGCCGTTCCAGCTTGTCTATCAGCTCCGGGCCCCGGCCCTTTGGGCTGTCTCCGAAAAGAAGAGCGTCTCCGGAGACGGACAGGACCACACAGACCCGGCGCAGAGCGGAAAGAGAAATACCCACCGTCCCCCGTTCAATGGCGGACAAGCTTTTGGGCCCCATGCCGATCAGCTCGGAAAACCGCTCCTGGGTATAGCCCGCCTTTTCCCGCTCCCGCTTGATATTGGAGCCCACAGTCTGGTTGATGCTCTTTTTATCCATTGTGTCAATACCACCTTTCAGCATTAGTTTATGTAATGCCAGTATTGACATAAACCTTTTAATAGCGTTATAATTGCTAATGCTATTAAGGCGAGTTTGGGAAAATGTGAGTTGCAACCGGACTGGGGAGTTCCCGCCCTTCCTTTTTGATCATGGAGAGGGAAGGATGGTTTTGAATATAAGATTGGATCTGTAAAAAGGAGGAAAGACATGAAAAAACGTATTTTCGCATTGCTCCTGTCCCTGACCATGGTACTGGGGATACTTCCCGCCGGAACTCTTGCCGCAGGGGAGCTTCCCTACTCAGATCTGGAGCCCAACGCCTGGTATACCGAGGCGGTCCGCTATGCCCACGAGACCGGCATGATGAAGGGCACCGGCGACGGACTCTTTTCCCCCAACGCCACCACCACACGCTCTACGGTGGTCACGCTTCTTCATCGGGTGGAGAAGACCCCGGAGGCCAAGGGAGAGCCCTTCTCCGACGTGGTGAAGGGCTCCTGGTACGCCGGGGCGGTGGCCTGGGCCAGCGCCAACGGTATTGTAAACGGCATGGGGGATGGGACCTTTCATCCTGATGATGTGATTACCCGGGAGCAGTTTGCCGCCATTTTGTACCGCTATGCCAAGTTCAAAGGTGTGGATGTGTCCCAAAAGGCCAGCCTTACCCAGTTTACCGACGCGGATAAGATCAGCCCCTTTGCCAAGGAGGCCATGGCCTGGGCGGTGGAGGTAGGGCTTATCTCCGGCCTTGGCAACGGCCTGCTGGACCCTCTGGGCGGCGCTACCCGGGCCCAGGCGGCAGCCATCCTGATGCGCTATGAGACCAAGGTAGCTCCGGCCCCCGCACCCACTGCCACGCCTACCCCCACTCCCAAGACCACAAAAAAACCTGGCGGCGGTAGCGGCGGAGGTGGAGGAGGAAGCAGTGGCGGCGGCAGCGATCCCGAACCCGCGAAGACCGCCCTTTCCTCTGTGACCATTACCAGGGGAGGGACCGCGGTGACCGGAACCGTAGCCATCGGGGATGAGTTGTCCCTGGCTGTGGAGCCGGAGGCCGCTACCTATGACGCGGAGTGGACGGTGACCAATTATACCTACACCAACGCCCAGGATACCAAGATGGTCATTTCCGCCGAAGTTTATGCGGAGTATAAGGAAAAGACCTATATTACCGAAGAGGGGGAGAGCGCAGCCTATACCGTGAGCGAGGATACCCGTATCGTGGGTACCGGCTCTGCGTACACGGTGAGCGTGGCCGACGCCAGCGGAAAGATCGCCGTCAAGGTTGCAGGAAAGGGCGACTATACCGGGACAAAGGCCGCCGCCGTGGACGTAAAGGCTACCCGCGCCTTCATTGCGGCGGGGGAGATGGTAGCCCGTGTCTCTGTGGCGGAGACCGCCGCCTATAAGGACGAGGAGGGAAACGAGCTGGAGGTGACCGCCCACAGCGTACTGAGTCTGACCATTGAAAAGAAGGAAGAGGCTGTGACGGAGAGTCAGATGGGCGTGGGAAGCAATGCCCAGGCCAAAAAAGCCAGCCTTCTCCGGGTCATTGAAAAATCAGCCGGCGCCCAGGATGGCTCCCTGGCTGCCGACACGGACCTGTCTGCCGCCGCTTACGCCAATGTGGCGGTGGAGCTAAAGCTGGATGAGGAGCCTGTCCATCCTGTAGGCGAAACGGTGGTCCTTCTCTCCGCCCAGGAGCTGGGGATCTCCGAGGGGGCAGACCTCAACGACTATGTGTTCTTTGCTCAGCATACCAATGTAGACGATGAGACCGAGCTGGACTCCGGCAAGGTGGTCGCCGTGGAGGGAAAGCAGTACGTGCAGTTTACCCTCAACGGCTTGAGCCGGGTGTGGATCGGCAATGTGCCTCCCCGTACCGTTACCTTTGACGCCGCAGGCGGCGCGCCTACCCCTGCGGCTCAGAAGGTAAAGTTCGGTGGGTACGCCAAATATGTGGAGCCTCCCGTCCGTTCCGGATATCTCTTTGCCGGCTGGGATCACGACATGAAGACCCAGAATGTGATCGTGGACCTCACTGTCACCGCCCTGTGGGTGGAGGGGCAGACTGCCGCCGACGATCAGCTGACCGGCACATGGGCTCCTGTGGCCCCGGAGGCGGACAGCTATACCGAGACCAAAAAGGACGGCAAGCTGACCCTCACCTTTGCCAGGAAGGAGGGCTACGCCGCCGATCTGAGTTATACCCTGACCATGGCTCCTCCCGCGGGTGCGGTGAAGTTTGCCGCCGCCTCCACGGTGGAGGGAGCCCTGGCTGCCACCGGGTATAAGACCATCGCCGGAAATGAGGCCGGACTTTCCATCACCCAGGCCGTCACCGACGCCCAGGGCGTGCCGGTGGATTCCTCCACAAACCTCTACATCAAGTGGGCGGACGCCGACGGCAAGCCCATCCTTCTTCAGTCCATGACCCTCACGGTGGGGAACGCGGAGAACTATGACACCAAGACCCGGAAGGAGACCTTGGACGTGGACCGGGGTCTGGGAAGGGTCAGCGCTTACCTTACCGGAGGAAAAGCTTCCGTCAAGATAGACGGCGTTGAGACCATCAAGGCTCTTCCCGACTTTGAAGGAACTGTCAATGGCTATCCTCAGCGGAGGACTGTGAACGGGGAGAACCAGCTTTATTTGGACCTGTACTTCAGCTTCCATGAGAGTTTTTACGACCTGCCGGAACTTCCCAATACCCAGGTGGACGACCGGAACTACTCCGGGATCAAGTTGGTCATTTCTCCCTTTGAGGGGAAAAGCTTTTCCGGTGTGCCCGCTGTTACGGCCATCTATCGGGACGCCAACGGGGTGGAAGACGTCCGGTTGGAGGCCAACGTGACCCTGGATCAGGGGAATGTGGTGGTGACCTCTCCCAAGCCTCCGGTGGGCCGGTACAGCACCTATGTGTATTATCAGCTGACTCTGGACGGTAAGACCCAGGATATCTCCGTTCAATGGAGCAATCACAGCGCCAACAATTCAAAAAACGCGGAAACCTGGGCCCAGGTGTTGGAGCTGTTTGCGGCGGATGAAAACGCCCATGTCCGTTACACCGGGACTGAGGATATCACCCTGACTCAGCCCTTGACTCTGAAGCCCAGCCAGAACCTTTATTTCAGCAACAGTACAAAGGCGGTTACCATGACCATTGAGAGGGGAGGCGCACTCACCCTTGCCGGGGATGACCGGAGCGGCGCGTACCTGGATTTGGGAGACGGTTCTATGGTGGTGGCCGATGGCGGCATTCTGGCGGCCAATAGCCAGAGCAGCGACCAAACCGATTTTTATCACAGTTCTGTGTACGGTAGGAATGACAGCAAGATCATTGTGGAAAAGGGAGGCCGGATCCAGGTTCCCGTTTACGGCTATTTTACTCTTCGTACGAATGGAGGGATCCAGCTCCGGGAGGGCAGTGTCGCTTCCTCGGCCGGTTACCTGAGCTTCCGGGAAGAGACCGAGCTGGGCGGAACCGTTGAGATCACAGCTGAAAACGATCGCTGGAGCAGGGCGGAGTTTGAAAAGGGCCTTACCGTCGTCTCTACCGGAAAGGTGACCACCCAGAACGAAAGGGCCCGGCTTTGGGTCTACGGTGGCCTTACCAACCAGGGGGAGGTTTCCCTTTCCTCTAAAAATAACATCTTTGGCGGAGCTACAGTAAATAAGGGGACGATCACCGTAGCCACCGACGGGATCCTGGATGTGGACAACATGGGCTATTCCGTTAAAAATGAGGGAACCCTTCAGGTAAACGGCAAAGTCCATGCCGACGCCACGGTGCTGGTAAATACCGGAACGATCACCGGAAGCGGTATCCTTTACGTGGGAGAGGACTTTGATTTTGAGGCCAATTATGATAGCGGTATAGAGTATGTGGACGAGGGCGTGTCCTACGACGAGGAGACCCCTGCCAAGTATCCCCGCTACAAGTTTGTCAGAGACCCCGCCGCCACGGTAGACGCCACCTTCTTTGTGGGCGAGCTCTCCAACCAGGGAGAGGGGACCTGCACCGTAACGGTGGAAAAGTGATTCTTATCTGAAGATAAAAAGGAACCGAAAAAACGGGAGGGCCGCATAAAAACGCGGCCCTCCCGTTTAATTTCAGATATTAACACAGCTTGGCTCCTGCCGGGATGGCGTCGTCCACCATGATAAGGTGGAGCTTTTCCTCCCCCTGCTTGGTGTGGACGGCGGAGAGGAGCATACCTTGGCTCTCCTGGCCCATCATCTTCCGGGGGGGCAGGTTGACGATGGCAACCAGGGTCTTGCCAACCAGTTCCTCTGGCTCGTAGAACTTGTGAATTCCAGAAAGGATCTGCCGGTCGGTCCCCGTGCCGTCGTCCAGGGTGAATTTCAACAGCTTATCGCTCTTCTTTACCGCCTCACAGGCCTTGACCTTCACCGCCCGGAGGTCTGACTTGCAGAAGGTATCGAAGTCCACGCTTTCGGTGGTGAGAGGCTCCAGCTCAATGGCGGGAAGGGCGGCCTTTTTGGCCTGGGCTGCGATCTCCTCCAACTCAGCCAGCTCCTTTTCCACGTCGATCCGGGGGAAGAGATTCTCCCCCCGCACGGTAGCCGCCCCGGCAGGCAGCGCGCCCCAGGTCCCGGCGCTGTCCCAGGTTTGGAGGGGAGCTCCCGCGCCGATCTGGAGGAAGATCTTTTCACAGCTTTCCGGCATAAAGGGAGTAAGGAGAACGGCGCACAGGCGGATGGTCTCCAAAAGGTTATACAGGACCCTGGCAAGCCGGGGACCGCTCTGCTCCATGTCCTTGGCAAGGGCCCAGGGGGCGTTCTCATCAATATACTTGTTGGCCCGCTGGACGACTTTGAAGATCTCCTCCAGGGCGTTCTGGAACTGGTACTTTTCCATCTGTGCCTCGTACCGGTCCCGAAGGGAGGAGCCCATGTCCACCAAGGGCTTGTCCAGGGTATCATCGACTCTCTGGTCGGCGGGGAGGGCGGAACCGAAATACTTCTCCACCATGGAGACGGTACGGCTTACCAGATTCCCCAGATCGTTGGCGAGATCGGTGTTAATGGTCTGGATCAAAAGCTCGTTGGAGAAGTTGCCGTCGGAGCCAAAGGGGAAGGAGCGCAGCAGGAAGAAGCGCAGGGCGTCCACTCCAAACCGCTGGGCCAGCAGATAGGGATCCACCACGTTGCCCTTGCTCTTGGACATCTTGCCTCCGTCCAGCAGCAGCCAGCCGTGGCCGTAGACCTTCTTGGGAAGGGGCAGGTCCAGGCTCATGAGCATGGCGGGCCAGATGATGGAGTGGAACCGGACGATCTCCTTGCCTACGAAGTGAACGTCGGCGGGCCAGAACTTCTCCAGGTCGTGATGCTCCCCGTTCATAAAGCCCAGGGCGGTCATGTAGTTGAAGAGGGCGTCGATCCACACATAGACCACATGACCCGGATCGAAGTCCACCGGGACCCCCCAGGTAAAGCTGGTCCGGGAGACGCACAGGTCCTCCAGACCGGGCTTAATGAAGTTGTTCACCATCTCGTGGACCCGGCTGCGGGGCTCCAGAAAGTCCGTATTTTCCAGCAGGTCCCGGACCTGGTCGGCGTACTTGGACAGGCGGAAGAAATAAGCCTCCTCCTCCGCGTCCTGGACCTCCCGGCCGCAGTCGGGACACTTGCCGTCCACCAGCTGGCTTTCCGTCCAAAAGCTTTCGCAGGGTTTGCAGTATTTGCCCACGTATTTGCCCTTGTAGATGTCTCCCTTGTCGTACATGGCCTTAAAAATTTTCTGAATGGCAGAGACATGATAGCTGTCGGTGGTGCGGATAAACCGGTCGTTGGAAATGTTCATCAGCTTCCACAGGTCCAGAACGCCCTTTTCTCCTTCCACGATCCGGTCTACGTACTCCTTGGGGGTGACGCCCGCCTCCCCGGCCTTGTCCTCGATCTTCTGGCCGTGCTCGTCGGTGCCGGTGAGGAACATGACCTCGTAGCCTTTGAGCCGCTTATACCGGGCCATGGCGTCGGTGGCTACGGTGCAGTAGGTGTGTCCGATGTGGAGCTTGTCGGACGGATAGTAGATGGGGGTGGTGATATAAAATTTCTCAGGCATGTTCATCGGCCTCCGTTTTCTCTTCCGCCGGAGGCTCCTCCACCGGCGGGTGATTCAAAATGAGCAGGACATGGGTAGTCAGGTACAGGACCGCGAAAAGGTGGCGGAAGAGATCCGCCGTGCCGTGCCGGTCTGCCAAGGTCACCAGGGAGAAGTAGATCCCGGACAGACAGAAAAAGACGGCCTGCCGGGGTTTGCCGTTTCCAAAGGAAAACCCGGCGATAAAGTAGAGCCCCAGAAGGGAGGAGACGATGGCAAAAACCTCATAGAGATAATCCTGGACCACCGGGTCGGCGGCCCGGGATTGGTAGGCGCAGATCAGCCACACACAGTAGAGAACACAGGGCTCCAGGGTGGACAGACTTTGGCTGCCGCCACGCTTTTGAAGGATGGCCCGGCTCCAAAAAAACACGCAGGGAAGGCTTCCGAGGCAAAGGGCGATCCGCAGGGGGGGGAGGATCCTGGAGGCGGCTTTGGCAAAGGCGGTCTCTCCCGCATAAGTGGAGGCGCCGTTCACCGTGTACTCCATGATCTCCAGACCGCCGCTCACAAGAAGGAGCATGGCAGAAAGGATGAGAGCGGTGGCGGCCAGGGTGTTCTGACCTCCTGCGGCAAAGGCGGTTTCCCAGGAAAGACGGTCCTTTTCCCTCCAGCACAGAAAGAGAAACAGCAGGACCATGCAGGCAGAAAAGACCATCAGGACCGTGGCGGAGGGAGCGCCGGAGATAGCCAGGGCGGTATCCGGTTCAAAGCCGGTGGCAAGCTGCCACTTCCGAAGGGCGAATCCCGCCGCTCCGCCCAGCAGGGCCAGAGCAGCCGGGAGAATTTTTTTTCCCATGATATCGATCCTCTCTATGGGGTGAAATTTTATGAATACATAGTATAACATATTTTTTCCCATTTGAAAAGTAGTCCGGACCGGAAGGCTCACATACGGGTCACCGCCGCGAAGGAGGCCCCTGACAGAGAGGCCAGGGCCTGGGGAGAAAGAGTCACCTGACGTCCGATCTTTCCGGCGGAGACCGTCATTTCGGAAAGGTCCTCCGCCGAGGCGTCGATCACCGTCCCAAACCGCTTTTTCATACCCAGGGGGGAGCAGCCCCCATGGATATAGCCGGTGAGGGGGAGCAGTTGGGCCTGCTTGAGCATTTCAACGGACTTTTCCCCCACCGCTTTGGCGGCGGCCTTTAGGTCCAGTTCCTTTTCCACCGGGATCACAAAGACGTGGTGGTTTTTGGAGGCCCCAGCCGTCACCAGGGTCTTGAAGCAGGTCTCAGGGGCCACACCCAGCCGTTTTGCCGCCGTCACCCCGTCCAAAGCGCCGTCGGATACATCGTAGGCGTGGGGGGTGTAAGGGATCTTTTTTTGATCCAGCAGCCGCATCACATTGGTTTTTTCCTCCGCCATCGTTGAAACACCTCTCCGGTCGTGGTATGATATGTTATTATAGCCCAAGGAAAGGGGAAATTCAAATATGAAATGGGACGTGACGCCCTATCGGGAAACGGTAATGAACTATGCCAAGGCGCTTTTGGAGCAGGACAGTCCCAGCGGCTTTACCGCAAGGGCGGTAGATGCCGCCGAGGCCATGGCCCGCGAGCTGGGGCTGGAGACCCGGCGGAGCCGGAAGGGGAACCTGACCATCCTGGTCCCCGGACGGGATCACAGCAAAACGGTAGGCCTCTGCGCCCATGTGGATACTCTGGGGCTCATGGTCCGCTCCATCACTGGGGAGGGCCGGCTCCTCATTACCCCCATCGGAGGTCCGCTGCTGCCCACCCTGGACGGGGAATACTGCCGGATCTATACCCGGAAGGGGCAGGTCTATACCGGAACCGTTCTCTCCCTGTCCCCCGCCGCCCATGTGGAGGACGACGCCCGGACAAGGCCCAGGGACGATAAAAATATGGCCGTGCGCCTGGACGAGGTAGTCTATTCCAAAGAGGATGTGGAAAAGCTGGGGATCGGGGTGGGGGACTATGTCTGCTACGACCCCAAAACGGAGGTCACCCCCTCCGGGTTTATCAAATCCCGGTTCCTGGACGACAAGGTAAGCGCCGCCTGTATCCTCACGGCCCTGAAGCTGATGAAGGACAAGGGACAGAAGCCCCGGTACGATGTGGAGGCCACCTTTACCGTCTATGAGGAGGTGGGCCACGGCGGAGCCACCTTCAGCGCCCAGCTTTTCGAGCTGCTGGCGGTGGACATGGGCTGTATTGGGGAGGAACTGAGCTGCACCGAGGAGCAGGTCTCCATCTGCGCCAAGGACTCGGCAGGACCCTTCGACTATGAGCTGGTCTCCCGGCTCATCACCCTCTCGGAGGAGCATGGGGTAGACTACGCCGTGGATGTGTATCCCCACTACTCCTCCGACGCCGCCGTGGCCTGGAAGGCGGGAAACGACCTGCCCGCTGCCCTCATCGGTCCCGGCGTCCATGCCTCCCACGGCATGGAGCGGACCCACTGGAACGGGTTGAAGGCCACCATTGAGCTGATCGGCCTCTACCTGGCTGCGGAGTGAACCTTTCTAGAATTCCATCTTTTGGCGAAAACGGACAAAACGGGCTTCCCGTTTTGTCCGTTTTCAACGTTGCCCCCTTTGGGGGGTATGATAAAATATTGACAATAGGGCTGAGAAGCCTCAGCCACATAACAAAGAAGGAGAGCTTGTCTATGAAAAAGCGTATCACCGCCCTGGCCCTGGCCTTCGCCATGGTCCTGGGCACCACCGCACTGGCTGCCGGGGGGACGAAGACTATCTCCGTCACTCCCATGGAGCTGAACATCAACGGGCAGACGGTAACTCCCACCAAGTCCGACGGAACCGCCGCTGAGGCCTTTTCCTATGAAGGGGCGACCTACCTTCCCATGCGGTATCTCTGCGAGCTGCTGGGGATCACCGTGGATTGGGACAAGAACGCCCCCGACGTTGCCAAGCTGGTGAGCGACAAGCTCACTCTGCCCGCTGCTCCTACGGGAACAAAGGAACTGAAGGACGGAAGTTATACCGGAACGGGCCGGGGGAACAACGGAAGCGTGAAGGTCTCCGTTACCGTCTCTGGTGGGGCCATTACAGCCGTCAATGTCACCGAGCACGCCGAGACCACCGGAATAAGCGACCCCGCTATTGAGCGTATTCCCGCCGCCATTGTGGCCGATCAGAGCGTGGCGGTGGACACCGTCTCCGGCGCCACCAATACCTCCAACGCCATTCTCACCGCCGTGAAGGACTGCATTACCCAGGCCGGCGGCAGCGTGGAGGCCTGGTCCGTTAAGGAAGAGAAGGAAGCCTCCACCAAGGTGGAAGAGTACACCGCCGATGTGGTGGTGGTGGGCGGCGGAGGCTCCGGTTCCGCCGCGGCCATGGCCGCCAACGACCAGGGAGCCAAGGTTATCCTGATTGAGAAGGCTGCCAGGGTAGGCGGATCCTCCGCCATGTCCGGTGGCATGGCCGCCCTAAACAGCTCGTTGCAGAAGGCGGATCCCACCGTGGATTTTACCGCCTCCCAGTGGCTGAAGGACTGGCTGGCCCAGCAGAACTACATGGTCTCCGGACCTATGATCTATAAGTTCATTACCGAGTCCGGTGAGACGGTGGACTGGCTGATGGACAAGGGCGTGGTATTCGACTTTGTGGGCCACCATCAGGAGGCCTTGGCCGACAGCCCCTTCAAGACCTATCACAAATGGGCGGGCAACGGCCTTGCCGCCGCCCTGTCCTCCATGCTGGAGGGCCTGGCAGACAACGGCGGTCAGGTGATGACGGAGACCACCGGTGTTGAAGTCCTGATGGAGAACGGCCATGCGGCCGGGGTCGTAGCCACCAGGGCTGACGGCACCACCGTGAAGATCCACGCCAAGAGCGTGGTCCTGGCTACCGGCGGTTACGGCGCCAGCGGCGAGGAGATGGAGCGGGTGTTGGGCTATAAGGCCAACGGCATCAACTCCGGCGGCCAGACCGGCGACGGCATCCGTATGGGAATCGCCGCGGGAGCGGCCACCGAGGGCTATACCAATGTGGAGTTCCATGGCGCCCATTCCGCCTTCGACCTGATCGCCGAGCTGTCCGTCAGCGGTGACAGTCTGAACCATATGGCGGTGAGCCCCAGCGCCCTGTGGGTCAATGTGGACGGCTACCGGTTTACCAACGAGGACATTTGCTATGACAGCTCCTACATCGGCAACGTCACTGCCGCCCAGGGAGATCACTACTATGTGCTGGTGGACCAGCATTTTGTGGACACTCTGGCCAACAAGGGCGAGATCGGTCTGGGCGTGACCAAGTCCGGTGCCGGCTTTGGCAGCAATCCCCCGGCCTATAACGAGACCTGGCCCACCCTAAAGGAGGAACTGGAGGCTGGCCTGGCCAACGGCGTCACCGTCAAGGCCGACACGCTGGAAGAGCTGGCTGAGAAGGCCGGTATCAACGCCAAGAACCTGGTGGACACGGTGGAGACCTATAATGCCGCCTGTGCCGCCGGTGTGGATGATATGTACAGCAAAGAATCCATGTTCATGGTCCCCGTGAAGGAGGGCCCCTACTATCTCATCATGGGCCGGACCACCGAGCTGTGTAGCCTGGGCGGACTGAAGATCACCACCGGCATGGAGGTGGTGGACGAGAACAACCAGGTCATTCCCGGTCTCTATTCCGCCGGTGTGGACTGCTCCGGCAGCATGTATAATAACGCCTATGTGTCCTATGAGGGCGTCACCATGGGCTGGGTCATGACCTCCGGCCGCCTGGCGGGTGAGAACGCCGGCGCTTACGCCAAAAAGTAATTTCACGTTTTACTCTCTCCTTTTAAAGACCGGGCCGGCAGGGACTCTCTGCCGGCCCGGTCCCATTTCCGGCGTCCTTTTGTCCACAAAACAGGATTTCTTGCCGCTCTCCCTTTTTTGTGGTATGATACCGGCAAAGGGGTGAGCCATATGACGGCAGAGGAGCAAAGGACCGTGGATCACGCCGCCCGATCCCTGCTGATGGCGGCGGCAGAGCAAAAGGGGGCCCAGCGGGTGCTGGATACGGCTTATGGATTGCTGGAACTGCCCATCCTGCTCAACGATCAGGTTTTTCATCCCATTGCCTGGGTGGGGCCGGAGGGGTTCGGTCCGGAGAGGATGCGGCGCAAGGACAGCGGCGATTCCGTAAAAATGCGCCAGTGGATGCAAAAGGTCAAGGCCAGCCATGGGGAACCCATCATTGATGAGGACGGAGACCCATACCGGGTGATGTGCTGCGACGTCCATGTGCGGGGGATCGAGGTGGCCAAGCTGAGCATATATGAGCTTCGCCCTTTCCGCCCAACGGATCCGGCGGTGCTGAAGCTGCTCTCCAGGGCGTTGGCCTGTGTGCTGGGAGAGGATGAAGGACGGCCCCCGGAACAGAGGATGGGCAACCTGATGCGGAACCTGCTCCAGGGGGAGATGTCATCGGCGGAGATAGAGCGGGCCCTGGTCCTCTTCCAGATCCCAAAGGAGAGGAAACGGCAGGTCCTGGTCCTCCGGGATATCCAGGGGGATAGCATCGACTATCCCAGCATAGAGACCCGGTGTTTTTATCAACTGGGGGGTACCGCCATTACCCTGGGCGACAGGGTGGTATGCCTGCTGGAGGAGGAGAGGGACCGGGAGATCATCGCCCGCTTTGCGGAGAAAAACCGTATGCGCGGTGGGCTGAGCGACCTCTTTCTTCCTCTCCCCGGCCTCCGGGATCACTATGCCCAGGGGCTTTTTGCCCTAAGCCAGGCGGAGCATGAGAAAAAGATCTTGTTGGAGTACAGGGACTGTCTGGCCCGGGACGTGGCGGAGCACTGTCTTCGGGATCGGGGGGTGGAGTCCTTTTGCCGGCCGGAGATCCTGCGGCTGTGGGAGTATGACAGGAACCACGGCACCGATTATATGGAGACCCTGCAAAGCTACTGTCAAAACCTGTGCAGCGTTACCGAGACCGCCCGGGCCAGCTTTCTCCACTATAATACCGTCAAATACCGGCTGAAGGTCATTCGGGATATTGCCGATATGGGGGAGCTTCGGGGACAGGATATTTTTGAATTTTGGCTCTCCTTCCGGCTCCTGGGGCTGAAGGAGCCCTCCATTGACCCCCTTCCCCTTGACATTCCGGAAAAAGGGTGATAAAATTGCCCCACAAACAGCGATGAACGGGAAGAGTAAGCGGTGTGTTCCAGTAAGAGAGAGGGGCCGGACGGTGCAAGGCCCCCTGAAACCCCGCCCAAGGCCCCCGGAAGCTATGGGGAGGAAATGCCCCGTCGGTCCCCGCCGTTACCGGGTCAGAGTGTCCCTTTTATGAGGGAAATTCAGGTGGAAACACGGACTTTCAAGTTCGCCCTGAGCCTATGGCTCAGGGCGATTTTTGTCTGTGAAATAGGGTGTCTTTTCAAAACATTTTTATAAAAGGAGCGAGCAGCATGGAACACAGCGCAAAAACCATGGACCAGATCATCAACCTCTGTAAGGGCCGGGGGTTCATCTTCCCCGGCAGCGAGATCTACGGCGGTCTTGCCAATTCCTGGGACTACGGCCCCCTGGGAGTGGAGTTCAAGAACAATGTGAAGAAGGCCTGGATGAAAAAGTTTGTTCAGGAGAGTCCCTACAATGTGGGCCTGGACGCCGCCATCATTATGAATCCCCAGACCTGGATCACCACCGGCCATGTGGCGGGCTTCTCCGATCCTCTGCTGGACTGCAAGGCCTGTAAGGCCCGGCATCGGGCTGACAAGCTCATTGGGGACGTTCACGGGGAGGTGAACGTGGACGCCATGAGCTTTGATGAGATGGACGCCTTTATCGCCCAGCACGCCGACGTGGTTTGCCCCGTGTGCGGTAAGCACGACTTCACCCCCATCCGCAAGTTCAACCTGATGTTCAAGACCCAGATCGGCGTTACCGAGGATTCCTCCTCCACCGTCTATCTCCGGCCTGAGACCGCCCAGGGTATCTTCCTCAACTTCAACAACATTCAGCGCACCACCCGGAAGAAGCTGCCCTTCGGCGTGTGCCAGGTGGGCAAGGCCTTCCGTAACGAGATCACCCCAGGCAACTTCACCTTCCGTACCCGGGAGTTTGAGCAGATGGAGTGCGAGTTCTTCTGCGCCCCCGGTACCGATCTGGAGTGGTTCGCCTACTGGAAGGATTTCTGCTACCAGTGGCTTTTGTCCCTGGGGATCAAGGAGGAGCATCTTCGTCTCCGGGACCACGAGCCGGCGGAGCTTGCCTTCTATTCCAGGGCCACCACCGACATTGAATACGCATTCCCCTTTACCGACTGGGGCGAGTTGTGGGGCATCGCTGACCGGACTGACTACGATCTGGGCCGTCACCAGGAAGCCAGCGGCAAGGACCTGACCTATTACGATCAGGAGAAAAATGAGCACTTTATCCCCTATGTTATCGAACCTTCCCTGGGCTGCGACCGGGTGGCGTTGGCCTTCCTGTGCGAAGCCTACGACGAGGAGGTGGTGGACGCCGAAAAGAACGACGTGCGCGCCGTCCTTCATCTCCACCCCTTCCTGGCCCCCTTTAAGGCGGCCATCCTGCCCCTCTCCAAGAAGCTTTCCGAGCCTGCCCGGAAGATCTACGAGGAACTGGCCCGTGACTTCATGGTGGACTTTGACGACGCCGGATCCATCGGCAAGCGCTACCGCCGTCAGGACGAGATCGGCACCCCCTTCTGTGTTACGGTGGACTTCCAGACCGTGGGCAGCGATACGGAGGAGGCGGACAATTGCGTTACCGTCCGGGAGCGGGACTCCATGGAGCAGGTGCGCATTCCGGTCAGTGAGCTGAAGGCTTACCTGGCGGAGCGGGTGGCATTCTAAAGCAGAAGAAGGGCAAACAGAGGGCCCGGCGGTAAATGACCGCCGGGCCCTGTTTTTTAGTGATCCGCCTTTTCCAAAAAATATCCCATAGCCGCCTCGTAGCCGTAAAGTCCCAGTCCGCAGATTTGGCCCACGCAGGCGGGGGCAGTGACGCTTTTATGACGAAATTCCTCCCGTTGGTGGACGTTGGAGATATGGACCTCAATGCAGGGTGTGTCCACCGCCTTCAAAGCGTCCAGAATGGCAATGGAATAGTGGGTGTAGGCCCCCGGATTCATAATGATGGCGTCATAGGTCCCCTGGGCGGTGTGGATGGCGTCGATGATAGCCCCCTCATGGTTGGACTGGAAGCACTCCGCCGTAGAACCATGAGCCTGGGCAAAGGCCTTCAGCCTTTCGCACAGGGCGTCGTAACCGTCCTTTCCGTAGATCTCCGGCTCCCGCTGGCCCAACAGATTCAGATTTGGTCCGTTGATGATGAGAAATTTCATGGCTTCCGGTCCTCCCTTATGAATTGTCCCAAGACAGGATGGCCTCTGCGGCCTCCTTGGCCCTGGCGGCGGTGGAGATGGGCGAGGTAAAGTCGTGGATGGTGGCGTCAGCCCACCGGGCATAGACCTCCCGGCGTTGAGCCGCCTTTTTCAGAAAGGACTCCCGGCCCTCCTGGGCCAGGGGCCGGTCCCACAGGTCCTCGCGGTCAAAAATGTCCTCCGCCTCCCGGTCCAGCCAGAGGACCACGCCGCTTTCCTTCAAGGGGGCCATGGCCCCCTCCTGAAGGGGGAGCCCTCCGCCGCAGGCGATGATAAGGTCGCTGCGAAGGCTGAGGGCCTGGGCTACCCCCAATTCCAGGGAGCGGAAATAGCCCTCTCCCTGGGATTCAAAGATCTCCGGGACGGTCATGCCCTCCCGGCGTTCAATAAAGGCGTCGGTATCCACCAGCGTCCGCTTGAGACGGGAGGCCAAAAGTTTTCCCACCGTGGTTTTCCCACAGCCCATCATGCCGATCAAAACAATATTTTTCATGGTCCATACCCCTTGAAGTTTCCCAAAATGCGCAGATCCGCCGACAGCTGGCTCAGTTCATGAAGGACCCCTTCCATGCCGGGGGCGGTCAGATCCCCGGTAAACTCTACAAAAAACCGGTACTCCCAGCCCCGGTCCGGGATGGGCCGGGATTCCAGCTTCTGAAGGTTCAGCCCGTGGACGGCAAACACCGTCAGGATCTCGTGGAGGGAGCCTGTCTGGTGGGGGAGAGTAAAGACGGCGGCGATCTTGTCCCGGCCCTGACGCAGCTCCAAGGCGGGAGAGACCGCCACGAACCGGGTAAAATTGGCGGTGTTGTGGTTGATGGGGCAGGCCAGAATATGGAGTCCGTAAAGCCTGGCTGCGCGCCGGGAGCAGATGGCGGCGGCGGTCCGGTCCCCCGTCTCCTTCACCTGCTTGGCTGAGCCCGCCGTATCCAAGGTAGGGACCCTTGCCCAGGCCCGGTGGCTGTCCAAAAATTTATCGCACTGCATGAGTCCTTGCTCATGGGAGTAAACCGTTTGGATATCCTCCATCTCCACGCCGGGAAGGGCGGCAAGGCAGTGCTCCACCTTTACCTGCCACTCCCCAACCAGGGAGAAATCATACCGGGCCAGCAGGTCGTAGACTTGGCGGATGGAGCCAGTGGAGGAATTTTCGATGGGAAGCATGGCGTAGTCTGCCTCCCCCCGGAACAGGGCCTGGAATACGTCGTCAAACCAGGCAAGGCCCCTGGACTCCACGCCCTCTCCGAAAAATCCGGCGGCGGCCTCCTCGGAGTAGGCTCCCGGCTCCCCCTGGTAGACCACCCGTGGGCCCGGTACCGGCTCCCGGCGCTGCTCATAGGTCTTGAGCCATTGGGCGTAGCCCGGATCCTCCGTCCCCTCCCGGACCACTTTGCGCTGCTGGCGGCGGGAGATGGCCAAGATAGACTCATAAAGGGAGGCCACGTCCGCGCGCTCAGAGGGATCCGCAGCCAGGGCAGTCTTGGCGGCCAGGACCTCTTTTTCCCGGGAGCTGTCCAGCACGGGAAGCCCATTTTCTTTTTTATATTCCCCCACCTTTCCGGTGACGGCCATCCGCTCCAAAAACAGGGGGACGATCTGCCTGTCAATGGCGTCGATCCGGGCGCGGTATTGTTCCAATTCAGACATGGTTCCAACTCCTCGGTTTGATCGTGACCTTAGTCTTCCCTCTTTCAGGAGAAAAGGCCCTTTCAGATTCCCAGTACCTGGCAGGCGGCCAGGGCTGCCGCCGCCTCAATAACAGGGACCGCCCGGTGGACCACGCAGGGGTCGTGGCGGCCCTGGATCTCGATCTCCACCTCTTCCCCGGTGCGCAGGTCCACGCTTTCCTGAGGAAGGCCGATGGAGGGGGTGGGACGAAGGGTGACTTCAAACACCACAGGCATTCCGTTGGTGAGGCCTCCATTGATCCCACCGGCGTAGTTGGTTTTGGTGAGGACTTTGCCATCCTTTATCTCAAAGGGGTCGTTGGCCTCGGTGCCCCGCATGTAGGCAAAGCCCACTCCGGCTCCAAAGGCCACCGCTTTTACGGCGGGGACGGAAAAAAGATACTGGGAGAAGATCCCCTCCACATTCCGCCCAAAGTCGGGGGCCCCGAGGCCCGCAGGGAGCCCCTGGACGGCGCACTCAATGGAGCCGCCCACGCTGTCCTGTTCTTCTTTAGCCTCCAGAATGGCCTGGCGCATCTCCTCCCCCTTCCCGTCGTCCAGCACGGGGAAGGGCTTGGCGGAGGCATCCTTCAGCTCCTCCACATCCTCCCAGGTCCGGTCCAGGATACCGTAGACGCAGCTGATATGAGCCGCCGTCCAGATCCCCTTCTGCGCCAGAAGCTGCTTGGCCACCGCTCCTGCCGCCACCAGAGGGGCGGTAAGACGGCCGGAGAAGTGTCCCCCTCCCCGGTAATCGAGACACCCTTTGCTGGCAATGAATCCGGCGTAATCTCCATGGCTGGGCCGGGGAGTATACCGGAGAGCGTCATAATCGGTGGAGTGCTGGTCGGAATTCTGGATGACCAGGGTAAGGGGCGTTCCAGTGGTCTTTCCCTCAAAAAGGCCGGAGAGGACATGGACCTCATCCGCCTCCTTCCGGGTGGTGGAGAGCCCGTCTCCCTTAGGGGAGCGGCGGGCCAGTTCTTTCCTCATAGCCTCCCTGTCCAGCTCCAGCCCGGCAGGGACCCCCTCCAGCACTACCCCGATGGCGCTGCCGTGAGATTCGCCGAAAATGGTATATTTCATGCTGTGACCTCCTGGATCTTCCCGCCCAGGCGGGCGTATTCTTCCCAAAAGCTGGGGTAGGACTTGTTAACGCTTTCCGCCCCGGTGAGGGTGACAGGATTTTTACAGCGGGTGGCGGCAATGGCAGTCATCATGGCGATCCGGTGGTCTCCCCAACTGTCCGTCGTCACCCCGCCCTCCAAATACTCCTTGCCCTGAATGGAAAGAAAGTCCTCCCCTTCGGTGATGTCTGCGCCCAGAGCCTTTAAAACCTGGGTGACGGAGCGAAGACGGTCGCTTTCCTTGATCCGCAGCCGTCCGGCGTTGGTGAGCCGAGTGGTCCGCCCTGCTGCCAAAGCTGCGGCGGCTGCCAGGGGAGGGACCAGGTCGGGATTTTGAGATACGTCCAGCTCCGAGTGGGTCCCGGCATAGATCTGCTCCTGCAATTCCAGATAACGCCAGTCACCCTGGAGGGAGGGAATGGTCATGCCCTCCACCTCCACTGGGTTTCCCAGGGCGTCGGCGGCAAACCAGAACCCGGCCTGAGACCAGTCGGGCTCTACCGCAGTCTTTCCGGGAGAGTAGGCCTGGTTTCCCTGTGGGTGGTACTGGGGAGGAAGGGACGGGGTGGCAGGGAACTCCACGCCGAACCGGCCCATGGCCTCCAGGGTCATTCGGATGTAGTCCTCGCTTTCCAAAGGCGTGGTGGGAAAAAGGACGGAAGGGCCATTGAGCAGAGGCAGGGCAAATAGAAATCCGGTAAAGAATTGGGAGGAGACATTGCCGGGGAGAGCGTATGTTCCGGGAGATAACAGGCCCTGGACGGTCAATACTCCGTCTTTCTGTTCATAGAAGATCCCCTTCTCTTCAAATAGGTCGAAGTAAGGCTTCTGAGGCCGCTCCATGAGTCTGCCGTGGCCGGTAAAAACGCCCCCCCCCCGAACCGCCAGAGCGATGGGAATGAGGAAGCGGAGGGTGGAGCCCGACTCTCCGCAATCCAAGTGGGGAAGGGCCAGCTTTCGCAGGGGGGACATAGAGTTGGCTCCCATGCCTGTGACCCGAAGGGAGCTTCCCTCCCAGGAAAGCTCCGCCCCCAGTTCCCGGAGGCAGCGGACGGTGGCCTTAATGTCCTGGGACGGGGCGATGTTGTGAATGACGCTCTCTCCCTCGGCCAGGGCGGCGGCAATGAGCAGCCGGTGCGCCTGGGACTTGGAGGGAGGCGGGGTGACGGAACCTACTAATTTTGTGGGGATAATGGTAAGGGTCATAGGGGTCCTCCTTTTGGAAAGCGGTGGGGCGTGTCTACCCTTGTTAACTAGCCCTCAGGCTTTGAAGAACTGCTTTCTTGCCCATCCTGGTGGGCAGGGCCTGCCCCATTTCACGAAGAAATATCATGGTGATGTCCGTTCCCTCGCTTTTCTTGTCCAGGCCCACGGCCTTTTCCATGGTTGCCCAATCACAGTCAATGTGGGTGGGAAGGTGAAAGGATCTGAGAAGGTCTGAAAGGGTGGCAATTTCACTGTTATGTTCCATGACCCCCAGCTTGACTCCCAGCTCCACCGCTGCTACCATCCCCGCCGAGACCGCCTGGCCGTGGGTCCAGGTTTCATAATTTCCCGCCAACTCATAGGCGTGGCCGATGGTGTGACCAAAATTCAAAATCATCCGCCGTCCTGTGTCCCGCTCGTCCTCTTCTACAACGGAACGTTTAATATCGCAGCAGGTATACAGAACGTGTTCAATATTTGCCGTGATCTCAGTTCGGGAGGGGTGAGCGCAGAGAAAATCAAAGAAGCCTTTGTCGGCAATGCAGCCGTATTTGATGACCTCCGCCATACCGTCGGAGAAGGTTTGATCGTCCAGGGTATTCAGGGTCTCTGGGTCCATCAGCACTGTCTTTGGCTGCCAGAAGGCTCCGGCCAGATTTTTTCCCGCAGCAAGATCAATGGCCACTTTTCCCCCCACTGAAGAGTCTACCTGGGCCAAAAGAGTGGTGGGGATCTGGATAAAGTCCACCCCCCGGAGGATGGTGGAGGCGGCAAAGCCGCAGAGGTCTCCTACCACTCCGCCCCCCAACGCCACCACAGCGTCGGTACGGGTGAGGCCCGCCTCCATCATATCCTCCCACAGCTTCTCCAGTTCCGTGACGCATTTGGAATGTTCTCCGGCAGAGACCACATGGCTGGAGGAGGAAAAGCCGCTTCTTTCCAAGCTGGCCTTTACCCGGTCATAGTAGAGGGGGCCCACATTGCTGTCAGTGACCACAAAAAGCCGCTTTGCTTTGGGGCAGACGGTCCTGATCTTTTCCCCTGCCCGGTCCAGAAGGCCGGGGTCGATCTGAATATCATAGGACCGGGAGCCCAGATCTACATGGAGGGTCTTCATAGGGGACCACCTTTCCTGTAGGGGCGGCTGTCTGCAGCCGCCCGCCCATCGTATTTCTCATTTTACCAAAGTTTTCCCCACCAGGTCAACCAAGGCGGAGACCCTTCCCATAAGCCGCCCAAAATGCTCCGGGGTCAGGGACTGCTGGCCGTCACATTTGGCGTGGGGGGGATCGTTGTGGACCTCAATAAGAAGCCCGTCTGCCCCCGCCGCCACGGCGGCCAGGGCAAGAGGCTCCACCATCCAGTACATCCCCGCCGAGTGGGAGGGATCCACAATGACGGGCAGATGGCTCATCCGCTTGATGGCGGGGATGGCGGACACATCCAGGGTATTCCGGGTGTAGGTCTCAAAGGTGCGGATCCCCCGTTCGCAGAGGATCACGTTCTCATTGCCCTCAGACATGATGTATTCCGCTGACATGATCCACTCCTCATAGCTGTTGGAGAGGCCCCGCTTCAAAAGAATGGGCTTGGAGAGCTTGCCCACTTCCTTTAAAAGATCAAAGTTCTGCATATTCCGGGCGCCGATCTGAATGACGTCCACCTTGTCCTCAAAGAGCTGACAGTATTTTTCACTCATCAACTCGGTGACGATGGGCATTCCCGTGGCGGCCTTGGCCTCCAGCAGCAGATCCAGGCCGGGGGCTCCCATGCCCTGGAAGGAGTAGGGGGAGGTCCTGGGCTTGAAAGCGCCGCCCCGAAGCATAGCGGCTCCGGAGGCCTGCACATCCTTTGCCACTTCAATGATCTGCTCCCCGCTTTCTACTGAGCAGGGGCCTGCAATGACGGAAAAGCTTCCCCCGCCAATGGCGGCGGAGCCAATCCGGACCACCGTATCCTCCGGGTGAAATTTCCGGTTGGCCCGCTTGTAGGGCTCGGATACCCGCATGACCCGTTCAATGTGTTCGTTAATGGAGATCTTGTCAATGTCGATGGCGGTGGTATCTCCTACCAGCCCCAAAATGGTACAGTCCACGCCGTGGGTGATCCCCACCTGAAGCCCCTGAAGCTGAAATTGTGCCACCAGCTTGTCGATCTCCAGCTGCTGGGTGCCCTGCTTCATAACGACAACCATAAAAACACACTCCTTTGATTGGCTTATAAAAAGGGGGGTCTCACTGATGAATGAACATCAATGAGACCCCCTGTTATATCTGGGATATTGTCCGGGAAGTACCGGACAGGCTCATCTCGTTCATCCTATTTCTCCACGGCAAAATAGCCCATGCCCGTAAATCGGGCATAGGAAAAGGAGAAAAAGGATGCGGTTGTGAGGGTGAAAGGATTCATGGAAATAACCTCACTTGAAATGGTTGATCTTATTATATGCCAATCTCGTTGGAAAGGCAACCAAAAGTTTTGCTTTAGTAGGCCACGCCCCAGTAGATCATCTTTTTAGCGGGTTTTCCACAGATGGCGCATACGTCGCTGAGCTGCTCCTGGGCAAAAGGAATACAGCGGGAGGACATGCCTGCCTCCTCCTTCATCTTCAGCTCGCATTCCAGCTCCCCACACCACATGGTCTTGATAAAACCGCCCTTTTCAGCCTGAATAGTTTTGGCCTCTTCCAGGGAGTATGCGGGGAAGGTGTTGTCCTGTAGGTTTTTCAGGGCCTTGGCATAGAGGCCATCGTGAATGTCGTCCAGCATTTTCCGAACGGTGTCCTCAATGCCGTCCAGGGAGACGAAGACCTTCTCCCCACTGTCCCGGCGGACCAGGACGCACTGGTTCTTTTCCATGTCCTTGGGGCCCAGCTCCAGCCGGAGGGGGACTCCCTTCATTTCATACTGGGCGAACTTCCAGCCGGGGGAATTGTCGCTGTCGTCCATCTTCACCCGGAACCCGGCGGCAATGAGCCGGTCCATCACGGCCTGGTTGGCCTCCAGGACCCCCTGCTTATGCTGGGCCACAGGGATAATAATGATCTGGATGGGAGCCACGCGGGGGGGCAGTACCAGACCCCGGTTGTCGCCATGGGTCATAATGATGCCGCCAATGGTCCGGGTAGACACGCCCCAGGAGGTCTCGTGGGGGGTGGTGAGCTTATTTTCCTTGTCGGCGTAAGCGATGCCAAAGGCTTTGGCGAAGCCGTCCCCAAAGTAGTGGCTAGTCCCGGCCTGGAGGGCCTTCTTATCATGCATCATGCACTCGATGGCGTAGGTCCGCTCCGCTCCGGCGAACTTCTCCTTGTCGGTCTTAAAGCCCTTGGTCACCGGCATGGCCAGCACGTTTTCACACACGTCGGCATAGATCTCCAGCATCTGTTCTGCCTCTTCCATGGCCTCCTGGGCTGTGGCATGGAGAGTGTGGCCCTCCTGCCACAAAAACTCCCGGTGGCGGAGGAAGGGACGGGAAGTTTTTTCCCAGCGCAGGACGCTGCACCACTGGTTATAAAGCAGGGGCAGGTCCCGCCAGGAGTGGACGATATGGCTCCAATGCTCACAGAATACGGTCTCGGAGGTGGGCCGGACGCACAGCCGCTCCTCCAGCTTTTCACTGCCCCCCATGGTGACCCAGGCACACTCAGGGGCAAAGCCTTCCACATGGTCCTTTTCCTTCTGAAGAAGGGATTCGGGGATGAGCATGGGCATAGCCACATTGGTGTGGCCGGTGGCCTTAAAGCGCCGGTCCAGCTCATGCTGGATATTTTCCCAAATAGCGTAGCCGTAAGGACGGTAAATGAACATACCCTTTACGCTGGTATAGTCGATGAGCTCCGCCTTGGTACACACGTCGGTATACCACTGGGCAAAGTCCACCTCCATATCGGTGATCTGCTCCACCTGTTTTTTATTATCCTGCGCCATACGTCTCTCCATCCTTTTTGGTAAGTTTGGTTTATTTTACGTCAAGGGCATGGTAAAGTCAAGTAGGGAGCCGTCCCCTACGCCTCCACAAATTTCAGGATCCTGGGTCCCTGGGCATATCCCATGTGGTAAAGCCGTTCCACCGCTTTCTTATCCTTGGTAAGGGTTTTCATGTCCCCGATGTCGGTGGGCGCCACCAGAAGGGCCTTGCCCTCCCGCTCCAGCTCCTGCACCGCCGCCACGTCCCGGTTATACCGGATAGAGCGGCGGAGAAGGGCGCTGTAGGTATTGGGCCAGCGGCTCAAAGCGGTTTCCATGACCTCCTGATGGTCCAGAGGCGGGCGAAGGTAGTTTACCGGACGGGTCAGCAGCAGCACCACCCGGTCGCAGCCCTGCTTCAAAG
Source organism: uncultured Pseudoflavonifractor sp. (assembly GCA_947644625.1). Classification (GTDB taxonomy): domain Bacteria; phylum Bacillota; class Clostridia; order Oscillospirales; family Oscillospiraceae; genus Vermiculatibacterium. The sequence goes on from CANRZY010000007.1 coordinate 34,706, forward strand.
CCCGTTTGTAGGGCACCGGATCGGCAATTCCCCCGTCAAAGCTGGGCCGCCCCTTCACAGGATAAGGACGGCAAGCCCCCGGTACGCAGCAGGAGCCTTTAATTACATCGAAATTCCCCTGGGCAAGCTCCCCTTTGTCATAGTAGACAGCCTCTCCCCCGGTGGCGTCGGTGACCACTGCCTCATACCGGGCGGTACTACGGTTAAATGCCTCCAGATCCACCGGATCCTCTCCGCCGGGGCCGGACAGAAAGGTGTATGGGTAGTCCAGATTGATATAAGAACCGGTGCGAAGCATGTTGTGCATGGACATATATTCCCTGCGGAAGGCATAGTCCAGGTAAAAGCGCAGATTCCTTCCCCGCTGTCCGGCCAGATAGCTTATCATATTACCGCTGCCAGCCGATACGCCGATCAGGTAGTCAAAGGGCTGGAGGTTCTGATCGTTAAAGTAGTCATAGATCCCGGCGGTAAAGGAGCCCCTCATCCCGCCGCCTACGTCAATAATGCCTAACATATTGGATACCATATCTCCTTTTGATGAAGCAGGGGGGCCTTTCGGCCCCCCTGGTCGGGTCTTGTTTTTACTCCGCCGAGATCATGTAATAGTATACCGGCTGTCCTCCGGAGAGAAGAGTGATCTCCGCCTTGGGGCAGGCTGTGGTAAAGAGCTTCAGCGTCTTTTCCGCGTCGGACTCCTTCACATCCTCGCCATAATAAATGTTGATAAACTCAGCGTTCTGGAAAAGGTCCTCCTTGCAGAGCTTTTTGAGGATCTTATCCAGGCTTTTCTGGGTGTCAAAGAGCTTTCCGTTCAGCAGGGCCATGTGGTCGCCCCGCTTAATGGCGAAGCCGCCGAAGTCGCTATCACGGGCGGCGTAGGTCACCTCGGCGGTGGAAACACCGGACATGGCTTCGGTCATGGCGGAGACGTTGGTTTCCACATCGGCGTCGGGATCCATCACCAGCAGGGTGGAGACCCCCTGGGGCACCGTTTTGCTGGGAATGACCACCACCTGCTTGCCCTCCACCAGCTTTTCGCACTGCTGGGCGGCCATAATGATATTCTTGTTGTTGGGTAGGACAAAGACCACCTCGGAGGGGGTGGCGTTGATCTGCCGGAGGATATCCTCGGTGGAGGGGTTCATGGTCTGCCCACCGGAAATGACCCCGTCTACTCCCAGATCCTTAAATACGGAGGCCAGCCCCTCTCCGGCGGCCACCGCCACCACGCCGTAACGCTTTTCCGGCTGGGCAATAACAGGCTCCTCCAACTGCTTTTCCACCTCATCCAGGTCGTCGGTGGACTGTACGTGCTTCCCCGCAGCCAGATCCTCCGCCTGAGTGCGCATATTTTCGATCTTGGCAAGCTCCAGAATGCCGTACTTGGCGCTTTCCGTCAGGGCGGCGCCGGGGGTGTCGGTGTGGACATGGACCTTAAATTCCTCGTCGCTTTCCCCGATGACCAGGCTGTCGCCAATGCTGTTGAGATAGGCCCGGAAGGGCTCCAGATTCACGTTCTCCTTCTCCTTGCGGACGATGAAGACCGTATCGTAGGTAAAGGTGATGTCCTCGTCCCCCAGGGAGGCGAAGTCGGCGCCGGTAGGCTTGGCATCGGGAAGGTCGGCTCCCTCCGGCATAGATTCTCCCCGCATCTCATCCAGCATCCCCTGGAGGATGACCAGGAAGCCCTTTCCTCCGGAATCCACCACCCCGGCCTTTTTGAGGACCGGGTTCTGCTCGGTGGTATGCTCCAGGGCCACAAGGCCCTCCCGAATGGCGTTTTCCAGCACATATTCAGCGCCGTTGTCCTCCCGGGCGGCGGCGGCGGCGGCAGCGGCGGACAGGCGGGAGACGGTGAGAATGGTGCCCTCGGCGGGCTTCATCACCGCCTTATAAGCGGCGGCCACACCAAAGTCCAGGGCGATAGCCAGATCCCGGCCGTCAATGGTCTCCTTCTCCTTCACAGCCTTGGCAAGGCCCCGGAAGAGAAGGGAGAGGATCACGCCGGAGTTGCCCCGGGCGCCCCGGAGAAGGGCGTTGGCGGTGGCATTGGCGGTGGCGCCCACGGAGGTATAACTCTTTTTGCTCATCTCCTGGGCGGCGGCGCCCATAGTCATGGACATGTTGGTGCCCGTGTCCCCGTCAGGAACGGGAAAAACGTTAAGCTCGTTGATCAGCTGCTTCTGGGCGCTGATGGCGGCCGAGCCGTGGACGATCATCCGGGCGAATAACGCCCCGTCAATGGTAGTAATCATATGCTGTTCCTTCCTTTCAGCCGATGACCATGGAGTCAACGAATACATCCACCCGTTTGACCTCCGCGCCGGTGGCCCGGCTGACATTATACTTGACCTCGCTCATAATGGAGCGGCTCACCGCCGTTAGGTTCACTCCGTTGTCCACAATGATATGGAGCTCCAGAGAGATGGAGCCGTCCTCATTGTAGGTGACCTTTACGCCCTTGGACATGGATTCCCGGCGAAGAAGGTGAACAAGGCCGTCGGTGGTGGAGCGGATCGCCATGCCCTTTACGCCATAGCAATTGGTGGCGGCAGCGCCGGTAATGTTGGTAAAGACATCGCTGCTGATGGTGATAAGGCCCTTTTCCGTTTGCAGCTTCATGGGGAAGCCCCTCCTTTTAAACGCAAAGCATTTTTTTCCACTCTATCGTTTCTATTGTATTCTATTTTTTGAAAAATTACAAGGGAAAAAGTGGGCGGAAACGATTGTAATTTTCCCTGAAATCGTGTAAACTATAAATAACGATTTATGAAGGGGGAACCGCGCTTATGAAGATCGCCCGTTTTGTACTGAAGATCGTAGGTCTCTGCCTGGCCCTCGCGGCGGCGGCATGCTGCGTCATCGCTTATTGGGACAAGATCACCGAGTGCGTCCATGGAGTGGGAAAGGCCTTGGGAGTGAAGTGCTGTCAATGTCCGTCGGAGTATGACGACTACGCCGACTGGGACGACTGAGGAACAGCGAATAAAAAAACACCGCCTTCGGGCGGTGTTTTTTGCGCGGCGGGAAAGAACAGGGGTTTGCGCTTAAAATAATAAAACTCAATGAGCCCACCCACGACAACGGCGGCAATCAGGAAGGCTAGGCGTGGGATGACTTTTCGTCAGAAAGGCGCGGGACCACCCAACCATACGCCATTCCTTTCGGCGCAAAGGGAATACGGATCGCCACGGGCCCTTCGGGCCCTCACAATGACAGGTGGGGAGATCGTACCGCGTATTATCTTCCAAAGATAAATTCTGATTGACTCCCCCTAACCGGAATATCCCTTAGCGGGCAAAAAAACAGACGCCGAAGCGTCTGTTTTTTTGCTCCTTTTCGGTTTATCCTGCGGCTTTGATCCGGGCCAGGGCGCGGGAGAGCTTTGCCTTGGCCATCTCCAGCTCGGCGCCGTCCTTGGCGCTCTGGATCCGGCGCTCCGCCTCTTCCTTGGCCCGCTGGGCCCGGTTTTTGTCAATGTCCTCGGCCCACTCAAAGGTGGTGGCTACCAACCGGACGTCGTCCTTTGTCACCGCCAGCATCCCTCCGGCGCAGGCGGCGGTTCGGCGCTGTCCGTCGATCACTACAGTGGCCTGGCCCGTTCCCAGGGCGGTCACATAGGGGGCGTGGCGGGGTAGAATGCACACGTCGCCCCCCAGGGCCCGGACGATCAGCTTTTCGGCGTCGCCGTCATAAAAGCCCCCGTCGGGAGTCACGATCTGTAAATGAAAGGTGGTCATGGCAAACTCCTTTTTTACAGGCTCTTGGCCTTCTCCACCACCTCATCGATGGTACCGGCAAAGAGGAATGCGGACTCGGGCAGATCGTCGTGCTTGCCCTCGATGATCTCCTTAAAGCCCCGGATGGTCTCCTTCAGAGGGACATATTTACCCGCAAAGCCGGTAAACTGCTCCGCTACGCTGAAGGGCTGGGACAGGAACCGCTGGATCTTACGGGCACGGGAGACGGTGAGCTTATCTTCCTCAGAAAGCTCATCCATACCCATGATGGCGATGATGTCCTGAAGCTCCTTATACCGCTGGAGTACCTGCTGTACAGCGCGGGCCACCTGGTAATGCTCCTGGCCCACCACATCGGGGGTCAGGATCCGGGAGGTGGAGCCCAGGGGGTCCACAGCGGGATAAATGCCCTGGCTGGCAATGGCACGGTCCAGGACCGTGGTGGCGTCCAGGTGGGCAAAGGTGGTGGCAGGGGCGGGGTCCGTGAGGTCGTCGGCGGGGACGTAGACTGCCTGGACCGAGGTGATGGAGCCCTTCTTGGTGGAGGTGATCCGCTCCTGCAAAGCGCCCATCTCGGTGGCCAGAGTGGGCTGATAGCCCACGGCGGAGGGCATACGGCCCAAGAGTGCCGAAACCTCCGAGCCCGCCTGGGTGAAACGGAAGATGTTGTCGATAAAAAGGAGTACGTCCTGGTTTTCCTTGTCCCGGAAATACTCCGCCATGGTAAGGCCCGAAAGGCCCACACGCATACGGGCTCCGGGGGGCTCATTCATCTGGCCGTAGACCAGGGCGGTCTTGGAAAGGACCCCGGACTCCTTCATCTCGTTATAGAGATCGTTGCCCTCTCTTGTACGCTCCCCCACGCCGGTGAAGATAGAGTAGCCGCCGTGCTCCATGGCTACATTATGGATCAGCTCCTGGATCAGCACCGTTTTACCCACGCCGGCGCCGCCAAAGAGGCCGATCTTACCACCCTTGGCATAGGGGCAAATAAGGTCTACCACCTTGATGCCCGTCTCCAGGATCTCGGTGGTGCTCTCCTGCTCATCAAAAGAGGGAGCCGGACGGTGGATGGGCCAGCGCTCCTGGGTTTCGGGAGCGGGCAGCTCATCAATGGGCTCGCCCAGCAGATTGAAGATCCTGCCCAAGCAGGCGTCGCCTACAGGCACGGTAATGGGAGAGCCGGTATCCACCGCCTTGGCGCCCCGGACCAGGCCGTCCGTGCCGGACATGGCGATGCAGCGGACCACATCGTCGCCGATATGCTGGGCCACTTCCAGGGTAATGGTGTCCTCGCCCTTCTCCACCGTAATGGCGTTGAGCAGATTGGGCAGATGTCCATCGGGGAATTTGATATCCAGCACGGGCCCGATGATCTGGGTCACGATGCCGATGTTCTGGTCGTTCATTGGCATGTCTCCTTCCAAAAGAGCTTCGTGGACTTACGCCTCGGCGCCGGCCACGATCTCTGTGATCTCCTGGGTAATGGCCCCCTGACGGGCCCGGTTATATTTCAGGGAGAGGTCGTCGATCATCTCTCCGGCGTTCTTGCTGGCCGCGTCCATGGCGGTGCGCCGGGCTCCCAGCTCACTGGCCAGGCTTTCGGCCACAGCGCCCCAGAGGAGGCCGCCCACATACTCAGGTACAATGGCGTCATAGACCGCCTGGCTGGAGGGCTCATACTCCAAAAGGCTCTCAGCGCGGTTTTTGGCCTCTTTCCGGTCATAGTGGATGGGCAGCAGTTTCAAAACGGCGGGCTGCTGAGAGAGCATGGAGACGAAATTGGTATATCCCACATGCAGCTCGTCAAAGGCCCCCTGCCGGAACTGGTCGCACAGCAGCCGGGCGATGGAGAAGCAATCCCGCAAGGTCAGGTCCTCCACCGAGGTATACCGGTCGTTGACCATCTCGATCCCCCGGTGGACACAGTACTCTACCGCCTTTTTGCCGATGGGCAGGGCACAGAGGGTTTTCCCCTCCATAGCCCCGGCTACCGCCTTAAAAAGGTTGCTATTGTATCCTCCCGCCAGACCGCGGTCACCGGCAATAATCACACAGCAGACCTTTTTCACCTCCCGTTTCTGAACAAAGGGAGAGAAAAACTCTGTGTTGCTGTAAGCAATGTCGCTGAGGGTCTGGTGCAGGGTGGTAAAGTAGGGCCTTGTGGCCTCCGCCCGTTCCTTGGCCCTTCTCAGCTTGGAGGAGGCCACCAGCTCCATGGCTTTGGTGATCTGCATGGTGCTCTGTACGCTCTTGATACGGATCTTGATATCTTTCGTAGAGGAAGCCGCCATGGGGCCTCACCTCCTTTTACGCGTGAGATTTGAGGAACCGGTCGGTAAAATCGTCCAGAGCCTTCTTCAAAGCCTCCACCGTTTCGTCGGAGAGGGTTCCAGTCTGACGGATGGGGGAGAGAACATCGGCGTCATGGAGATTCCGAAGGTCTTCGTAAAGCTCCTGCTCATAGGCGGAGATCTGATCCACAGGCACATTCACCAGATAGTCGTTGGTGACGGCGTAAAGGATGCACACCTGAAGCTCCACAGGTACCAGAGAGTTCCGGTCCTGCTTCAGCACCTCCACGATCCGCTCACCCTGAGCCAGCCGACGCTTGGTATCGGCGTCCAGATCGGAGCCGAACTGGGCGAAGGACTGGAGCTCCCGGTACTGGGAGTAAGCCAGCTTCAAGGTTCCCGCAACCTTCTTCATGGCCTTGATCTGGGCGTTGCCGCCTACGCGGGATACGGAGATACCCGGATTTACAGCGGGCATGACGCCGGAGTGGAACAGCTCCGTTTCCAGGAAGATCTGGCCGTCGGTGATGGAGATCACGTTGGTGGGGATATAAGCCGACACGTCGCCGGCCTGGGTCTCGATGATGGGTAGGGCGGTGAGGCTGCCTCCACCGTACTCAGGGGCAAGCCGGGCGGCCCGCTCCA
>CANRZY010000008.1 GCA_947644625.1 uncultured Pseudoflavonifractor sp.
GTGATGAGCTTTTTTCTCAACCGGAGCTTTACCTTTCATAGTGAGGAAACTGTGGACCGTTCGGCGGCAAAATTTGCCCTCAATGTGGCGGTGTGCTACGTGTTGGCCTACACCATTGCCCAGCCTCTGGGCGGGATGATCCTGGGCACGTTAGGTGTGAAGGGCATTTGGCTGGAGCGGTTGACCAAGTTGGGGGGTATGGGTCTCTATACAGTATTGAACTATTTTGGACAAAGATTCTTTGCGTTTGCGTCTAAAAAATAGGGAGGGGAGGACCGCTTATTTTGGTCCTCCTCTCCTTATGTGTGTATAGCGCACTTTATATAACTATTTCGCCTCCTTCTGGCTGTCCCTTGCCATGTGAGATAAAACCGTGATATAGTGTCTTTCAACAGTGGAGTATGAGATATATCTATTGGTTACGGAGGAGGAATGGAGATGAAACGGATCCTGGTAACCGGGGGAGCGGGGTTCATTGGCTCTAATTTTGTCCAGTATATACTGGAGCACCAAAAGGACCTTGTCCTTTTGGTGAATCTGGACCTTCTGACCTACGCCGGAAACCTGGAGAACCTGAAGGCGGTGGAGGGGGACCCCAGATACCGCTTTGTCAAGGGAGATATTCGGGATAAGAGCCTGGTGGAAGGGCTTTTTGAGGAGTATGACTTTGATACCGTGGTCCACTTTGCCGCCGAGAGCCATGTGGACCGGAGCATCCTGGAGCCGGAGCTGTTTTTGACCACCAACATTGTTGGCACCCAGACCCTTTTGGATGCCGCCAAGCGGCACTGGAAGCTTTCGCCCGACGACAAATATTCCCGGGAGTATAAGCCTGGGGTCCGGTATCTTCAGGTCTCTACCGATGAGGTGTACGGCGCTTTGGGGAGGGAGGGGATGTTTACGGAGACCACCCCCCTTGCGCCCAATAGCCCCTATTCCACCTCCAAGGCGTCGGCGGATATGGTGGTACGGGCCTACCACGAGACCTACGGCCTGCCGGTGAACATCACCCGCTGCTCCAATAATTATGGTCCCTATCAGTTTCCCGAAAAGCTTATTCCCCTGATGATCCACAACGCCCGGACGGACAAGCCCCTGCCTGTTTACGGAGACGGAATGCAGATCCGGGACTGGCTCCATGTGAAGGACCACTGCGCCGCCATCGCCGCGGTGCTGGAAAAGGGAGCGGTAGGGGAAGTATATAATGTAGGCGGCAACAATGAAAAGGCCAATATTGAAATTGTAAAGCTGATCCTGAAGGAGCTGGGGAAACCGGAAAGCCTTATCACCCATGTCAAGGACCGGCCGGGCCACGACAGAAGATACGCCATCGACAATACCAAGATCACCAGGGAGCTGGGCTGGAGGCCGGAGTATACCTTTGAGGATGGGATCCGGGAGACCATCCGGTGGTACCTGGAAAACGAGACATGGGTGGAGCGGATCACCAGCGGGGCGTACCAGGAGTATTACGAGAAAATGTATCGGTAAGCGGGGCAGGGAACGGGCGACCACAAGGGTCGCCCCTACATTGGTCATGTTACATCAATTACACATTTATATTATAAGGTAGGGGCGGCTGCCCACAGCCGCCCGTCCCCCGAAAAAGCAAAAGCTGGACCGGACGTTACACTTATATTACAAATGCCGTCCCCCCCTTGACCTCAAGGGGGGGATGTTGTATGATACGGACGAAGGCAAGAGGCTGTTCTATTTTCCTTTGCGTGACGCAAGAAACGGAAAAGAAAAGAAGGCAGGTTCAAGCCAATATAAAAAGGAGGAATATTCCATGAACAATCTCAAGCGCGTGCTTAGCCTGGGCCTGGTTGGCGCCATGCTGAGCGGGATGATGATCATGGGCGCCAGCGCGGCGACGAGCTACACCGATGCCGAAGACATCGTGAACGTCGAAGCCGTTGAAGTCATGGGCGCTCTGAACATCATCAACGGTAAGGATGACGGCAGCTTCTCTCCCGAGGAGAACGTTACCCGCAGCCAGATGGCGAAGATGATCGCTGTTGCCATGAACGGTGGCAAGGAGCCCAACTTCGGCGTCAAGACCACCCCCACCTTTACCGACGTGAAGGGCCACTGGGCCGAGACCTTCATTGAGTACTGCTACGACATGAAGATCATCAACGGCCGGGGCGACGGCACCTTCGATCCCGACGGCAACGTCACCGGCGTCGAGGCTGCCAAGATGGTGCTGAGCGCTCTGGGCTATGAGGCCACTGCTTATCAGCTCACCGGTCCCAACTGGGACAGCAACGTGAACCGCAATGCCACCCAGGTCTGTGACCCCTCTCTCTACGAGACCGTAGAGAACACGGTCATGAGCCAGCCCATCACCCGTGACGTGGCTGCCCAGATCATCTGGAACGGCATGCAGAACAAGACCATCGAGGTCAACCCCGACACTGCCGTGAGCACTGGCGAGGTCACCAACAAGTACTCCAAGTCCAACCGGAACTTCCTGGACGTCCACTACGGCGCCAAGATCGGCTACGGCTGGCTCACCGGCAACGATAAGACCGAGAGCGGCCTGTCTGAGGGCCACATCCAGGTCAGCAAGTTCTACCTGGACACCTGGACTGCCGATCAGATCGCTGGCGCTACCCGCGCTGCCAACTTCCCCTATGACACCGACCTCTCCCTCATCGGCGAGAAGGTGAAGGTCATCTTCAAGGACGGCAAGCAGGGCACCACCAACTATCCCGACAAGAACGACACCATCTACGGCGTGTTCAACGCCAACGAGACTGAGGTCGTGAACGTCACCATGGCCGACGTGAAGGCTATTGAGGGCGACGATCAGGTCCTCAACCTGGACGGCACCAAGTACGATTTGGCCAACTCCGTCAAGGTCACCTTTAACTTTGCCAACGACCATGCTAACAGCAAGACCTATGCCGTGAACGTGGACAGCGATGGCAACTTCGCCAGCGATCCCAGCAACAACCTGACCGGCTACAAGGGCGGCGATGGTAAGTGGGTTGAGAGCAAGCTGACCCAGGCTCTGAAGCAGACCAACGGCAACACCATTAAGGCCGTGATGAACGACAGCAGCAAGATCGACAAGATCTATGTAACCGAGACCAAGCTGGAGTTTGTCACCGCCGTCAGCAGCGACAAGGTGACCATCACCAACGTGGGCACCATTAAGAAGGCTGACAACGACATCTATGACGGCGTCGCCAAGAATGATGTTGTTACCGTGACCACCCTGTACAAGAAGTCTGCCACCGATGACGGCGCCTACAACATTGTGGAAGAGGCCGAGGTCATCACCGGCGAGATGACTCGCTACAAGGACAACACCGCTCACGACAATTGCGAGAGCGTGACCGTGGACGGTACCGTCTATAAGGTCGTGGATAAGAGCAACAATCTGCCCACCAACAACAGCTCCAAGTTTGTGGCTGACCTGGCCGACGACGATCTGATCGGCAAGGAGTTCGAGCTCTACATGGTCAACGGCTTTGTGGGCGCTGCCAAGCAGATCTCCGAGGACGCCTCCAACTACTCCGTCGTTCTCCAGGTCCGTACCAACGGAAGCCTCAACAACATCTTTGACGATCTGAAGCTCCAGGTCATGGCCGCCGACGGTACCAAGACCATCATCAGCGTGGCCGACGACAGCACCAAGCTGAACGGCGATGCGGTGACCGCTCACAGCGACTTTGCTGCCGGCGATATCGTGACCTACACCGTCAACAAGGACAACACCGCCACCGTGTCCATCAAGGGCAAGGTTGCTACTGGCGCTGATCTGGCTACCTACGACAAGAGCACCAAGTCCGTAAAGGTCGCTGCCAACAATAAGGCTTATGTGACCGCTGCCGACTGCGTCCTCTTTGTGGATCGTGAAACCGCGAACAACAAGGTTGACTACAAGGCCTACACCATCCGGAACCTGGGCGACATCAAGAACAGCGCCAACTACGCCATGGTCCTGGATAAGGACAGCAAGGTGGTTGCCGTCTCCATGCGGACTGCCACTCCCGCCGGCGCCGGTTCTACCCGTGTGTACGGCATGGTCACCGGCTTCAATGGTACCATCCGTGAGGACGGCACCAGCTACCGTCAGTACACTGTCAGCGTCAACGGCGAGGAGTACGTGGTGAACCAGAAGCTGACCGCCTACAACGCCGCTAGCAATAAGCTGGCTGCTGGTAAGATCGTCAGCTTTGAGCCCACCAGCGATGGTATTTACGAGGGCGCCAACGACTTCACCGTGATTGCCGATAACGTGACCGTGGGCGGCAGCACTGCCAAGGCCGTTTGGGTCAAGGAGTACGTGGCTGAGGATGGCATCATCAGCATCTTCACCGGCCGGACTTCCAGCACTGTCAACGACACTACCACCTACACCGGTACCGGCAGCTTCACCTACGCTGTGGATGACGACGTGAAGATGTACTACGTCGACACCGACAACGATACCGCCATGGAGGCCGGCACTGTCAGCGTGATGAACGCCATGACCGGCTACAAGTCCGCCATCCTCATCATTGACGGCAACGACAACGTCGTGGCTATCATCGCTGAGGTCAGCGGCGAGGCCGATGTGACTGCTCAGTAATCAGCAGCCCACAAAAGTCTCAACAAGCAAACAATGAAAGAGCGGCAGGACTTCGGTTCTGCCGCTCTTTTTTATTGTTTTTGGAGGGGGGTAAAAAATAGTCGACACAAAGGGAAAGGGGTGGTAAAATAAGGGTGAAAAGTATATTTGCGGTAGGTGATGTGGATGGAATGGGATGAAAAAAAGCTCTCTGAGGATTATATGAATACAAGGTTTCTGGAGATGATCAAGGACGAAGACGCCGCCGGAGAAGCGGAGAAGACTGGGAAATATATTGCAGGCCTCTCAAAGTACATGTGCGGCAGAGACGCCGCCTATTATTATAATATGCCCTATCTGATTCGGCAGCATGAAAACTTTTGCGCATTCTTAGCTTCCGCGCATAAAAAGTATGAAAGGCTGAAGGCGCTCTATCAAAAAATAATCGATTCCAAAGAGATCTGCGGCCTTATACCTAAAGATGATTTCTCCCCCAAACAAATAACGATAGTATTGAATGAATTTTTAGAGGTGGACCTGAGCGGCGAAATAGGATTTTACGATCAGCTCTCCATGGCCGGAGGCGAAAAGAAGGACAGGGAGGATATGCTCCTGATCGTCTGTGGAGAGCGCGGCAGACAATGCAGGAGCGTTTCCCTTTCGCAGGGGGAAGAGGCTGTTATTGCGGTGGTAAAGGAAATGCTGGAGCGGAGGAAAGCGAAGGAAGAAAGGGAAGCAGGGGGGAAGGCAGATGGGAACGCGGACGAATAAGAGCTTTGAAGACAGGCTGTTAAGCGAGGAGAACATTTTCCTGGCCATCTATATGCTGGATTCCTATATTCTCAATCGGGAACTGCTCAGCCGGAAGGACCGGAAGGAATTATACGAGTTGAAGGATATTTTTCATGTAAAAAAGATAGAAAAAATGATCGGGGATGTACAGGAAAGGATCAAAGGGCTGCTAGAGGATGAGGAAGACTATTTTGAGGCAACCGTCTTTTTTAAACCCAAGAAGCAAAAGGGGAACGAGACGGTTTTTCGGCCCTTGCACACAGCTGGACTGATCGATCAAATCGCCATGACCGCAATGCTTCAGGCGTTGGTATATGACATAGGAACGGACGGAAAGCTGCTGCCCTCGGAATTGAGCCGGAGCCTGCCATCCAATTTTTACGGGAATCGCATTTCCTATGATGGAAAGCGGCTGTTTAAACCCTGGACAGAGCAGTATCAGGAATATACGAAAAAGGCCAATGATTATTTGGAAGAGTTCAGCAAAACAGCCGCCTACAAATATGAGGTCAGCCTGGATCTGGAAAATTTTTTCCCTTCCATTGACCCGCAGATCCTGTTTCACTATATAAGGTCGCATCTGTCGGTGAAATGGGAAAGGGAAGACGTTTCCGTTATAGAAAAGACGCTGAGAAAGCTGTTGATCTTCCGGCTTTGTTCTCTGACAGAGGAGGAATGGCGCTGGTATCGGAATACGGAAACAGCGGTTCCGGTGAAGGAGGGAAAAAGGGAGAGCTATGTAAAAGGGCTTCCTCAGGGCCTTCCCCATACATACTTTATGGCCAACTTCTTCATGCTTCTGGTCCAGAAGGAGTTTGCAAAGGTGTTTCCCGGTAAAATGCTGTTTTATGTGGATGATTCTGTCATTTTTACAAATGAGGAATTGACAAAGGAAGGGTTCCGGGAGAGCATTGACAAGCTGAACGTAAATCTTCACGCCATGGAGGAAGGGATCCGAAGAGAAAATAGGCAGCTAGTCTTTTATCCCCAAGACTATTGCTATGGGAGCAAGGACTACGGCGTGAGGGTCCATGAGCCGGGGGAGAAAAGTATTTATGAGGATATTATGGAGGCGGATAAAAACTCCGGGGAGATATATCTGAAGGGCTTGAGTCGGGAAACCTCCAACATCTCCTTTGATTTCGCCACCATTTTTCTGGACGAAGATGTAGAAATAATGCTCAGCCGCACCACGGCCATATTGGAGCAGATCGAGACGAAATTAAACCGCATTGGCAATAAAAAGGATGTGCAGCGAAAAAAGTTGATCCGGTACAAAAAGTTTTTTTCCTATCGGAAAACCATCTTAAATTACCGGAGCAACGGCGAGCTTGGAGATCTGCTGGAGAAGATCACACAGGATATGTCTCCCGGAAATGATTTGGAACACTTTTTTGAAAAGTACAACGATGATATTCTGGCGGCAGCCATTCAATTTGTGTTCAAACGCTGTTGGGATGAGAATGTGGATCCCCAAAAGTTAGCTGTGGCCGTTCGAAAATTAAGTGCGAGTCTGTATCAAAAAAACGAGGGGCATGCTTATATGCTGAAGGCATATAGGCCTTATCTGGATGGGAAGCCGGAGTTTTTTTCCGTGGATCCCTATGGGACCCTGACCCAAAAAATGACGGAGAGCTATCACGGAGTCATAGAGCAGTCGGAGGAAAACAAGCGGGGGATCTTTGAGAAGGAATTGTCCGGCAAGGATATGGGGCAGCTGTGCGCCCTTTTTGGGTTGGGGATGCTGGAAAAGTATGCCAAATACGTGCTGGACAATTCCGATGAGCTGGAGCGCAGGATCCTAAACGCCGCGTTTTCTTATCTGTTTGAGTACAACATGGACGACCGGTTTGTGTTTGCGAAAAAAAGCCGGAGACCTGTTCTCTATTCTGAGCTACGGGTCTTATCGGCGTTAAAGAACGGGGATTTTTCCCTTTCGCAGTTTTGGAAGAACTACGGCGCGTATACCGGGGAGGGGTATCATTGTACGGCGGATTATTCCCTTTTGCAGGTATTGGAGAGATTCCGGGTCTTTGTGAAAAGGGGGGACAGGATCGACAAGTTGATCCTTGTCCATAAATATTGCTGTGACACCTGGAAAAACGGTTCCAAGCATCTGCATTTTTATACGCTGCACAATCAGGAGCATGCAGTGACCTTGATTCAAAAGGCGGTCCAATGGCTGCACGCCATTTCCTATTTCAATTTGAAGCAAAACGACTATTTTGTTTTGTTTGCCGCCTGTTATCTTCACGATATCTCTATGGTCTCCCTGCCTCAATACGCAAAGTTCTATACCACAAAGGACCCCTGGGCTATACAGATCTTAACGGAGCTTTTGGCGGAGTTGGACGAGATGGATACGCTGCGGTCACAGCAGGCGCTGTATGACGCCTATCAAAAAATAGACGCCTTTTTTGAACATGATCTCAGAAGCCATCACGCGGAAAACAGCGCGCGGGAAATACGGACGTTTCGGGAGCTTGACTTCATTGAGAATGACACGCGGGAATTTATTGGGAGAGTATCGGAGGCTCACGGGTACGACACAGGGGACGTTTACGACGTAAAGAGCAGGGGAAGCACAGAGCTTATCAATGAAAAGCTGCTGAAGATCCTTCTTCGGCTCAGCGACCTGTTGGATATGAGCCGATACCGGATCTCGGAGCTCATTTTGAATCACAACCTGGAGATGCTGAATGAGGAGTCCCGGTTTCATTGGATCTCCCATCTGATCACGGACCGTTGTGAGATATCCACAAAGTATGAGCCCCAGTCCAGGCCTTTTCCAAAGGGCCGGGATCCCCTGGCAAGGGGTTCTATTATAGAAAGGCTGATCTTGACTATCGACGTGCTGATGTCCCAGATGACGGAGGTGGAAAGGCCCAATCCCTGTCCTTATGTGCAGAAAAGCGTCATAAACAAGCTGGAGGAGCCGGTTTCTCTTGTGATTACCTGCGACAGGGACAGTACTTGCGGGGAAAAGCAGTGTAACTTTTTGTGCAGGTGGTTCACGCTCAAAAATAATTATTTGCTGAAGGAGCTTGCGGAGTTGAGGGCGTACCTGAATAAGATCCCGGACAATTTTTTCCGGTCCGAGATCGAGGTCCGTGTGCGTGTAGTCACGGATACCAGAATCCCCAATGATGTATTTGACTATCTCCGTGATTATGTGACAAAGGATAGAAAAGAATAGAAAAATAGAGGACAGCTGAAGGACGGCATGGGGCTTTATCAAGGGTTCTTTTCGTTTGAAAACGCGGCAAAAACTCCTGGGGATCCAGTAGTTTTTGCCGCGTTTTGCGTTGACAAGACATGGGGCCCATCGTATCATAAAAGCAGAAAAAACGAAATGGGGTAGGGATATGGAATTGATCTATTTGTACATAGGGAATTTTGACCGGCCCATTAAGGAACGGGAAATCTGCTTTAGCGACAGGTTTGAGGTTTGCTACCATAAGGATACCAGGCATTTGAATATCTGTAAAAAGGAAGGTGGGATGGCAGGGCTCTATGGAAAAGCTGTCAAGCGGCTGGATCTTATCGTGGGAAAGAACGGTACAGGGAAAACCACCATTCTTGAAATTCTGGGGTTGCCCAAACAGCAGAGGATGAATGTGATCCCCATCCGGAACGGCTGGAACAGGGAGGAGGACCGGTATCCTTGGTTTGTCCTTTATCATATTGGCGGGGACCAGTTTGCCCTGGAGGGGCATTGGTGCGATACCCTGGATTTCCTTTCCGGGGAGGAGTATACCTATCTCCAGCCTCTATATTCCATAGCCTTTCATTACGATTTTAGCGCGCAAAGGGCCGTGGGAAGGGTGGAGGTTCTTCAGGACGTTCCCGCTTTGGATGGGAAAAGACGAATCAATGACGAGCTTTTTTATATACTGTACCGCACGGAGCCGGAGAGCGCCTGGTGTAAACAACCATACCCCTTAAAGGGAGAAGATATGAACATAGATGTGATCTGTCAGCGGATCCATGCCGGTCATAACGGGTACGCCGGGATCACAAGGTATCTGTTTGAGTCGGTCCACAACGACGGCTTTTCCAGACAGGTGGAAAGCAGTCCGGGGGGAACCATTCGGATCAAGGTGCGGAGGGGGGATAAGTCACAATTTGCACAGGCCAAGAGTGGAAAACGGTACGAAAGGGAGGAACAGGGGAAAAGGGTGGCCGAAAAGCTTATTTATGATACAAGAGGGGCCTTTCTTGAGCCGTTTGACGATGAATTGGAAGCCTGCTTTCCTCAAAGCGGAAGAAAACGGCTGTTCAGCAAACGGGAGACGTTGGTATTACTCTATTTGCAGGAATTGGCATGCTACGTCTGTCTGGAATATCTGGATACCGCTCCAGAGGTCGATGAAGGGGAGCCGGAGATCTGTACCGGGGGGCCTTTCTTAGATTATGAGAAGTGGAAGGAGCTCTTGCTGTGTATTGTGGAGAGGCATGATGAGACGGATCGTGCCATTGCGGAGCTTATAGTGAAGGGCTTAGAAACGATCCCGGAAAAATATTTTGTCAGGGATACGGAGATCAGGATCCGGTTAAAGGATATGGAAGAAAACTTTTTGCATCCCTTTATGGATGGGATGGATAAGAATCAACAGGTGCCGGAGCATGATATTGACCACCGGTATTTTCTCCCAGTAGAGTTTTCCGGGTTAAGTACGGGGGAGGCCCAATATCTGGATCTATACGCGGCTCTATCCCAGGCACTCAAGGACTGTGGCCACGAGGTGGGAGATACCTGCGTGCTGCTTTTGGATGAGCCGGACAGCCGGTTCCATCCTGAGTGGTCCAGACAATTTATCCGTAATCTGACACGGCTTTTGAACGGGGAGGAATTCAACCGATACCGCTATCAGGTGATTCTGTGTACCCATTCCCCCCTCTTGGTTTCAGATGTGCCCAGGCAATGGATCCACTGCCTGAAAAGAGATCCGGATACGGGAATGGTGGAGATCAGAGAGTCTCAGTACGGGTTTATGAGTAGCCTTGACGATATCCTGATGGACAGCTTTTATACAGACTCCATATTTGGCGCTTTCGCGGAGGAGTATGTGAACAGGATAATCGAGGGGTTAAAGTGGGCAGAAGACAGAGTGAAGGATGGAGAGTATAACGCTTTTGAGATGAAGGAGAGGCTGTCCTGCCTGGAACAGGAAATTAAGCTCATTGATGATGGTCTGATCCGCCGGAGCCTGCGGCAAAGACTGGAGAGATCAAGGGCCCGCATAGAAAGGGGGAAGGGACATGATCCGGATCTTTCTTGACAACCCGGAAAAGCTTTCTGATTGGTACAAAGAGAAGCTGACAGAGCATATCATGGCCCGTCCGATCACAGCCACAGGCGGGACGAAAGAGGTCCAGGCATTTGAAAAACGGTTAGAAGGGTTGACGGAGGAGGAGATCGGAGATATCCTGGCCCTTACGCCAAAAAAACTGGAGGAAAAATATGACTGGATCCAGGAGTATATCCGCCTTTGTGAATTTTGTTCCCACTATTCAGACTTTCGGAGGGAGAGCGTAAAAAAGAAAAAACTGCGGGAACGAAGAGAAGAATATCTACAGAAGCACTGGGGGAAATACCTGGAGGAACATGTAAAGAAGTGTGGTGAAGAAGAGACGGTGAGGAGCTGGAAAAAGACTGACGAGGTCCGGAGGTGGGCTGAGGAGCTTTTGCAACAGCTGAATGAGGCGGCAAGGCAAAAATTTGATTACTCCCTTCTGGATGAAACGGGGATCCGGGGGGAGTTGGTGCGGAAAATGAACATTCCGGTATGCCCATACTGCAATAAGCAGTACATCCAGGCCTTTTCTGTTGGGGAAAATATACGCTATCTGGGGGATCTGGACCACGTCAAGCCCAAGAGCATCTATCAATTGTTTTCCATATCGCTTTGGAATTTGGTCCCAAGCTGTAAAGCCTGCAATCAGTTATTTAAAAGGGTACATACGGCGCCTATTCTGGACCCCTATACCCAGGGCTTTGATGAGGATTGTATTCTGAGGATCAACTATCGGGACATACTGGAGATGGCAGGGGAAAAGGAGCCTGAGGCGGACGAGATCAGATGGGAGATCCAGCCGGGAGCGGAGGAAGAAAAAAGGAAGTTGCTGCAAAATAGCCTTGATCTGTTTCACCTGAATGAATCCTACCGGTGTAATGGCAGAGAGATCAGCCGTGTGCTGAAAAAGAGGCGCAAGCTGGAATCCGCAGGATACCGAAAGAGTGTGGGACAGCTTGAGGGAATGGAGACGGATTTCTTTTTGGAATACGGAGTCAGCCTGGAGCCGAGGAGGTTTCAAGAGGAACTGTTGTCCAAGGCAATCTATGATGTGGTGGAGCATAATTAGGAACTGCGGGCCGGTTTGCCCGCAAGGGGTATGCCTCATCCATACGGCGCAAAGCCGTCAACGGCTGGGTTGTAGAACCGGCTCCTACAAAGTATGCCGGAATGGGATGATATACTGATCGTTTTTTTTCCTTTTAGGGGCGAATTGTTGTTGACAGAAGAACAAAAACGTTATATTATGAATGTAACAATGTGAATGGGGAACGGGTGGGCGAATTTGTGGAAAATCGCCAAAGAAGACAAAAAGCGGGCCGAGTCCGCTTTTTGTCTTTCCGCAGCGAAGCTGCGGAAAGACAATTTTTGCTAAAAGCCTGTCGGGAGGAAAAATTATAGGGAAAGGATCGGATCAGTATGAGGAAAAGGATGAGACAAGGGATCAGCAGCTTACTGTGTCTGGCTATGGCGCTGGGGATGTTAGTCCCTGTCGGCGCACTGGCCTCTGAGGAAGAGGCCCTTCCATCCACGGACCAGCTTGAGGAGGGATGGAACGGGAACCAAGAGCCGGATACGGCGGAGGGCGAGGAAACTCCAACGGAGACGGAAGAGCCTCCAGCGGAGACCGAGGAGCCCCCTGTGGAGACAGAAGAGCCTCCGGCGGAAACCGAGGAACCCCCTGCGGAGACGGAAGAACCCCCGGTGGAAACCGAGGAGTCTCCGGCGGAGACGGAAGAGCCTCCAGCGGAAACTGAGGAGCCACCGGTAGAGACGGAAGAACCTCCCGCCGAGACGGAGGAGCCTCCTGCGGAGAACCAGGATCCCGGTGAGCTTCCTGATGGGGAGCTTCTGGAGGAGGACCCCTTTGCCGCCCTTCTTAGTTTGCGGGCGGCCACCGACGAATATGAGATTTACCCCACCCCCCACAGTATCAGGTATGTGGAGGGCGATTCCAATGCCATCGTTTTGCCCGCTACCCTGAACGTGGTATACGAGGATGGGATCGACCAGTATACCAGGGACCGGGCGGAGGAGGCCTTTGACCAGGTGGGAGTGACCCTTGACGAGGCTGGGGGCGAAGGTACGCTGAAGCTGCGGGTCGGTGTAAAGGACTCCGGAGGCGCGGTGGATACTTATTTTGCCTCTCACCCCGCAGAGGTCACTGGGCTTTATGATAAATATGACGCCTATCAACTCATCATTAACGCCGACGGTGTGGCGGTGCTGGGCAAGGATACGGACGCGGCCTTTTATGGCCTTACTACAGTAAAGGAGATCCTGGTCCAGGTGGAGCCCAGCGACCCCACGGTGCGGATGCTGACGGTGGAGGATTATGCCGATGTGGAATTCCGGGGCTTTATTGAGGGATACTACGGCAATCCCTGGACGGTAGAGGACCGGGCGGCGCTGATGGAGTTTGGCGGAGAGATCAAGATGAACATCTATTTCTACGCCCCCAAGGACGACCCCAAGCACAGCTCCAAGTGGCGGGAGCTGTATACCCAGGAGGAGCTGGAGACCAAGATCCGTCCTCTTGCCGAGGCGGGCAATAGGTCTAAGTGCTATTATGGGTATGCGCTGCATCCTTTCTGGGCAGAAGGGATCAATTACTCTGACGATGCGGTTTACGCCCAGGACCTGAATGTGCTGAAGGCGAAGTTTGAGCAGGCTATGAGCGTAGGAGTTCGGCAGATCGCCGTGCTGGCCGATGACCGCGGCCTGCCCGGCGTAGGAGTCATGCGCAGCTATGTGAGGCTGATGACGGATCTTACCAATTGGGTTTCTTCGCCTGAAATGCAGGCCAAGTATCCCGGCCTGAAAACCTCTATTCCGTTTTGCCCGAATGATTATATGGGGAACGGAAGCAGCGAGCAGATCAAGACGCTGACCGCAAACCTGCCTGCGAGTGTTCCTGTCATTATGACCGGCGGGACCATTTGGGGACAGGTAAGCCATTCCTTCCTGAACACATACCGGCAGAACACAAACAGCGGTACATTTATGTGGGTAAACTGGCCCTGCTCGGACAAATCCAAGGGCAGCCTGACGATGGGAGCCCATGATATTGTACTGCATAACGACCTGACACAGGAGGATATTAGTACGCTCCGGGGTATCATGCTAAACCCCATGCAGCAGTCCGAGCCATCCAAGGCGGCTATTTTCCAGAACGCCGACTATGCCTGGAACATTTGGAACGGAGCCGACCACCAGGAAAGAAAGGATAACGTCTGGAACGACTGCTTCAAATACGTGGATCATAACAACGGTATTGAGACCCCGGAATCCGCCGCCCTGCGGGAGCTTTCCAAGCACATGATCCATCAAAATGGCAGCGTGGGCTGGCATGAGGATTACCCGGAGTCCAAAGAGTTGAAGCCCCTGCTTTCCCAGTTCCTGGAGAAGCTGTCCGCAGGAACATTGACTGTGAACGATATAGATGCGCTCCGGCCCGAATTTGAAACGCTGCACGACGCGGCGGCGCTTTACAAGGCGAAAACCACCGGGAATACCCGCATCCTGGGCCAGAGAAAGGATGGGGGCTATGTTGACGCACAGGAACAAATGGCGCCCTGGCTGGATTATTGGGAGGAGTTTTCCCAGGCCAATCTGGACCTTCTGGATGCGCTGAGGCTTATTTTGGAGAACAGTGACGGCAGCGCGGACAGTGAGATCGTAACAAAGTACCTGTTGGGACAGGGGCAGCTGGCCGCGGCCCAGAGCCATAAATTTTTGTATATGGATCATGACGAATACGCCATAGCGGGAGGCATGCATATTGTGCCGTTTACCAATAAGCTGATGGCGGAGGTGTCTGAAAAGGCCAAAACCATCATTGATCCTACGGTATTGATAGAGACCATTATCACCAACCGCAGCGATACTCCCGCAGGTGGACTGCAAGCCATGCGGGACGGAGATCCCGCCACCGAGGCGGTGTTTAAAAATCCCAACAGCATCGCGGTGGGCACCTATGTGGGCGTACAGTATAACCGCCCTATTTCCATTGAAAGCGTGCGCTTTGAGGTGGGAACGGCGGGCAACGCCAACGACACCTTTAACGACAGCAAATTGCAGTACATGGACGAAAACGGGCAGTGGACGGATATTTCTGGCGCCGCCTTTACCCACGGGGATCTGGCGCTGGAGGCTGAGGGCCTTGCCTTGACGGCCAAGGGGGTCCGGGCTATCGCTACCTCCGAGCGGACGGGAACCTGGTTCGGCGTAAAGGAAATCTATATCAATGGCAAGTCCGGTCCTATGGAAGGGGAAGAGACGGCAGAGTTTGGAAAGCTGAACGGGACGGTAATCAAGTCGTCCCGGTGGGAGGTATATGAGGGGCCGGAAAGCAACCTGCTGGACGGAGACGACAATACTGTGGTCTGGTATAAGGAGACCGGGACCGATAAGGACGTTTCTCTGGTAGGCGACTATATCGGCCTGGATCTGGGCAAGGTGAAAAGCGTAGGCCGGGTCCGCTTTGTGGTAGGCGGAGGCAATGGAGATAAGTGGAGCGGTTTTAAGCTGCAGTACTCCACAGACAACAGCACATGGACGGATGTTAAAACCTATACCGGCGTGGCGCAAGGCCGGGATGTGGTGGAAGAGGAGCTTGGGGGCGTGGAAGCCCGGTATGTGCGGCTTGTCAATACGGTACAGGTAAACAAATGGGTCAAATTCTCTGAGATCTCCGTGTGGGCAGACGCCACCTCCGCTATTTTGTATCAGAGCGAGGTGGTAAAGAAGCTGGTGTCGCCTTTGGGCGAGCTGGCGGAGGATAAGGCGGCTCTCAGCGCGGATAATGTGGCGCTTCGCCCCGGTGAATTTGTGGGCATTGCCCTGCCCCGGATCCGGCAGATCGTGGATATCGTGGCCGATTATACCGCCGCTCCCGGCGTGGTATTGGAACTGGGAATGAGCGAAAGCGAAATGGAGGAGGTCCGGCTGAATGGCCGGACGCCCTACTCTGGTTATGCCCGTTATATCCGTTTGCGGAATGCCGGTTCCACAGTGGTTGCCTTCCGGCTCAACGAGTTATCGGTGGAATCGGAAGAGATCCTGGGAGTCCGGGTGGAGAGCGCGACCATAGGCGGAGCGGGTAACGGCGAAGACGCCCGGAAGAAGGGGAACATCGGCAACTGGTTTGACGGAAATGTGGAAACCACGGCCAAGCTTTGTGCCGCGCAGGTCGCGGGACAGGACGTGGTGATAGATCTGGGTCAGAAGCGGGAGGTCAAAAACCTGCGTCTGGTGGTGCGGGATACTCAAATGGATTATCCCCGTCAGGCCAAGGTACAGATCTCTATGGACGCCGCCGGACCCTGGACAGACGTGATCACGGTAAACACTCCGGGGGATGCGGACACCTCTGCGGTAAACGCCGGATGGCTGGATGTACCCGGTTATCCCAACTATATGGGGCAGTATGGGGAGCTTCCCCAGGCTCAGGAGGCCCGGTATCTGCGTATCGTCTATACGGGAGACTTTGGCGACAGATGGCTGGAACTGAACGAGATCATCATTAATGACGGGGAATATGTCCGAGCCTCCAACGATCCCACATTTGAAACCGATCCCATTGAAATTCGGGGCAATGGACCCGACCGGCTGGTGGACGGCGACTATACCACGGGATTCCAGCCTGATATGGCGGGAAAAACCTCAGGCTATCTGAGTTACCGCCTGTCCGACAATACCAATATCGGGCAGATCAATGTGATCCAGAATGCAGCGAATATCAGTAACGCCACGGTGTCTATCCGCACGGGGAAGGATGAATGGCACGAATTAGACGCCAAGCTGACACAGGGCCTTACAAGGCTGGATATTCCTGAAGAATATGAGAATGTGTTTGAGATCAAGCTTTCCTGGGGCAATGTGACTCCTACCTTCTACGAGTTCATTACTATTCCCCGGGAAAAGGCGGAGGAGAGCGGCGGAGGTCAGGCGCCCTCCACACCGGAGACGGTGCCGGTCAACAATTACAGCGGATCGGACTGCACGATCCTGTTTGATGAAAACTGGAAGTTTAATTATGGCGACGCCAACGGCGCACAGGAGAAGATCTATAACGACGGCGCCTGGCGGACCATCGACCTGCCTCACGACTACAGCATAGAACTGGACTATACCTCTGCGGGAGAGGCAGAGAGCGGCTATCTGCTGGGCGGCGTTGGCTGGTACCGGAAGAGCTTTACCGTATCCCCTTATTGGGAGGATAAGGTGGTCACCATTGACTTCGGCGGTGTGTATATGGATTCCGAGGTCTATTTGAACGGGACGAAATTGGGTGAGCACCACTACGGCTACACCCCCTTCTCCTTTGTGCTACCCAGCGACCTGCTGGACTACAGCGGGGAGAATGTAATTGCCGTCCGGTGTGACAACCCGGTGCCTTCCAGCCGGTGGTATTCGGGCAGCGGTATTTATCGAAGCGTTCATCTTACCGTGTCCGATCCCGTTCATGTGGCCCGGTACGGGACCAAGGTAGAGACCACCAACAGCGGAAGCGTGACGGTAAAGACCAATGTGGAGAACAGCGGCAGCGCCGCCGCCAATGTTACCGTGAAGCAGGAGATCTTTAAGCTTAACGGAACCACCTTTGAGAAGGAAGGGGCCGCGGTGGCCACGGATACCTCCTCCGCCACCAATGTTTCCGGCAAGGGAACCGGTACGGTGACCCAGTCCCTGACCGTTTCCTCCCCCGCCCTTTGGAATTCCTGGGACCAGGGGACTCCCAACCTCTATGTGTTGGTAACCAGCGTTATGGTGGGAAGCCAGGTGGTGGATACCTATGAAACCGAGTTTGGCTTCCGGGAGATCAACTTTGATGTAAATGTGGGCTTCCAGCTCAACGGGAAGAATGTGAAGCTCAAGGGCGTATGCCAGCACCACGACCAGGGCGCTTTGGGTTCGGAGGCCTGGTACCGGGCTCTGGAGCGGCAGGTGGAGATCCTGATGGATATGGGCGTCAACTCCATCCGGGTGACCCACAACCCCGCCGCCGACGAGCTTATTGAGATCTGCAACCGCAAGGGTATGCTTTTGATCGACGAGATCTTTGACGGCTGGGCCAGACCCAAAAACGGCAACAGCGGCGACTTCTCCCGGTGGTTCAACAGGACCCTGGGAGCGGGCAACGCCCTTGTGGGCGGAGAGAGCTCCATGAAGTGGC
The DNA here is from genome assembly GCA_947644625.1 of uncultured Pseudoflavonifractor sp. Lineage (GTDB taxonomy): Bacteria > Bacillota > Clostridia > Oscillospirales > Oscillospiraceae > Vermiculatibacterium. The sequence continues at coordinate 17,828 of CANRZY010000008.1, forward strand.
AGCAGTTTGTCACCGAGACGGTGATCAACCGGGACAAGAACGCCCCCTGTATGATCATGTATAGTATTTGTAACGAGGTACAGGAGGGCTCCGGCACCGATGGGAACTATGCCACCTATGCCAGGGAGATCATAGGCTGGATCCAGGCCATTGACCGGACCCGCCCCGTGACCCGGGGCGACAACAGCCGTACCACTGGCAGCACCGGTGAACAAGGGGAGATCAACCAGGCTATCCATGACGCCGGAGGCGTGGTAGGTTTCAACTATTTTGGGGAGGGAGCGCTTACTACCGGGCATAACAATGGCTGGCTTATGTACGGCTCCGAGACCGCTTCCCATGTCAACAGCCGGGGGATCTACAATATCAAGGGAAGTCAGGCGCTGAACAGCAAAAAGCGGCTGACCTCCTACGACAAGAGCGCGGTGGGTTGGGGCGCAACCGCCAGCGACGCCTGGTGGCGAACCATCCGGTATGACTACAATGCGGGCGAATACATCTGGACGGGCTTTGACTACATTGGCGAGCCTACGCCCAACAACGGTACAGGCTCTGGCTGGGCCAACGGCGCGGACTCTCCCAAGAACTCCTTCTTTGGGGCCATCGACACCAACGGCCTGCCCAAGGACAACTACTGGCTGTACCGCTCCATGTGGAACGACAAGTACCATACCCTTCATATCCTGCCCACCTGGGATAGGGAGGACCTGGTGTTGGACAGCAGCGGAAGGGTGGAGGTGGTAGTCTATACCGACGCCCCCATGGTAAAGCTGTATCTGAACGATACAGAGGTGGGGACGGCGACCTCCACCACCACGACCACTCCGGCCGGACATATCTACCGTACCTTTACAGGGGGTACGGGGACCTTTGTCCAAAAGAGCGGCCACCAGTCCCTTTACGCGACGTTTAACGTGACCTATGCTGCGGGGACCCTGCGGGCGGAAGCCTGTGATGAAAGCGGGAATCCCCTGAGCTGGATCACCCAGGGGCGCGGGGAGGTAAAAACCACCTCGGGCGCTTCCAAGCTGGTAGTGACCGCAGACCGGCTTGAGATCAAGAACGACGGCAGGGATCTGAGCTATATTACCATTGACGTAACAGATCAAAGCGGGGAGATCGTCAATGGGGCTGAGCCTTCTATCAAGGTCAGTGTTTCCGGAGACGGCAGGCTTATGGGGCTGGACAACGGCGTACAGCCGGACCATACCTCCTACCTTTCCGATACGAGAAAGGCGGGCGCAGGGCAGCTGGTGGCTATCGTTCAGTCTACCAAAACGGAAGGGGCCTTTACCGTTACCGCCACCTCCGATGGGCTTTCCTCGGGCAGCGTTACTGTGCAGACCAGCGGCGTGGACCACTCCACCGGTGGAGACGTTCCTGTAAGCTATGACATTTCCAAGACGATCTATGTCCAGCTCAATACCGCGCCCAGCCTTCCCGATACTCTGACGTTGACGCTGGGGAACGGGAGCAAGGAGACAAAGGCCGTGACCTGGGGCAGCTATGATCCGGCCCTGCTGGGGACGGTAGGCAGTCAGTTCTCTATTACCGGGACCATTGCGGATTACGGTATCTCTGTAAGCATTGGCATTGTGGTGCTGGATGAGGTGGCGGCGTTGTTGAACTATTCCACCGCTGTCCGGGTAGGAGAGGAGCCCATCCTTCCGTCCAGCCGTCCAGCCGTTATGGCTGACGGTACGGTAGTAACGGCCCAGTTCCCTGTAAGCTGGGATGTGCCTGAAGCCAGCGCGTATAACAAGGCGGGGACTGTTACCGTCACCGGCACGGCGGAGGCTTTTGGAAAGGAATATACCGTTACCGCTGTGGTTCGGGTGACCAAGGGCGAAGTAGCGGAGGGCGGCAACGTAATGAACGCCGTTTCTGTTCAGCCCAACGGCTTTACCATTGACGGGGTGGACAATGCCGGAAACCGGGCGGTACTGGACGGACTTCGGGACGGAGATACAGCCGTTGCCGCCTGGACAGGAAACGGCAGTATGCAGCTGCGGTATGATACCCAGCAGAACTTCTACCGGATCAAGCTGACCTATGCCGGCGCGGCTCCCGCAAGCGGCGTGTCCCTTACCCTGGAGAACGGCCCGGTCACTGTGCGGCCCCAGGTTTCTGGCAATACCGCTGTCTATGAGTTAGGCGATATCCATGCTTCGGAATTTGTGACCATTGCCATTGACGGCGACGCCGCCCTGTCCGAGGTAGAGCTGATCACGGGCACGCCTGTGTTTGTAGTGGGAAGTACCGCCGAGCTAGACGATGTGAAGGTCAACGGAGAGAGCGCATCCGCCGAGCAGTTGGCAGCAAAGCTGATCAAGACCACTGCATTGATGGGCGTTGTGAACCCGGTGAGCAGATTCAACGTAGCCTGCACTATTCTCCCTGAGAACAACGACAGCCAGATCATCATTGTTACCGAGGCGGAAGACCATAACAGCCGGGCGGTATATACCGTGCAGCTGGACGCCCCGGAGGAGATAGAACCGGACGATGATTCCAGGGATTACCCTTATACCAAGACGACCGCCACCGCGCCCAGTAACTATAATGGTTCGGGAGATGAAGGGCCTGCCTCCAACGCGGTGGATGGAAATGCAAATACTTATTGGCATAGTAACTGGGCCGCTGACAGTTCCGATAACCCCAACGATCTGACTCAAAAGCCGGATAAGCGGTATATTCAGCTCAATTTGCAGGAGAATGCTGAGCTAATAGCTCTTCGCTATAAGCCGCGGCCCACCGTAGCCAACGGTATTGTGACAAAGTACCGGGTGGAGGTCAGCACAGACGGGACCACTTACACCACTGTAGCGGAGGGAGACTGGGCTCACGACACGGCCTGGAAGGTGGCTATGTTTGATTCCGCCGTTACCGCCAAGTATGTCCGTCTTTACGGTGTAGAAACCAGGGGCGGAGGGGGAGATACGCCGAATAAATTTATGTCCTGCGCCGAGCTGCGGGTGGTCATGGCTGCTGAGGACAAGATCGACCTGTCCCAGGCCGTTATCACGGTGGAGCCCAAGGAGTTCCTGTGGAAGAACGTAGAGATCCGGCCCGGCTCGGGCAGCGAGGCCGACCAGGGCACAAAGGTCACCGTCACCCTCTTCGGCGAGGAACTGGTACGGACGGTGGACTACGTTCTGGATTACGACAACAACGTGGAGCCCGGCACCGCCTATATCTATGCCAAGGCTCTGAAGGACAGCGACAAATATAAGGGCGCGGCGGCTACCACCTTTACCATCAGCAAGACGGACGCCAAGATCACCTCCTTCGAGCCTATGACCGTCCGGGCCCAGGCGGGCGTGGCTCCCACACTGCCCTCCACGGCATGGGCCTGTATGGACGATCAGCACCACCTGGAGGTAAACGTGACCTGGGACGCGGAGCCTGTGGGCTATCCTGCCAATTACTACATCTTCCCCCAGGCCCATGAGTATATCCTGAAGGGCCATATTGAGGAGACCGATCTGCTTAGCGATCCAACCCTTCAACCCCAGCTTCGGGTAAAGATGGGCTGGTCGGAGTCGGTGGATGGGATCTCCCTGGTCACCGGCGTGGGTGTGGTTCCCTCTCTGCCGGGAACGGTGACGGTCCAGTTTGACGACGGCACCAGCGGGGAGCGGACAGTCTCCTGGAATCTGGACGGCGTGGACTTTTCCGCACCGGGAATCGTAGAGATTACGGGCGCTGTGACCGGGATCGACCGGGTCCAGGCTAAGGCCAGCGTCCGGGTGGCCGAGGTAACAGAGAACCATACCAATATCGCGCTCAACCAGAATTCCGGAAGCAATGTATTCCCTATGGCCCTGGGATTTGTCAGCGCGGGCAACAACAATCCCTACCAGGCGATCAAGGGGAACACGGGGACCAGTACCGATGCCGGGGACCGGTGGAGCGATTGGGAAAGAAGCGTTTACCATACCAATCCTAAGGCGTGGATGGGCGTAGCCTTTGAAACCACCACGGCCAATGTGGGCCGGGGACAGAATACAGTCCTTACCCTGAAGCCTCACATGGTCAACCGGGTAAAGGTTATGTTTATAGATGAAAACGGGAATGGAGCCGGAGCCGTTACCTATCCAGACGACTATGAGATCCAGTATTATACCGGCCCGGTGGAAAATCTGACCTTTGATACCCGGATGACAACACAAAGCAACAGCGCCATTGGAAATGGTATGGTCCGGGCCTGGACAGGCAGCCCGCTAAAGGAAGACGCCAATTGGACCACCGTAAGTTACATTGGCAGCAAGCCCGCAGTCCCCGGCAGTAACGGTCAAATGCTGGAGCTGGAGTTCGCACCGGTGGATACCGCCATTATCCGGGTTCTGTGTACGCCCAAGAGCGGCAAGTGGTCTGGTATTGCGGCGCTGGAAGTGTATGATATGTCTGTCACTGCCAACTCCACCTTCACCGTCAGTTCTGTGACCCTGGGCGGAGTGGAGAAGCTCGGCGAGTTTGACGCCAATAAGGTGCTGAACGTGCGCCTTGCCCAGGGGGAGGACATCCCCAAGCTGGCCGTCACCGCAGACAACAACGCCAGGGTATCCTTGGTCCAGTCTGCCCGGGTGCCCGGAATGCCGGAGGCGGGTGCGGCCTGGGCTGCCGCCACCGTCACTTCGGAGGACGGAAGCAAGGTGGAGACCTACACGGTGAAGTTTACCCGGGAGGGGGCCCCTGAGGGGTACTATATCGAGATAGACGCTCCCGACGGGGAGAAAGATAAGATCACCCTGACTCCCAACGGCGGAGACGTAGGCACCGAGATCACCGTCTCCGTTCCCGATGGCTATGCCCTCAGCGACGCCTGGGTGGTCATTGAGGACGGCGACAGGGAGGGGGAGCACGTCCACGTGGAGAACGGGAGGTTCATCATGCCCGTGGGCAACGTGCGCTTCAGCGCCCGGGTCATGCCTATCCCCTATACCATTACCTATGATCTGGACGGCGGAAGGGTGGAGGGACACAATACCACCAGCTACACTGTGGAGACCCCGTCCTTTACGCTGCGAAATCCCAGCAAGACAGGGTATACCTTTGCCGGTTGGACAGGTACGGACCTGACGGAACCCACCATGACGGTGACCATCGCCCAGGGCTCTACAGGAGACCGGGAATACCGGGCCTTGTGGAGCGAGAACGGGACCATTGTGGATCCTCCTGACCCCATAGACCCTGTGGATCCTGTCAGGCCTGGTGGCAGCGGAAGCTCCTCCAACACCACCACAAGAACCGACGAAGACGGCAACAAGATCGTGACCACCGAGGATCTCCGAACGGGGAAGGTGACGGTGACCACTACCGCACCCGACGGTACGGTGACTCAGGTCATTACCACCGCCGACGGCAAGCAGACGGCCACCGCCAAGCTGCCCAGCGGCAGTACCGGAACGGTGGAGCTGGCCATGCCCAAGCTGAAGCCGGAGGGAGAGCCTAAGATCACGGTGAATGCCGGAAAGGGGAAGGACCTCTCCGTTATCATCCCCATTGAAGGGGGCGAGACGGTGGTAGCCGTCCGGATCAACGGGGACGGTACTGAGACGGTGGTTCCGCTGTCCTTCGTGGACGAGAGAGGCCTCTGGGTGAAGACAGAGGGGACCCAGACCTTCAGGATCATGGACAATAAGAAAGAGTTTGTCGACGTATCCCCGAACCACTGGGCGTCCAAAGCGGTGGACTTTGTCTCCAGCCGGGAGCTCTTCAACGGCATGGGCAGCACCGAGACCTTCGTGCCTGAGGGGGTTATGGACCGGGCCATGCTGACCACCGTGCTGTGGCGTATGGCGGAAAAACCGGAGAGCAGCTTAAAGACTGTATTTGAGGATGTGCAAAAGGGCTCTTGGTATGAGGAGGCGGTACGCTGGGGCGTAGAGACGGGAATCGTGAAGGGAACGGACTACGGCTTTGAGCCGGAGACCCCCGTTACCCGGGAAACTCTGGCGGTCATGCTCTACCGCTGCATGGGCTCCCCGGCAATGGATTCCGTGATCCCGGAGGAGATGGACTTTGTGGACGCCGATCAGATCTCCGACTGGGCCTCCAAGGCCATGATATGGGCGGTGGAAGTGGGGATCCTGAAGGGCCGGGACGGAGGATACCTGGCGCCTCAGGCCATTGCCTCCCGAGCCGAGGTCGCCATTATGATACAGAGGTATATCAAGCTTTTGTAAAAAAGAAAACGGAGGGCCTGCTGCAAAATCACAATTTTGCAGCAGGCCCTTTCCTTATAGCTTAAGCAAATACCAGGACCCTTTCTGGGGAAGCGGGGGAACGCATCCCTGCTTTTACAAACTGTTCATAAATTTTCCGGGGCCATTTCAGACCAATTTCAGCTTTCACTTGTATACTTCCCCTTGACTTGAACCGAGGAGGCATACGGGTATGAGCCTTTTGACGAGCAGGGCAAAAACAGGAACAGAGAAAGCGGAGACCAAATTGAAAAAGAAAGGGAAGCTTTTCCGGCGGGTGGTTACCCTGACTCTGGCAGGCGGGATCCTGTGCGGAGCGGGCTTTGGGGTAAAGGCCCTGTTTTTTACCGAGGAGGAACGCCTGGCGCTTACGGGAATGACCAGCTATGGCTCTCTCTCTACCACCATTGAGGGTACCGGCGTCACCATGCCGGCAGACAGCTTTTCGGTGACTGCCGCCTCTTCAGAGGGAAAGATCACCGGGGTCTATGTGACGGCCGGGGAGACGGTGACGGCGGGGCAGCTTCTCTACACCCAGGATGATAGCGAGCTGGACGACCAGCTCGACGAATATCAAAAGCAGATCGACGACCTTTATGACCAGATCGGCAACTACAACGATCAGATCGACAATTACACCGAGCAGATCGGCGACCTGAAAGAGACCATGGCCCAGCTTACCGTTACCGCCCCCTTTTCCGGGCGTGTTACCGGGATCCAGGCAGATGAGGGGGACCAGCTTCAAAAGGGGACGGGGCTGGCCACACTGGTGGACGACAGCCAAATGACGCTGACGGAATATTTCAGCTACGCCTGGGAGGACCAGGTGTATATGGGAATGACCGCCGGGGTCTCCATCCCCAGTCTGATGAATACCTACTCCGGTACGGTGACCGGGATCAAGAAGGTGGAGCGGCTTACCACGGAGGGGACCCGGTGTTTTGCCGTTACCATCACCCTGGATAACCCTGGGGCCCTCACCGAGGGAATGACGGGAGCGGCCTGGCTTTTGGCGAACAGCGGAGAAAAGCTCTATCCGGCGGTGGAGGGCAGCCTGGAGTATAAGAACAGTAAGGCGATCACCGCCCAGGCGGCGGGAGAGCTGCTGACGGTCCATGTGGACGACTATGAGACGGTGACGGCGGGGCAGACCCTTTTCACCATTGACGGTTCCGACTACGCCGACCAGGTGGAAAGCGCCGAAAAGGGGATCGACAACGCCCGAAAAAACATTTCCACCGCCCAGGACCGCATTGCATCCTATGCCCAGCGGATGGCGGAGGTGGAGGAGAAGCGGAGCGACTATAATGTGACCAGCGACATTGACGGCAAGGTCATCATGGTCAATGTCCGGGAAGGGGAGAAGCCCCGCAGCGGCATGACGGCGGTGTCGGTCTACAATCTGGACAGCATGGAGATCACCGCCAACATTGATGAGCTTGATATCGGCAGTATCCAAATGGGAATGGAGGTCCGTATTGTCAAATCGGGGACTGACGGCGCCTCCTTTACCGGCCATGTCAGTGAGATCAGCTATGAGGCCACAAACTCCAACGGGGTAGCCTACTTTCCCATCACCATCACGATCCCCGCAAACGGAGCGCTGTCGGCAGGAGTCAACGTCTCCTATTACATTAGCCAGGGGGACGCTGAGGAAGGAGTATTGGCCCCTCTGGAGGCCCTGAAGTCCTATGACGGAGGGACCTGTCTCTATGTAAAGGCGGAGGAAAGGCCGGACGGGGCCCTTACGTTGGAGGAAGGGGTGGTTCCCGACGGATTTTACGCCGTCCCCGTGGAGGTGGGCTCTACCAACAGCCAGTATGCCCGGATCCTTTCCGGGGTAGAGCGGGACGTGGAGGTCTTTACCCGTTACCGGCAGAAAGCCCCCTCTGGCGGCGACGCCACCAGCCGGGGAGAGGAGGAAGAATTCAGCTTTCCCGGCGGGGAATTCAGCGGCGGCTTTCCCAGTGGCGGAAACGGTATGCCAAGCTTCAGCGGCGGAGGAGGGGGAGGCGGCTTTCCCGGCGGTATGGGCGGAAGGCCCTGAGAAAAGGAGGATGACCATGAGCCTGATCGAATTAAAAGATGTCTATAAGATATATAACGAGGGGCAGGAAAGCCAGGTCAACGCTTTGGATGGGGTCTCCCTCGCCATTGAACGGGGGGAGTTCGTGGCAGTCATTGGGACCTCCGGGTCCGGGAAATCCACCATGATGAATATTTTGGGGTGCCTGGATATTCCGACGCGGGGCGTCTATCTGCTGGACGGACAGCCGGTGGGGGAAAAGAGCCAGAGGGAGCTTTCCGACCTTCGTTCCCGGCGTATCAGCTTTATTTTTCAGGGCTATAACCTGATCCCCTCCCTGAAGGTGTGGGAAAATGTGGCCCTACCCATGGCCTATCAGCATATTTCCCTTCAGGAGCGGAAGGAACGGGCATTGGCGGCGCTGAAGGCGGTAGAGATCGACGCAAAGGCAGAAAATAAACCCGGACAGCTCTCCGGCGGTCAGCAGCAGCGTGTGGCCATTGCCCGGGCAATGGCCACACGGTCCCCCATCCTTATGGCCGACGAACCTACCGGAGCTTTGGATTCCAAGACAGGAGCCCAGGTCCTGGCCCTCATGCGGCAGCTTAACGCCCAGGGGACCACCGTGATCCTCATTACCCACGACAATGGCATTGCCGCCCAGGCAGACCGGACCGTTCGGGTGATGGACGGACACATTGTCCACGACAGCCTCTGGGATGGAGCGCTGGTCCCGGCAGAGGGGCGTGCGGAGGTGAGGGCGTCGTGAACTCCCTCCTCATGGCTTTGGATTCCATCAGCGAGAAAAAGGGCCGCTCTTTTCTTACCATGCTGGGCATTATTATCGGAGTCACCGCAGTCCTGGTATTGGTGGCTATGGTGACGGGCTACAACAGCGACATGACCGCCTACTATGAAAAGCTGGGAGTCAACAAGGTGACAGTGAAGCTGTCCTGGTACGACACCAGCCGCTCCTTCGATTTGATGAAGGAGCTCTACGAGTACGGAAACGGAGAGTTGTCTGATATGGTGGAAGGAATTACTCCCGACCTTTCCAGCCAGATGCCTGTCCAATACGGCGGAAAAGCGGTGGACGGCACCACCGTTTCCCTTGGTTCCGACCAATATGCCCTTTGTTCTAATTACATTTTGGAATCTGGGAGAGATATATTACAATATGATATCGAAAACCGAAGCATGGTGTGCGTGCTGGGTTCCTATACGGCGGATACCCTTTTCCCCTACAGCGACCCCATCGGGGAGACGGTGACCATTGGAGGCTTTCCCTTTTTGGTGGTGGGGACCTACTATCAAAAAGACGGAGGCGCGGAGGATTCCATGGACCACATGGCGGTGGTTCCCTACACGGTAAACCGCGCCCTTTTGAAGTCTGACCGGGTGGAAAGCATGATCGTGAAGGTGGATTCCTCCAAGAATGTGGATACTGTCATGTCCCGGTTGGAGCTTTGGCTGGCCGAAGAGGTAGACAGCAACCTGGGGGAGTACACCCTGGCCGATGGAAACTCGGCTATGGCGGAGTCCAATGATGAAATGACATCCCTCTCAGTGGTGCTGGGCGGCATTGCCTCCATCGCCCTTTTGGTGGGTGGGATCGGCATTATGAATATTATGCTGGTCACCGTCACCGAACGGACAAGGGAGATCGGGATCAAAAAATCCATCGGCGCCCCCCGGTGGGAGATCGTGGGCCAGTTTTTGCTGGAGGCGGGTATTTTAAGCTCCCTGGGGGGGCTGGTGGGTATCGCTTTGGGCTTTGTCCTTTCGCTGATCCTGGGAAAGGCCATGTATGGACTTATTGTCCTGCCCGGCGTGGGCATTTCCTTGGGGGCTTTTGTTTTTTCCCTGGTGATCGGCGTAGTTTTTGGCATCTATCCCGCCGTGAAGGCCTCCAACCTTCAGCCCGTGGATGCGTTAAGAGCAGATTAAAGGAGTGTTTCCCATGGACCGAAAATGGATCTTTATCGCTTTGACGGCAATACTGACACTGAACCTGCTGAGCCTTTCTTCCGCTGGGGCCGCCAACGTGGAGGCGGAGGAAGCGGCGGTGGTATTATCCGGGCTAAATATCATTTCAGGCTATTCAGACGGCCTTTACCACCTGGAAGACAGCCTTACCCGCGCCCAGTTCTGCAAGCTGGCGGTGCTGGCGGAGGGCCATGGGGACCAGGCGGCGGGAAGCGCCTACCGCTCCCTTTTTTCTGATGTGTCCGGCTCAAACTGGGCGGCCGCCTATATCAACCTGGCCCATGAGGAGGGCTTAATGACCGGCAAGGGGGATGGGACCTTTGGCCCTGACGAGTCCGTTACCCTGGACCAGGCAGCCACGGTTTGCCTGCGGCTGCTTGGCTACTCCCAGGAGGATATCGGTCCCTTCTGGCCGGAGGACTATCTTGTGAAGGCCCGGAAGGTGGGGCTTCTGGAGGGGGTGAGCGCCCAGGCGGGACAGGAGCTTGACCGGGGACAGGCTGTTCGGCTGCTCTATAACCTCCTCCGGCTTCCTGACGTCCAGGGAAAGACGTTTGCTCTGGGGCTGGGAAGCTCCTGGATAGAGGACGCGGTTTTGCTGGGTAATGACGCCGAGGCCGCCGACGGTAGGGCCCATACCGCCTGGATCTATGCCAATGGGGCGCTGAGCTGGTATGAGCAAAACGCTCCTATAGACGAAGCCCTGGTCTGTCGCCGGGGGACTCTCCTGCTGGACAAAACGGGGAAGGTCATGGGCTTTCTGCCCGATGACAGCGTCTGCAAAACCGTTACGGCAAGGGAGGTCACCGCCTCCGCTGTGACGGATGTGGAGGGAAACAGTTATTCCCTGTCCGCCTCCCTTCCGGTGATTCTGGAGGGGGAAAAGACCGCCTATTCCTCCGTGTGGTACGACCTGGAGGGACGGGAGCTGACCTTTTATTACGCCGGGAGCGGAGGGATCACGCTGGTGACAGCCTCCGACGCCACCCGGTATGAGGGAACGCTTCTTACGGGATACTATGAAAACGCCCAGCCAAACGCCGCCGATCCCAGCTCCGTTACCCTGCTGGGCCGTACCTTTGCCGTGGCCGACCACGCGCGGGGACTGGCCGGATTATCCGTGGGGGAGAAGATCACCGTTTGTCTCAACGGGGCCGGAGAGATCCTTCAGGCATGGGCTGCCGGGGAAAAAAGGACTACGGTGATCGCCGTACTGGACAGCGCCGGACAGGGGAGCTTTACCCATGTCAGCGGTCTTTCCCTCTCCGCTCAGATCAGCAATGGGGACAGGGCAAGGGAACTGGAGGGGTGTCTGGTCCGAATCAATTCTTCGGGGATGGGAAAAGCGTCTGTTTCCGCCCTGTCTGAGAGCGTAGGACAGAAGCTGGACGTAAAGAGCCGGACGCTGGGCTCCATCCCTTTGGCGGACCATGTAAAAATATATGACCAGGTGGGCTCCGCCCCGGTAGTGGAGGTGGCGTTGGAGGATATCCTGACCGATACGGTGGCGGCGGACCGGATCGCCTATGTGGGGACCAATGAGAAGGGGGAGGCGGACCTGCTCCTGCTAAAAAATGTGACCGGGGATGGGTATACCTACGGCCTTTACCGTCCCTCCACTGCCTCCAGCGGGCAGAAGGGCAGCGCGGACTATTCGGAATGGAATACCATTGCCGTGGAAAGCAGCGCCGGGATCTCCGCCTACTGTGCCAGTATTCAAACCGTCCGGGATACCTTTGGGGGTCTGGCCGTCACTTCGGGCGGAAAGGTTGCGGGCTTTCAAACCCTTACAAAGGCGACCGGAGTGTCCCGCTCCGATTTTGACGGAGAGGACTATGTGGTGCTGGATGGTATCCGGGTCCCCATTTCCGACAGGGTCCAGGTCTATAACGGGGACAACGGCACCTGGATCGACTTAAGTACGGCGAAGGGGTATGACGAAACTCTGACGGTCTACTACAGCGGGACCCTGGGCGGAAACGCAAAGGTGAGGGTGGTCGTAGCGGGAGAGTAAGGCGGCTGCAAAAGCGATCTTCCGCCCATATCGGACCCTTGACGGCAAAGAAAAAAGCAGTGGGAAATCCCACTGCTTTTTTTCAGTTGATAAAGGAGAGGATCGCGCAGATTTATTTTTCCGCCGCGGCGGTGAGCTTCTTTTTCTATTGGTCCGCAGACGCCGGAACGGAAGAAAACGGTTAGAAGCTAAAAAAATTTCTGTCCGGGCGCAACGGCGGCGGTGGAAAATCTGTCTATTTATATAGGAGGAAAAAAGGGAAAGACATTTAGAGCATGGAGCTGTTTTTCCGCCAGGCCGGACAGACTTAACAAACCGGCTGTTGATCCCCGCCCAAAACGAGTTTTGATAGGAGGCATCACCATGAAACGCACAAAACGCCTGCTTTTCACACTGCTCACCCTCTGTTTGCTGCCGGGCCTGCTGCCCGCATCGGCGGGGGCGGTCAGCTCCCATCTTCATCCCATCTGCGGGGCGTCGTGTTCCCACACGGAGGGACACGGGGAGGCGAGCTACACCGCCCTGACTGCGGCGATGATCAACACTGGGGAGACTACATACTACACCCTGACTGCGGGGAATTACTATCTTTCCGAGGATATTACGACGGCCAGGACCATCAATGCGTCCGGGGCGGTCAACCTATGCCTCAATGGCTATACCATCACTTGTACCGAAAGCGCGTATATGCCCGTTAACAGCGGGGCGCCCCTCCACATCTGCGACTGTCAGGGGGGCGGCGGCATAAGCGACGGGCGTACAGCCAGCAAAAATTTCCTGTATATCAACGGCGCCGTGACCCTCTTCGGCGGCACCTTTACCGGCACCAAGGTGCTTTATGTGTCCGGCAACAGCGGTACGCTGACGGTGGACGGGGCGACGATAAAGGCCTCCAGCACCGCCCTCAACGCCCAGTCCGGCACCACCGTACACATCAAAAGCGGGGAGCTGACCACCAGCAATGCGTTCTATACCGTGCAGGTGTTTTCTCCCAATTTCACCATGACGGGTGGGAAGGTCGTCAATACAAGGGCTAATGGCGAGGGGGTGTCTTTTTCCGGCGGCGGCGGCGGGACCATCAGCGGCGGTACGATCCAGGCCACGGGAATCGGCGGCGTGGGGGTCAGTGTGGGCGCGGAATATAATGTTACCCTCTCCGGCGCTCCCGTCATTGAGGGAAAGGGCGCCGACATCCAGTTTTCCGCAGTTACCGGCGCTGCCGGTGTGCTCACCGTGGGAGAAAACCTTACAGGGACGTTTAAGGTATCGCATTTATACAAGGACGGCAGCGGAGAATTCAGCATCGCCGAGACCAAGCCCTTTCTCTTTACCACCGCCACCGCCAGGGACGATTCCGAACACTTCACCTCCGCCAACCCCAAGATCGCCCTCCGGGACGTGGAGGACAAGGCGACCGGCAAACACACCCTGGAATTATACCGCAAACACGCCTGGTACACGAGCTGGCAGAACAACGCGACCCACCACTGGCGCGATTGCGCCAACGCCGACTGCACCATCACCGACAACGCCCAGAAGGAGGAGTACGCCGCCCACAACGTCGTGGACGACCCGGCGGTTCCCGCCACCTGCGTCAAGGCGGGAAAGACAGCGGGGAGCCACTGCTCGAAGTGCAAGTATGTGATCATCCCCCAGCAGACCATTCCCGCCACCGGGGAGCACACATATCCGGGGTACGAGAAGAATGAAGCCCAGCACTGGCAGAAGTGCTCGGTCTGCCAGAGCGAAACCTCCAAGACCGCACACAAGGCCGTCACCGACAAGGCAGAGGACGCCACCTGTACCACCGATGGCAAGACGGAGGGGAGCCACTGCTCGGTGTGCGGGTATGTGATCATCCCCCAGGAGGCCATCCCCGCCGGTCACACCTGGGGCAAGTGGACCCTCCAGGCGGACGGACAGACTGTGAAGCGGGTATGCGGGGCCGACCCCTCCCACACCGAGAGCAAGAGCCTTGCCATCACTCTGGACAAGTCCAGCTATGTTTACAGCGGTGGGGAGAATAAGCCCACGGTCACCGTGAAGGTGGGCGGTGCGACCCTGACCCAGGGCACCGACTATACCGTCAGCTACAAGGATAACGTGAACACAGGCACGGCTGCCGTTACCGTCACGGGCAAGGGCAGCTACGCCGGGAGCGCGGACAAGAGCTTTACCATCAAAGCCAAGACCCTCACCGCTACCGCCGCCAGGGCAACGGACCGGGCCTATGACGGCGCCACGTCGGTGACCGTCACCGCCGTGACCCTGGACGGGGTGGTAGACGGGGATGACGTGGCGGTGAATACCACGGGCCTTAAGGGGACAGTCTCCAGCCCCGACGCCAGCGACACGCCCTATGAGACGGTGAGCCTCAACGGCTTGACCCTCACAGGGGCCGAGGCGGGCAACTACACCCTGGCCCAGGTCAACGTGACTTTACCTACCTCGGTTACCATCTCCAAGGCCACACCTCCTCCGGCCACCCCCGGCAGCTTCAATATCGCCAATAGCCTGGAGAAGGAGTATAACTATCTTCTCTCCCTTCTCTGCCCTCAACTCAACCAGCCCGATGTGACGGCGGACCGCAAGGATTGGGGCGAGCGGAGCTACACCATTAAGAGTGTAGAATTTACCGGGGACGGCTACTATATCGGCGGAGCCCGCATCGACAAGGCGCAGGAGAGCGGCCAGTACATCAACCGCCTCTACCTGCCTATAGCGTTCAACGATACGGACGATGAGGGCCAGGTGGGCACGGTGGAGATCGAGGTTTCCTCGGTCAACTACGCCAGCTTTACCAACACCATTCAGATCATGGCCCGCAACAAGACAAGCGTCACCTTCGGGGGCGTTTCTGTCCCGGACAAGACCTATGACGGCAGGCCCTATGCCTATGAAGGCAGGCTGACGGTCAGCGCCGGAAATGTATATGTCACTGACGCCGATGTGGAGATCACCTATGTGGGCAGGGGCGAGACGGCCTACTCGGAATGGGAAACGCCCCCCACCAACGCCGGCACCTTTGCTATGGTGGTCAGGATCGCCGACACCGATGAGAAATACATCGGGCGGCGCTCCTATAACTTCACCATCCGAAAGGCCCCCGGCCAAGGCAGCGTTGCCATGTCCGGCTTCTCCTGCGCTGAGACGCCCAGCATACCCGTGCCCGTCTCGGCCACCAACGGTATCGACAGGGTGAGCTATGGGTATAAGGCAAGGAACGCCGCCGATGAGACCTACTCCTCCACCAAGCCCACCACTTCCGGGGAGTACACCGTCCGGGCCGTCTTCCCCGCCGTCCTGAACTATACCCAGGCTACCGCTACGGCGGACTTTACCGTCTCCCACGCCTACGCCTCGGAGTGGAGCGCGGATAGGACCGGGCATTGGTACGAGTGCCCCTGCGGCGACAGGCGCGGTGAGACGGCTCATGTCTATGATAACGCTGAGGATACCGACTGCAATATCTGCGGGTATGTGCGTACCATCACGCCCCCCGACCAGGGCGAGGTCAAGGGCGAGGTGGAGGTGAAGCCGGGAACGGGTACCCCGGCGGTCACCACAGACGCAGAGGTTCTGAAGGACCTGGCCGGGGAGGTCCAGGAGGGGCAGAACGTCACCGTGAAGTTCACCGTGGAAAAGCGGGACGAGCCGGAGGATAAGGACGAGATCGTGGAGCTGGTCACAGGCAAAAAGGACGATGTGCTCTATCTGGACCTGTCTTTGCTGAGACAGGTCAACGATGAAGAGCCGGAGGCCATTACCAATACCGGGGATAAGGTGCTGGAGATCGTGGTACCTTATGACTTTACGGGTAAGAAGGACGTGAGCGTCTACCGCAAACACGGCGGGGAGCAGGCTGAGGCGCTGTGTTCTCTGGCCGCCCGGCCCGAGGGAGGCTATGCCGATGGGAGCTTTTTTGCAGACAGCGGCCATGGCAAGGTTTATATCTACGCCTCCAAGTTTTCCATCTATGCCATTGGGTACACCGCCCAGACAAGCGAACCCAGCCATTCCGGCGGCGGCTCTGACAACTCTGACGATTACTATACTCTCACCGCTGAGGCGGGGGAGGGAGGAGGGATCTCTCCCAAGGGCAAGGTGACGGTCCGGCGGGGAACGCGGAAGACCTTTACCATTACCCCCGGCGAAGGCTATGAGATCACCGACGTGCTGGTGGATGGCAAGAGTGTGGGGGTGGTGACGAAGTACACCTTTGAAAAGATCGCCACCAGCCACACCATCAAGGCGGTCTTCCGGAAGACCGTCCCTGGCGCAGCAGGCTGCGCCAGGGACGATACCTGCCTTATCTCGAAATTTACCGACGCCGCCCCCAAAACCTGGTATCACGACGGCGTCCACTACTGTTTGGAGAAGGAGCTGATGGTGGGCCTCTCCGAAACCACCTTTGCCCCTGGGATGGAGACCAGCCGCGCCATGATCGCCACCGTTCTCTGGCGACTCTCAGATAGTCCGGAGACCGGAGTGGAGGCGAGCTTCCCGGACTGTGAGGCGGACGGCTGGTATACCCAGGCGGTAGCCTGGTGCGCTGAAGCGGGCGTAGTCAAGGGCTATGATAACGGCAGCTTTGGTCCGGGCGACTCTATTACCCGGGAACAGCTGGCCCTTATGCTCTGGCGGTATGCCAAGCTCCGGGGGCAGGACGTTTCGGTGGGTGAGAACGCGGACCTCCTCAGCTACCAGGACTTTGACCAGGCCGGCCAGTGGGCTGTTCCGGCTCTACAGTGGGCCGTGGGCAGCGGCGTTGTGAACGGCAAGGATGGAAACCGGCTGGACCCCAAGGGCCTTGCCTCCCGTGCCGAAGCCGCCGCCATGCTCCAGCGGTTCTGCGAAATGTAGCGGCAATGAAACTGCCCGGCCTGGAGCGGAGCTTCAGACCGGGCGCATACTATGCAGGGATACTTGCGGTGTGATGTATAATGATAAATAGTGTAAAAATTTTTGCCCTGTCGCAACAGCAGCGGTGAAAAATTTGTCCCCTGTCAGGGAGGTAAAGAGATGAAAGACATTGAGATCATTGAGCTTTTTTTCCGGCGGACGGAGGAGGCCATTACGCGCCTGGCGGAAAAGTACGGCGCTATGTGCCAGACCGTCGCCCAGCGCATTTTGCGGGACAGACGGGATAGCGAGGAGTGTGTCAATGACGCCTGGCTTCAGACCTGGAACGCCATTCCACCTCAGCGGCCCGCCTGCTTAGGCGGCTTTGTGGGCCGCATTACCCGGAATCTGGCTTTAAACCGGCTGGCCTATAACCATGCCCAAAAGCGGGACTCCACCCTGGAGGAGGCCTTTGGAGAGTTGAGCGGCAGTCTGCCCGATTCGGGGAACATGTTGACGGATGAGGTGACCTTTCAGGACTTTCTCAACCGCTTCCTCCGACGGCAGAGCGAGGAGTCCCGCCGCTACTTTCTCCGGCGGTACTGGTATGGTATGAGCGTCCCGGAGATCGCCCGGGAGTGCGGCGTGGGGGAGGAAAAGGTCAAGTCTGCCCTGTTCCGTACCCGCAATAAGCTCCGCAAAGCCATGGAAGAGGAGGAGATCTACGTATGAGCGAACTGGTATACGCCCGATTCCTACTGTTTATGAACGCCGTGGACGACGACCTGCTGGAGGAGGCCCTGGCTACCCCGAAGCGCAGGCTGACGACCCATTGGAAAGCCCTGGCGGCAGCGGCCGCCTGTCTGTGCGTGGTCCTTGGGGGCCTGTTCTGGCAGGGAAGGGGCCCTGCCGTTCCGGGGAGCGGCGTCACCGTTGCCGACCTGGCCGGGTACGGCTATGAGCTGCCCTTGCCGGCAGATATCCGGGACGTCCTCTATGACCTGCTGCCCAGCCCCAGCGAGATCCCCATTGCCCAGGCAAGGTTTGACAAGGGGGGACACGCCGTTACCCTCCGGGCGTGGAAGACTGAGGAGCCCCAGGAGATATTTGACGGCGAGGCCTGGACCGACCAGATGGACTGGAACGAGGGCGGCGCTGCTCTGACCCTGTGTTCCAATGCCCAGACTGCCCAGGTAAGCTGGTATACCGATGAGACCCAGTGGGCCGTCCGCTCCGACATGACCCCTGCCGATTTGCTGGACACGGTGGACGACATCTTTTCTGTTTTGGGCCATCAGTTGAATCATGCCCCGGAGAACGCCCAGGACATCCACTACAACGCTTTTCTCCTGGACGACCTGGTGGTGGGAGAAACCTCCTTCACCCTGGACGGCGTGACGTGCGTTTACCGTATCGCCCCCACCTATGAGATACGCTCTGACTTTGCCGATATTTCCGGCGTGGAGGGGGACTTTGCCTACCGCTCCGAAGCCGAGGTGGGCTGGTGTCCGGCCCGGCTGGCCTGGAACGACGGCGGTGCGGGCAAGGTAGTCTGGTTCGATGTGGTCCCCGGCCAGCTCTATAGCCTCAGCGTGGACGCCGGGGCCACTCAGGAGGGGCTGTCAGAATTGGCGAGCCAACTATTCCTTCCCGCCCAGGATGAGTTTTGACAGGAGAGCGTCATTATTGGGAGATAGTAGACCAAATGCAGGGATGGGCCTAGTAGAGTGGGCCGATTATGAAAATATAGAAAGAACAAGGAGCCTTTCCGTTTACGGAGAGGCTCCTTGCATTTTTAAGGGCGCTGATTCGTAATATGCAGCAGACGCAGGCTTAAAAATAGAGTAAAAAAATACCCAGACAGTTTGATACCATTGGCGTTTTGCCATTGACATCTATTCTGTCTGGGTATTTCTGGTTGCGGGGACAGGACTTGAACCTGCAACCTTCGGGTTATGAGCCCGACGAGCTACCAATTGCTCCACCCCGCGATATGACCTGCGGCAAAAGACCTATGGTGCCGGAGACCGGAGTCGAACCGGCACGTTCTTTTGGAACACAGGATTTT
>CANRZY010000009.1 GCA_947644625.1 uncultured Pseudoflavonifractor sp.
CTCCGGCTTTCGAGACATCCCTTCATAAGCAAGGGAAAAACGCCCGGCGGGCGGAGGCGCCGTCCGCCGGGCGTTTTCATTTTCGGAAAAGCGTTTACTTCACAGTCTGGGTGGTCTCCAAAGCCCAAGCGTTGTTGGCGGTATCCGCCACCTTGATGTAGGCGGTATCCCGAATGGCGTCCCCGGTGGCGTCAAAGGCGATGGCCCCGGACACGCCGGTATAGGTCACACCCGGCAGAGCGGCCTTCACGTCGGCGGCGTTGATGCTGCCAGCGGCCTTCAGAGCCTCCAGGGCGGTGTAGTAGGCGTCGTAGCCCATGGCGGTGACGGCGGCGATGGTATCGTTGCCGCCGTTGTTGGTCATGGCGGTGGAATCCTTGGATAGCCATTCCTTGATGCCGCTGTCGAACTCAGGGGCGCCGCCCTCCTGATAGAAGGTGGAAACAAAGAGCTGGACCTTGGAATTTTCAGCGGCCTCCAGCACCATATTGTTATCCAGAGTGTCGGAGCCCAGAATGGGAGTCTCCAAGCCCATAGAGGCAGCCAGCTTCACGATCTGGGTGGAGTAGGCGATGGACACGGGGCAGAAGATCACGTCGCAGCCCTCGGCCACAGCCTTATTGAGGTAGGTGGAAAAGTCGGAGGTGTTGGTGGGGAAGGAGTCCTTCACCACGTCCCCCTGGAAGGCCTGCTCAAAGAAGGTCAGCAGGCCCTGGTCATAGTCGTTGCCCAGCTCGCCCAGCAGGTAAGCCTTTTTGGCGGAGAACTTCTCCTGGGCGAAGTTGGCAAGGACGGTGCCCTGGAAGGGATCCAGGAAGCAGATACGGAAATAATAATCGTTGCCCGCAGTGACGCCGGGGTTGGTGCAGGTAACGCCGATGGCGGCAAGACCGGCCTCCTCAAAGGTGGGACCGCCGGCAATGGACACGCCGGAGCCGTAGGAGCCCAGCACCAGGGCCACGTCCTTGCCCACCAGCTCAGCGGCGGCGGTGGGAGCCTTGGCGGCGTCGGAGCCGTTGTCGGCGTAGACCAGCTCTACCTTGTAGGTCTCGCCGCCCACTTCCACGGTGGGGGTCTCCTGGTTGGCATACTGCATACCCAGCATCTCCTGCTTGCCGCCCGGTCCGGAGTCTCCGGTGGAGGGCTCGAACACGCCGATCCGAACCACCTTTTCGCCGGAGGCGGCGTCCTTCCCGTTCTCCTTGGTCCCGCCGCCGCAGGCGGCCAGACCCAGGATCATGGCGGAGGTCAGGAGCAGGGACAAAACTTTCTTTTTCATAATGGCATCCTCCTCTTTCCCTTACGGACCTTGTCCACACACGACGAACATTTGTCCGTAAATTTAAACTTCATTATAGCAGGGTGCAAAAGAAATTGCAAGAAAAAAATATACGGATTTCATTTTGTCCCCCTTTGGCTTTTTGTGGATTCCGCCTGGCCCCCTTGTCCGGTTGCAATTTTGAGCGGGCTTTGATACAATGGGAGCATACGAAAAAGGAAGTGGTCTTATGAAGCTTTTGCTCCATATCTGCTGCGCTCCCTGCTCCGTGGCCTGTATCAAGCAGCTTCGGGAGGAAGGAATCGAACCTGTGGGGCTTTGGTATAATCCCAACATCCATCCCTTTACCGAGTACCGCGCCCGGCGAAACTGTCTCAGGGAATATGCCCAGAGCATCGGCCTGGAGCTGGCGGAGATAGACGAGTACGGCCTGCGTCCTTTTGTCCAGGCGGTGGCAAGCAACATTGAAAACCGCTGCTCCTACTGCTACGCGGTGCGGCTGAATGAAACGGCCCGGTATGCCGCCGAACATGGCTTTGACGCTTTCTGTACCACCTTAACGGTAAGCCCCTATCAGAATACCCCCCTGATTTTTGAGACAGGGGAAAAGCTGGCGGCGCAGTACGGGGTGAAGTTCGCCCCTTATGATTTTTCTCCCCACTATCGGCAGGGGCAGACCGAGGCCAGGGAATTGGGGCTCTACATGCAGAAATATTGCGGCTGCGTCTTCAGTGAAGAGGACCGGTACTGCAAAAAGAAGAAAAAGAAGGCGGAGGGCTAACGCTCTTCGCCTTCTCTTTTTTTATGATAGAAAAACAGCGCCCGGCGGCTCCGAAAACCGCCGAGCGCTATTTGATTTCCTGTTCCAGAGCGTCAAATTCCGGGGTGGAGAAAAACTCTCCCAAGGTGATCTCAAGACCGTCACAGAGTTTTTTGATGGTCACTGCACCTGGATTTTGACTTTCTCCATTCAAAATACTTTTGATTGTTGATTGTGGTACTGCGGCAATATTGCTTAACCCGTTTGGCGTAATATGCCGCTCGTTACACAGTTGAACGATGCGATTGACGATTGCCGCACGGGTATCCATAAGCAACGCCCCTAAGATGATATATCACTATCATAGAGGATTTGCATTTTCCATGTTAGTGATACTTCACTAACATGGAAAAGTGTGGTAACATAGTGATATATCGTTTTGGAGGTATTATCATGGACCAGCACATCGAGAATCTGTTCGAAAAGGCTCCGCCCTTTGCCGCCGGAGAGCTGTCCTTCCACCCGCTCTATACCCAGTACAGCGTTGCCGCCCAGACCCTGGAGGACATGATGGCGGAGTGCTTCGGCGGGGAGGTGGCCCGGCTTATGGAGGAATACGCCGCCGCCCAGTTTGAGCTGGAACGCTTTCATTGTCTCCACTTCTTTTATCAGGGATACCTGGCGGCAAAGGCGGAGGGCTAAGCCCTCCGCCTTGCTTGGTCATAAGCTTTTATTTCTCCGTGTAAATACGGACGTCGTCAATGTAGGAAGTCAGCATCTCGCCTTTATAGCTGTTGCAGGAAAATTGAAGAAGCCCCACACTCTCCTGCACCGTACGCAGCGGATATGTGCCCAGCAGTTTTCCATCCAAATAAAAGTGCATGTCCGCCCCGTCGATAATCATGCCGACGGTGTACCATACGCCCGTTTTCGGCTTGGCGACCTCTACGCGCGTCCCCGACCCCGCTGTTTTATATACCTTCAGCGAGCCGCCCTCCAGGATCGAACCACAAATGGGGTCCTCCGTTTTCTCCTGCTGAAAAACGGCGGGAGCGGCATAGTAGCTGATGGTAGTATCAGAACGGATCTTTGCTTCAACGTACACCTTACCCGATGTGGAGACGCTGTCAAAACTTCTGAGGGCCTCCACATACAGCCGGGGCGTCTGCTGCTGCTTGGTCTGGACAAGCTTCAGGTATTGATTCCCCGCGTCCCCGGCCAGCTCTATCGTTCCGGCGTCCCCTTGGCAGGTATCAAAGCTCCACCCCTCCAGGTCAGCCAATTCCGCAGCCTCATCAAAGGTATCGTTGACGATATAGTTTCGTTCCACAAGGGCGTCAATGGCCGCCGTGATCCGGTCGGCGCAATCTCTCATGTCCTCAGGACCGCAATCCATACCGGTCTGAACCGCAGTTTGCAGCGCCGCATAGCTGTCGACGGTGTAATCCTCCCCATCGCACCCTTCCGCCGCTGCCAGCGCGTCCTCCAAGGCCTTCTGGGCGCCCGCATCAATTGCCGTTACCGTTATGGTAGCTTCCACCTTTGTATCCAGCCCTGCCAGCACGCCGTTTACCGTGACAGTACCGGCGGAGGCAAACTGCTCCCCGGTCAAACCGGACCAATCCGCCATTGCGTACCCATGACTTCCGTCGGCGTATTCTACCGCGACAAACAGCGGCAGATCTCCGGGGATCTGCCCCTCCGTGGTTGAACACGCAACCGCGGCTACGCTCACGAGCTCCGGCGCCGTTGGGCGCTGCTCTTTTGTCAGAGCCTCAAACATTGCCTGGGCAATCATGGCATAGCCTTCGCACTGCATAACGCCGCCCGTTACCGGACCATAGCCATGCACACCGTCAGGAAACTGTGTATCAGGAGCCTCCGTGCCGCCCTGCGCGCCTGTAGCGCTCTTTGTCGCTTTCTGCACATCCACATATCCGGAATCCGTAATCAGCGCGATCTGCTTTTGAAGAGGAACAACATAATCATTCAACCGGTTCAATGTGGTCGTGTTGCTGGTCTTGAAATAGGTTGCGGAGGTCGCCACGTAGATTTGAACGTCAGGGTTGGCGTCCTGATAGCTCTTAATTAGGCTCAGTGCGTCGGGAACATAGTCAGCCTGATACTTGGTCCAATTTTCATCCTTACAGTCGTTTGTCCCCAGCATCAAAAGCACGATGTCCGGCTGATAGGCCAGGCTGGCCTGATACTCAGGCTTTTCGCCGGTGGTATACCCCGCCGCCTCTTTGCCGTTATTTCTTGTGCCGTTGTTTACCATTGTAGCGGCATTCCGGCCAAAATTTTGGACCTCATAGGTCTTGCCGGTTGTCTCTTTGGCGTCGTCCAGCAGCCTTTGAAGCATGGCGGGGTACGTCTTGTCCGCGTCCACCTGCCCGCTCGACGTACCGTCATTGCCATAGGTGATACTGTCTCCGATGCAGGCAATCTTGATTTTATCGGGATCATCGGGCTCTTCCGATCCCGTCCCCGCTTCCTGATAGACCCGGACGTCGTCTAAATAGAACGTCCCGTTTCCGTTCTTGTAATCATCAGAATAGAACCGAAGCAGACCTATGGTATCTGCGGTATTGCGCATGGGATGATCTCCGCCAAGCTGTTCCCCGTCCAGATAGATCTGTATTTTTCCGCCGTTGATAATCATACTAAGCGTATGCCACGTTGCGGTTTTAAAGCTGCCAACCGTTTTTTGGCTGCTGCTTCCCGCCGTGCTGTACACATTTACTTTGTTGTTTTGCAGGATAGCGGCGCAGAGGATCGTACCGGGATAGGTCTGCCTGTTTTGAAACACAAAGGGCGCGCCATAGAAGGTCGCCGCCGTGTCGGAGCGTACCTTCGCCTCAATATACATCTTACCAGAGGTCTCCGGAAAGCTTCTGAGCGCTTCTACCGACTTTGACTTTTCCTGTGTTGTCTGCGCAAGCTTCAGGTATTTGTTGCCGCCGTCCTCCTCCAGCGTCACCGTACCGACGGTCTCAATGAACTCCCAGCCCGCGTTCTCCAGGGCCGTCAGGTCGCTCGCGTCGTCAAAGCGGTCGTCGACGATGTAGGCCCCTCTCTCTACCAGCGCGCTTATGGCGTTGGTGATCTGCGTGGCGGCAGCCCCCATGGCCTCCAGTGTGGCGGCCTCTTCGCCAGCTTTCACCGCCTTTTTCAGTACCGCGTAGCTGTCCACCGTGTAGGAATCCGCCTTACAGCCTGCCGCTTCCTCCAACGCCGCCTCCAGGGCCTTCTGCTGGGGCGAATCCTCCCCCGATACGGTCACCACAGCCTTCGTGGAAACCTCCAGCCCCTTCAGCTTTCCCGTCACGTTTACCGTACCCACGGCGTCAAATCCAACTCCATCCAGGGACCATTCCACCTGGGCGACGCCGGCGCCGCCCCCTTCATAGCTCACAGCTACAAAATCCGGCAGCTGCGGGCTCACGCCCAAAAGCGTAGAACAGGCGTAGTCCACCGTCCGGGTAATGGCGGGCGCTTTGGGAACATCCGTCTTTGCCATAGCGTCGCCTATGGCGCGCGCAAGGATGGAATAGCCCGCCGCTTTGGGATGGACATTATCAAAGAACAGTTCCGTGGAAACGGCGGGGATGGCGGTATGGGTATCAATAAAGCCCACATCCGCAATCAGCGCGGCCTGTTTTTGAAGGGGCACCACCTGCTCATGGACCACGTCCGCCTGGATGTCAAAGCTGTTGCTTCCCGCCACCGGAGAAGCTGCCAGGTAGACCTTGGGGTGGGAGGGCAGGTCCTGATAGCTCTTAATAAGCTTCAGCGTATCGTCAATAAATTCCGTCTTCTGGGCATCCCAGTTATAGGGCTTGGAATCGTTGGTACCAAGCATGATTACTACGATATCCGGCTGGAACTCCCGGCTTTGAGTATACTGGGTCTGAAATGCGTACCCTTTTTTCGCGTTATTTTTATCAATACCATCATACAGCATGGTAGCGCCGCTTATCCCGAAATTTCGTACGTCATAATTGTCGCCCAGATAAGTTTGCAGCTGTCCGTGAAGCTGCTCCTTTTCCGTTTTACCTTCGGTCGTAACGATCCGCTTGGCTTCGGTGATACTGTCTCCTACACAGGCCACCTTGATTTTGGCCACCGTCAATTTTCCAGTGGCCTGGATGCTATACGTATTTGTTATCCCATTTGGAAGCCTCAAATCACTGGTAAAGCTGTATGTCCCAGCCGCACCGGCGTTGTAAGCGTCACAGGTCCACCCGACAGCCTCCATCTCCTGCCAGGAATCGTCGCCCAGCTTTACTCTCACCCTCGCAGGAAGAGCGGCTATCGCATCGTCCAGCGCCGTCCCAAGCGGAACCTCTGCCGTCACAGGGGCCGCATAGGAAACGTCGTTGTCGTCGGTAACGATCCCAAAGGATTCCTGATAAACGTTCAAATCATCCAGATAGAAAATACCCTTCGGACGGCTTGTGTCTTTATCATCAGAATAAAACCGCAGCATACCAAGCGTGGTCAGCGGATTACGCATGGGCAGGTCTGTCGCTATCCGCTCCCCGTTTACAAATACCTGCATTTTTTGCGTCCCACTGTCCACGATCAGGCTGATAACGTCCCATTCTCCACTCTTAAAGGTACCGACCTGCTTCATGGAGGAGCTGCCCGCCTTATATGTGGCCATGATTTTTCCATCGTCGCGCAACGCAAGCGCTCCAAGGATCGTAGCAGAATCCTTGTTCTCGTACAAATATGGCGCGCCGTAGAAGGTTTTGGGCGTATCGGAGCGGACCTTTGCCTCAATGTACACCTTTCCGGAGATCTCTGTAAAGCTCCTTCTCGCCTCGACGGAGGCAGCTTTTTCCGTCTGTGCGATCTTCAGGTACTTGTTATCATCGCCCTCCAATGTTACGGTACCGTTGGTTTCAATAAATTCCCAACCATCCAACTCTCCACGCGTATCGACCTGAAAGTCGTCTACGAGGATATTTTTCCGCCTTACCAGCATATCCGCCGCATTCTTCAACGTATTTACAAGGCCGACCGCCTGCTGCTCCCCGCCAACGCCGCTTTCCACAATGGCTTCCGCCTGCCGGATCGCCGCCAGCACCGGGGCGTAGCTGTCGACGGTATATTCCCCGCCGTTCAGTCCCTTCGCCGCTTCCAGAGCGGAATTCAATTCCCGCAGAGTTTCAGCGGATATAGGGATCTGTCTTGTTCCTTGCAGCTCGATCTCAAAAATAGAGGCGTTTCCGCTGTTGGTGGAGTTTCCTGACACGTTAACGCGCACATACCGCGCACCCACATTGTTTAAAGCGTCCTCCACAACGCCGGCTGTTGTATTATTGGAGCGGTCCACTACCTGCGTATAGGTTTCCCCATCCAAACTGGTCTCGACGGTGTACTTGTACGCGCGGCTGCCGCTGACAAACCAGCTTATGCCGATCCCGGTCAAGCTATAGGGCTCTCCCAGGTCCACCTGGATCCACTGGGGATAGGAACCTCCGTTTGCCGCCCAGCGTGTATCAGGGTTTCCGTCAACGACGTACTCAGCCAGATTGCCGTTCTGGGACTCAGTGGAGGAAGCGGTCACCTTCAGTTTACGGTACTGCTTTACCTCCAGGATCGCCTGCTGAAGGGCCTCATAAGCCGTCAGCTTCTCTCCACGGGAGGCAGTTGTCAGGTCGATCTGCTTATACCGGTCATAAACCGGCACAAACCGGTCAATGGACGCTTGGTCATAGGGGGAAATGGGAAGCTCCGACGCAGCAAGGATAGACCCGCACTCATCAAGGGTCGCCTGGAGCAGGGCGTCAATATCCCGCAACATCTCAACACTCCTCACCGCGCCCGCCAGCTGGGCATAGCCCCGGCGCACAGCGTCGGCCCCAGACTGACTCAGCGCCCTTTCTGCCTGGGCAAGCGCGTTTTCCAGGATCTCCTTCCCGGTGGGATCGCTCTCCTGGGAGGCCATGGCGGAGACCTCTTCCATATAAGCCTTCAGGACAGCCCCCGGCATAGAAAGAAGCTTGGGGGTCTCTCCCGCGTCCCGGTTATACACCGAATGATAGCTTTCCGCCGGGCCCTGGTTGGACGTACGCAGTCCGCCGGTATTGATCACGATACGGTCCACCGACACCCCCGCGTCCACCATATACAGCTTGACCATATGATAACCCCTGTCGGGCACATGGATGGTTCTGGTCAGCCGTTCGATCCCGTTTGTAACGTTTGTCTCCCAGGCCGTATTGTCCGAAACATGATTGCCTGAGAACACCACCGGCTCGCCGTCGTCCACACCAATAGCCAGCCGCTGCCCCACCTCGTCCAGAGAGGGAACGCGGTAAACCGTGGTTTCAAAATCGCCCGCGGTCTGGAAGTAAACCGGATAGGTCAGGTAAGGCGCGCTCTTCACGTTATCCGCATAGTTCGGCGTACCCATGGGTCCTGCCGAAACCGAGGCTCCCGATCGGCCCAACCCGTCAAACGCGAAAAATCCGACATCGCCGTCCTTGACGCAATCCGTATAATGCTCCGCCTCGATAGCCACATAGCCGTTGGCCTCTCCGTAGCCATTGAGCTGCTCCCGGACCAGGGCAGGATTGTTTACCCGCACCGCGATCTCTTTTGTTCCGCCCGCGCCCTGAATGGTCAGGGTGGCGGTCTGGTCTCCCGCCGGGAGAGTGGCCCAATCAATGGTGACAAACAGGCGCAGCTCATCATAAACCGTGCCCTCAGCCTCCGAAAGCTTTACCCAGGGCTGATCCGCCGCCGCCGTAAAAGCAAAGGCCTTCCCGCCCAGGTTAAATACGTCCACATAGCGGGTATCGTGCTGATAGGCAGAGAAGTCCAGAGCGCTGTCCTCCGCCTGCTCCATTTCCCCCTCCACAACAACGCCCAAGCCGCTGAGATAGGGCACGCTGGTTATAGCCGCCCCCTTCGGCTTTGCCGGGGCGATATTGGAATGGAGGAAATTGCCCGACTCCATAATGCCGTCCCATTTCCCGTCGGAAATGCGTTTATTGTAGTGGTCCTTGGCGTCGTCCTCCTGGGTCTGGGCCCAGTCGATCAGCTGGGTATACAGGTTTGCCGCGGCGGTACGCCCCTGGCTGCTGTAGAGCTGGCTCTTCTGGGCGTAGTAATACTTCAGGTTATTATAATAAGACGCCTCAATGGGGTACACCACATGCTGATAGAAGGCATCCCCCTGGGTTTTGTCCAGTCCGTTCAGAACGGCGGCGGCCCGTCCAAACAGCTCCTGATAATCGGCCAGGCGCTGCATGGATTCATCGCCGTAATTGACCGGGTCATATACCGCGCCGCGGGAATCGCTGAGGGTGGTATGCTCAGGCTTGCGGGAATAATTCAGGTGATAGTACTCCCGCAGGATCTGCCCCACCTCAGCGCTGTCCGCATCGGGGAACCATTTCTCAGAAAGCTCCTGGAAAAAGCTGTCCCCGCCGTCCTGGCCCATCAGGTTGTCTGCCGTCCATTTCTCCATATCCCAGGCAATATCCAGGAAGAATTGCGCGCCCTTCTCATAGGGCTTGATATCGCCCACATTCAGCACCCAGAGCTGCTGTACTCCGGCCTCATAGGCCTTGCTCATCTCACTGAGGATCAGTGCGGGGGGAACGGAATCCATCCACAGATAGCCCTGCCTTCCGTTATACTGCAGATGGTAGTATACGCCGTTCCCGCCTTCCCGGGCCTGTTCCTCCGCCGTGGGGAAATGCCGGATAAAGCCTTGGTTATCCTCCGCCCACACGATCGTCGTATCCTCGGGCAGCTTCAGGCCCAGGTTATAAAGGGGCAGGACCTCTTTGTAGGGGACAAAGATGGGGAAGGACTCCTCGTTGGCGTCCTTCATCATTTCCACCTGGCTGTCCACCACCGCCTGGAGCACATCCCGCTTTTCTTGATCGGTTTTCGCGTTGGCCGTCCGGAACCCGCTGTCATGCAGGCCCCGCATTCCCAGGGTGTAGGAGACCGGCACATCCTTATACCAGTCGATCCCCTGCCGCCAATAGGCGTCAATAAAGCCCCGGTTTTCGGTTATGCTGTAATCATACTTGGGGAAGCCGTATTTACCGGCGTTGTCGTTCATCCAGTTGTCGACCTTATTGCTTTTTCCCACGACCTCGGTCTGTGTCTTTCCTTCAAAATAACCCTGCGTCTGCAGGTAGTCAAACCAGTCCGCCGTGCCGTTCATCATCATGGGTTCGCAGTGGCTCGTGCCCACCACGACGCCGTATTCGGCCGCCAGCTGCCGGTTTTCGGGATATTTATTGAAATGCGCCACCGGGCCAAGACGGGGCTCGGAATGCATGGCGGTCCATAAATAGTTTGCCCTCAGACGCAGCAGCAGCTCATAGACCTTTTTGTAGGTCTCCGGCCCGATATTGTTTACGGGGTCGTTCCCGTTCTTTGTCCAGGCATACAAGCTTTGTTCGTCGTTAATGAAAATGCCGCGGTATTTGACAGAGGGCTCCCCCTGCACCTTGAGAGGCTCTGAAATAAAGACCCGGTTTTTCACCTCGGGCAGGATATCCCCCCAATAGTACCAGGGAGATACGCCAATCTGTTCGGAAACATCGTAGATCCCGTAAATCGTGCCCCGCTTGTCGCTGCCCGCGATGACCAGCGCCCTGTCTACGCCCTCCATGGGCTCATCCACGATCTTAATGATGTAGCTTTCCCACTTTCCCTCCAGATCCCTGGCCTCATCCAGCTTCCCAGCGGCCATCAGCTCTCCGATCATCTGACTGTTTTCCACCGAGCCCACGATAATGGCCAGGCCGGACAGCTCCGAGCGGTCATGCCGGACAAGGGGCTTGACCTCCGTGACCCGCTCTACATCCAACTGCAGATCCCCCACGGCACGGACGACCTGTTTATAGTCCGTCTCCTCCACATAAATATCCGGGACCGTAGTCCCCTGAAAGAGGACAAAGGCGCCCTCCGGAATCGGCTTTTCCGTTACGGTCACGGAAAATTTCGCGGTCCCATCCTCATACCCGTCGGCGGACGCGGTGACCGTCACAAGGGAGGTCCCCGGCTTTTTTCCGGTGACCCGAACGGTATGTCCGTCCACCATGACGGAAACCACACCGGTATCGCTGCTGGCGGCAGTCAGTACGGCATTCTCCGGAACGGTAGTAAAGCGCACTTCCGCACTTTCCTCCTCCGGCAGGTCCTTTATGTCTCCGCCGCCCTGGATGGATACCGCTCCGGTAGCGCTTGATCCTGTGTCGGTATCCTTATCGCTCTCCTGGGGACTGGGTTTCGGCCTTATCACCTGAGTGTCGGCGGGCGTCTGGATATGTTCCACCTTGGCGTTCCCGACCATCTCCACCGTTACCTTTTCGGCGTTCTCCTGGACCTTGAGCGTTGTAATACTGCTCTTTCCGGTAATCTTCACCTGTACGCCGTCCGCGCTTACGATCACAGAGTCAGCCTCGGTGTCCTTCAGCTTTACCGCTCCCTGTCCAGCGCCTCCGCCAATCAGCAATGTCCCCACTACGGTCCCGCTGACAGTAACTCCACCGGACGCCACCAGCACGAGTCCGGTCCCATTGTTCCCGTCCAGCGTATAGGTTCCAGGCTTCGCGATATAGGCGCTGATCGAACGGTTCAGGATGGTGACCACCTCAGCCCGGCTTATATCCTTCAGCGGCGCCAGACGCCCTTCAGAGGTCCCCTCCACGATCTTAGCCTCCATCAGCGCCGCCACGGCGCCTTTTGCCCAGTCCGCGACCTGTTCCCCGTCGGCAAAGCGATCCACCGGCAGGTTTTCCACCGGCTCGATTGCCAACGACCGCGCAATCACCACCATGGACTCCTGACGGCTGATCCGATCATTTGGACGGAAAAGACCGCCGCTTCCCACCATGATCCCGGCCTCGGCGCATTTCAGCACCGCCTCGGTATACCAAGCGTCCCCCTCCACATCCGCGAAGGGATTGGAGGTCTGTTTCGTCAGCTTCAGCAGATTGGAAATGACCTGTGCCACCTCCGCGCGGGTAATGGGATCCCCTGGGCGAAACCTTCCATCGTATCCCTTCATGACCCCGTGCTGGTTCCAGGTCTCAATAGCCTGTTCCGCCCAATGCCCCTTTATATCAGCAAAGCTTTCCCCATTGCCCGGCGCGGCCACGGCTGGAACCATTCCCAACAGTATGACCAACACCAAAAGCATGGATACCATTCGTTTCAACTGTTTTTTCATTGGGAGCTCCTCCTTGTTTTTAATTATTATCATTTCTCCCTTCGGGGAGAAATGATAATGCTCTAGAGCATTATCACGCTTCATGTCACATATACATGAAAGTTGTTTTTTATTATACCATCGTGGCCCATCACCGTCCACTAGTATACTACCACATTTTTACCCACTTTTTTTGTGCATAATAACAATTTTGGCTTTCTTATTTTATGGCCTAACAGCATTATATATAAAGAAAATGAGCGCCTCTTGCCCATAAAAAAGAGCGTCGGCTCCTGCGGGAGCCGACGCTCTTACCTGTTATATTCTTTTTGTCGGCAATACCTTCGCTTGACAAGGGCAGACACGGTTTTGCAGGACCCAAGCCGCACCCCGCAGGCGGGCTGTCCCCCGGCAAGGGGGAGAACGCCGCCAGCGCACCCTTTGGGGTCCTCTGGGGCGTGTTTGCCCTTGTCAAGCGAAGGTACAGCCTTATGATGTAAGCCGCTTCCCCAATTTGTAAAAACGCCCTATATCGGCCGGAGCTTTTTCCTGACCGCCTCAAACCATTCCGGCAGCGGGCACTCCACCTCCACCCGCCGCCCTGTCCGGGGGTGGGCAAAGCTCAGCTTTTTTGCGTGGAGACATTGGCCCGCAAGGCCGGGATAGGGCTTTTTCGCTCCGTAGACCGTATCCCCCAGCAGGGGATGGCCCAGAGAGGCCAGGTGGACCCGGATCTGGTGGGTCCGGCCCGTCTCCAGGCGGCACTTCAAATAGGTATAGCCGGAATAGCGCTCCAATACCTCCCAGTGGGTCACCGCCCGCTTGCCTCTTTCCCGGTCAACGGCCATCCGTTTTCGGTCCGCCGGGCGCCGGGCGATGGGGGCGTCCACCGTGCCGCCGTCCTCCCGAAAGCCTCCCACGGCAATGGCGTGGTACTCCCGGTAAAGACTGTGGTCCTCCAGCTGTCCGGCCAGGGACAGGTGAGCGCCGTCGTTTTTGGCGGCGATGATAAGCCCTGAGGTGTCCCGGTCGATCCGGTGGACAATGCCGGGGCGCAGCTTTCCGTTGATTCCGGACAGGCTATTTTCGCAGTGATATAACAGAGCGTTTACCAAAGTGCCGTCGGGGTGCCCCGCCGCCGGATGGACTACCATACCCACCGGCTTATTGACCACGATCACATCCTCATCCTCATAAGCCACGTCCAGGGGGATATTCTGAGGAAGAGCCTCCACAGGTGCGGGAGCGGGAAGCGCCACAATATAGACCTCTCCGGGAATGGTTTTTCGATTCTTCTTTACCGGCTCTCCGCCGCATTCTACCGCCCCGTCCTCCAGCAGCTTTTGAGCCCCGGACCGGGTCAGCTCCGGGACCGTCCGGGCCAGAAACTGGTCGCACCGTTCCCCCGTCCGGTCGGCGGTAAGCTCAAGCCGGGTCATGGCCGCCCTCCTTGTCCTTGTCCTTGTCCCACAGCAGCAGCACATAGAAGACCATGAGAAAGCCTCCCGCCACCACGCAGATATCCGCCACATTGAAAACGGCAAAGTCCATGAAGGTGGTCTCAAACATATCGGTGACAAAGCCCAAAAGGGCCCGGTCAATGAGGTTTCCCACCGCTCCGGCCAGAATGAGGGAGAGGGACAGCTTTCCCCAAGCGCCGGGAAAGTAGTTCTTTGCCAGCAGTACCGCCACCACGATGGAGGCCCCCAGGGACACCAGGGTGAGGAGCCAGGTCATACCGGAAAAGCTGGAAAAGGCGGCCCCGGTATTTTGGGTGTAGGTCAGATCTATCAAATGGGGAATAAAGGGGATGGACTCTCCCAGGGGGATGGAGGAGCGGACCCACCACTTCACCAGTTGGTCGAGCCCAACCAGGCAGATCGGAAGAATATAATACAGCATGGCTTCACTCCTTGTCCGTCCGGCCCAGGAGATAATCTGTGGTCACGTCAAAGAAATCCGCAAGGGCGATTATCCCCGAAATACTTGGCTCCCGGTCTCCTGCCTCATAATATTGGTAGGAGCGCGTTGACACTCCAACACATTTTGCGCAGGACGCTTGCGTTTTTTTTCTTATTTTCCGTATTTCACGCAGGCGCATATAAAAGGGTGTCAAAATAAAACATCTCCTTGACATGAACCTAAGGTTCATTTATAATAGTGAATGTGAGGTTCGCTGTTTTGGAGGGGAGCATATGGATGATATTCTAGCCTATCTGGAAAGCATTACCCAGCCCGACAGCATGGGGCCGGAGCATTCGGCGCTACTGCAAAAGGCCATCGCCCTGGAAGCCTCCATACAGGAGGCTCTTTCCCCGGAATATCTGGACCGGCTCTCCGAGGCCCAATGCGACATTCTCCGCGTTGAGCGCCGGGAGTGCTTCTCCCGCGGCTTCCGCCTGGGCGTCCAGCTACTGCTGGCGGCTCTGGAATGAACCTGTTTACGAGATCTCCTGGGCCCTGCACAGCCGGGCAAATTCGCCATCCTTGGCCACCAGCTCCTCCCAGGAGCCCAGCTCCACCACCCGGTTATCATCAATGACGGCGATCCGCCCCGCTGAACGGACGGTGGACAGCCTATGGGCAATGATAAGGGTCGTCCGGCCACGGGCCAGCTCGTCAAAGGCCCCCTGGATCTTCTGCTCGGTCACCGTGTCCAGAGCGGAGGTGGCCTCGTCCAGGATCAGTACCGGAGGGTCCTTTAAAAATATCCTGGCAATGCTCACCCGCTGCTTTTGTCCCCCGGAGAGCATGACCCCCCGCTCGCCCACATAGGTTTGAAAGCCCTGAGGCATGGCCATCACATCGTCATAAAGCTCGGAGCGCTTGGCGGCAGCGTAAACCTCCTCCTCCGTGCACCCCGGCTTTCCGTAGGCAATATTGTCGAAGATCGTCCCAGCGAAAAGGAATACGTCCTGCTGGACCACGCCAATATTTTTCCGCAGTCCGGAAAGGGTCAGCTCCCGCACGTCCCTGCCGTCCACCCGGATGGAGCCGCTGGTCACGTCATAAAACCGGGGGATGAGCTGACACAGAGTAGATTTCCCCCCTCCAGAGGGTCCTACCACCGCCACCGTCTCCCCGGCGGGAATGTGAAGCTCTACCTCCTCCAGCACGTTGGGCTTATCGGGGGCGTAGGAGAAGGTCACCTTGTCAATGTCAATATCCCCCCGCAGAACGCCGGGATCCACCGCGTCCGGGGCCTCGGCCACCTCAGGCTCGGTACGCATCAGCTCCACAAACCGGGAAAAGCCCGCCATGCCCTGCATAAACTGCTCCACAAAGGCGGAAAGCTTGCGGATGGGGGTGATAAACGTGGTGACATAGAGGGAGAAGGTCACCAGATCCACATAGTCCATGGTCCCCCGGATGATGAAAAGGCCTCCGGCGGCAATGACCAGCACGGGAAGGATCCCCATGCAGAGCTCCATGCCCGCGTGGTAGGTAGCCATAGCCTTGTAATAGTCCCGTTTGGCGTCCCGGAACAGCTCGTTGGAGGCCCCAAACTTCCGTTTTTCCTCCTCCTCGTTGGCAAAGGCCTGGGCGGTGCGGATCCCGGAAATGGAGGATTCCACCTCTCCGTTGATGATGGCCAGCTTCTTTTTTACCTCCACGGAGGCCCGGCTCATCCGCCGCCGCTGGAGCACGGTAAAGGCAAGGAAAATAGGGACCACGGCGAAGACGATCAGGGCCAGCTCCCACCGGACGGTAAGCATGATAAAAAACGCCCCCACCAGGGTGACGGTGGAAATAAAGAAATCCTCCGGCCCGTGATGGGCAAGCTCGGTGATCTCAAAAAGATCTCCGGTGACCCGGCTCATAAGCTGACCGGTGCGGTTTTTATCAAAAAAGGAAAAGGACAGGGTCTCCATGTGGTGGAAAAGGTCCCGGCGGATATCCGTCTCGATCCGGGCCCCCAGCAGATGGCCCCAATAGCCGATGATATAGGAAAAAAGGGCCTTCAGGAGATAAGCCAGGAGCAAAATGCCCATCAGGGCAAAAAAGGCGTTGAACAGTCCCTGGGGCAGCAGCTCGTTCAGAGCGGTCCGGGAGGCGATGGGAAAAAGAAGGTCAATGAGGCATACCCCCAAAGCGCAGGCCATATCCAGAAGGAAAATAGCCATATGGGGCTTATAGTAGGACAGGAAAATGGCAATGTGGCTTTTGCGCTTCATCTCTTGGGTTGTCATGGAGGGCCTCCGTATCTTGATATTCGCAGAATCCAGTATATCCCAAAAAGAGGAAAAATGCAACTGCGGGGCTTCGGAGCTTATTGCCTGAGGCCCAAAACTATGCTACAATACACCTGACTTTTACCGGAAAGGAAGCTTTTCCATGAACGATATCATCCTTTTGAAGCTGGGCGAGCTGGTCCTCAAGGGCCTGAACCGCCACAACTTTGAAGAACAGCTTATGCAGAACGCCAGACGGCGGCTCCAGCACTGCGGGGGCAAGTTCAAAGTATATACCAAACAGTCCATCACCTATGTGGAGCCCACGGAGGATTCCTGCGACGTGGACGCCGCCTTTGAGGCCATGAAGAAGATCTTCGGCGCGGTGGGGGTGTGCCGCAGCAGGGCCTGCGAGAAGGACAAGGACGCCATGCTTGCCGCCGTCCGGGAGTTTCTGGCCCCCCAGTTGGCGGCGGCCAAAACCTTCAAGGTGGAGTGCAAGCGCTCCGACAAGACCTTCCCCCTCAATTCCATCCAGCTTGCCCAATATTTAGGCGGCGAGCTGGACGAGGCCTATCCCCACCTGACCGCCGATATGCACCATCCCGACCTTACCGTCTATGTAGAGGTCCGGGACGACGCCGCCTTTGTCCACGGGGACGTGGAGCCCGGCGCGGGCGGGCTGCCTGTTGGCATGGGCGGCCGGGCGGTAAGCCTTCTCTCCGGGGGGATCGACTCCCCCGTGGCCTCCTGGATGATGGCCAAGCGGGGGCTTTCTCTGGAAATGGTCCACTTTTTCTCCTACCCCTATACCTCAGAGGAGGCCAAGCAGAAGGTGTTGGACCTGGCAGGGCTCCTCACCCCCTGGACAGGGCGGCTGGTAGTCCATGTAGTCCCTTTTACCGCCATTCAGGAGGAGCTGCGGCGGAGCTGTCCGGAGGAATATTTCACCATTCTTATGCGCCGGTTTATGATGCGCATTGCCGCCCAGGTGGCAAACCGGGTGGGGGCGGAGGCCCTTATTACCGGGGAGAGCCTGGGTCAGGTGGCCAGCCAGACCATGGAGGCTATGCACTGTACCGGAGCCGTCACCGACCTGCCCATTTTCCGCCCGGTGGTGGGAATGGACAAGGAGGAGATCGTCCGCATTTCCCGGAAGATTAACACCTTTGAGACCTCCATTCTTCCCTACGAGGACTGCTGCACCGTCTTTACCCCCAAGCACCCCAAGCTGAAGCCGACTCTGAAGCAATGCGAGGAGGCGGAGGCCGGCCTGGATGTGGAAGGTATGGTGACGGCGGCTGTGGAGGGGATCGAACGGGTCCGGATCGGCTGGGGAGAAGCATGATTTTATAAACGCAGAAAAGGACCGTCTTCCCCGGAAGACGGTCCTTCTCTTTTTGTCAGACTCGCCCCCATTTGGCATATTCAGAAACTTTAACAATGCCATTTAAGCAAATACTGGCTATTTTGGATATAATATTGCTTTGATTTTTCCTTTTATGGCGTGTATACTGGGCCCTGTTCAAAAGGGCCGTGAATGCCCTTTCCATGAAAGGAGTACATGTGATGAAAAAAAATAAGTTGATGCCTTTTGTTCTGAGTGGGGCAATGCTCCTTTCCCTGGCAAGCCTTCCCGCTACCGCCACAGGCAAGGAGCCTGTGGACTTCGGCGATATGGAGGGCCATTGGAGCGCCGAGGCTGTAGACCGCTGGTCCGGCTCCGGGATCTTCCGGGGAGATGAAAACGGCAACTTTTTGCCGGATAAGGAAATGACCCGCGCCGAGTTTGCCCAAATGCTGGTCAACCTGATGGGGTATCCGGTCAAGGCGGAAAACAAGTACGCGGATGTTCCCGCCGACGCCTGGTACGCAGACGCGGTCCTGAAGCTGACCGCCGCCGGGGTCATGGAGGGAGATGGTTCCAACGCCATGCCCAACGCCCCCATCAGCCGGGAACAGGCCGCCGTGCTGCTGTGCCGGGCCCTGAGCCTGAAGAGCAGCGATGAGGCGAAGATCCTTTTTGACGACGCCTACCAGGTCTCCAGCTGGGCCAGGGACGCCGTGGCCGCTCTGGCGGAGCGGGATATGATCGCGGGAGTGGGAGAAAACAACTTTGCCCCCGCCCTGAATATCAACCGCGCCAGCGTGGCCCAGATGGTAAGCAATATGGTCTCCGCCTACGTGACCGAGGAAGGCGCTTCCGTGACCGGGGAGCAGAAGGGGATCGTCATAGTCGCCGCCGCGGATGTAACGGTGGAGAACGCCGTCCTTGCCGAGAGCCTGATCCTGGCCCCCAAGGCCTCCGGCTCCACTCTGACCCTAACCGGGAAGACTACGGCCGCCCAGGTGGTCCTGGCCGCCCAGGGCGGAAAGGTAATGGTGGAAAAGGACGCCTCTGTTAAGCGGGTCTTTGTAGAGGCCCCCAAGGCCGAGCTGACTGTAGCCGGAACAGTGGAGAACGTCACCGTAGCCGCCTCTGCCGCCGAAGCGGTCCTCACCGTGGAAAAGGACGGCGTTATTGCCAATGTGGAGACCGCCGCTGATAAGGTGGCCGTGAAGGGCCCCGGAAAGATCGCCAGCCTTACCGTTACCAAGGGCGAGGGAGTCACCGTCAGCGAGGAGACCGTAGTCGATAAGGTGGTGAACCAGTCCAGCCACTCCGTCTTTGTAGGCAGGAAGGAGCTGAAGCCCGGCGCTTTTATAGGGGAGGATAGCTCCTCCGGCAGCGGCAGCGGTGGCTCCGGCGGCGCTTCCTCTTCCTCCGACACAATCTCGGTGACCTATGTGATTGGCAACGACACTACGATCTATGCCGTTGCCAGGGGCGGCAGCGTAAGCGTTCCCGCCCTCCCTGCGGATGAGGAATATTTCTATACCGGTAAGTGGACCTATACTCTGGGCGGCGACACCGCCGTTTACGAGGCCCAGTCCGGCGATACCATTGAGAACGTGACCGCCGGGCTTACCCTCACCGCCCAGGCCTACGAGGTAAAGGCCGCCACCCCGGCGAAGCTTACTTATGCCTGCGAAAACGACGCCCTTCTTATTACGGCGGAAGGGAAGGACAAACTCATTATGAATACCTATGAGGTGGGCAACGACGCCGGGATCGTGGAGATCGGGATGAAGTACACCGTCCCTGAAAATGCCAAAGGGCTGGCCGTTGCCGACACGCTGGAAGCTCTGCGCGCCGCCCAGCCGGAGGCTCCTGCCCCCACCGCCGTTACCGTACCCTTCGGCAAGGAGGGAGCGGTGGTAAAATACCTGCTGTGGACGGATAAGCAGGGAGAGATCCTGGCTGTGGAGAAGATCACGGTACAGCTTGCCGTTGATCCCACACGGCCGGAGGAATAATCAGAAGGCCGAAAAAAGGAGCGCCGGACCCGTTAAAAGGGTCCGGCGCTCCTTTTTTGGGGGAGAGATAAAGGAGAAAATCGGAGGCCTCCCTTTTCGTTTTTGGGATTTTGTGGTATACTACATCTTAATCTCATTATGCCATCCTTTTTCAAGGAGGTCCTTCTTATGTCTCATACCGCCGAGCTGATCGCCGTGGGGACCGAGCTGCTGCTGGGAAACATCGCCAACACGGACGCCCAAACCCTCTCCAAGGAGCTGTCCGCTCTGGGGATCAATGTTTTTTATCATACCGTGGTGGGAGACAATCCCCAGCGGCTCCAGGCCGCCGTGGAGACCGCCAGAAGCCGGGCCGACCTTATTATCACCACAGGCGGGCTGGGCCCCACCTGCGATGACCTGACCAAAAATGTACTCTCCCAATGCTTTGGGAAAAAGCTGGTCTACAACCGGGAGGCCGCCCTTCGGATGGAGGCCTACTTCCGCAAACTCCACCCGGAAAGCGGGAAAATGACCGAAAACAACTATCAGCAAGCTTACCTTCCCGAAGGCTGCGTTCCCTTTCAGAACGACTGGGGCACCGCCCCCGGCTGCGGCTTTGAGTCGGATGGGATCCGGGTGGTCATGCTCCCCGGTCCCCCCAGCGAGTGCGGACCCATGTTCCGGGAACGGGCGATCCCCTTTCTCCAGGACTGGACTGACGGGGCCATCGTCAGCCGCACCCTGCGGATCTTCGGCATGGGAGAATCCTCTGTGGAGGCCCAGCTCCGGGAGCATATGAACGCCATGCGCAACCCCACCCTGGCCCCCTATGCCAAGGAGGGGGAGGTGGAGCTGCGCCTTACCGCCAAGGCCACAGACGCCGACGCCGCCCTGGAGCTGATGGCCCCGGCAGAGGCGGCCCTTCGCAAGCGTTTTGGAGATCTGATCTACGGCGTGGACGTACCCTCTCTGGAGCATGTATGCCTGGAGCTTTTAAAGGAAAAGGGACTTACCGTCTCGGTGGCGGAAAGCTGCACAGGGGGCCTTTTGGCCCAGCGCTTTACAGACCTTCCCGGCGCCTCCTCCGCTTTTAAGGGAGGGGTGGTAAGCTACTGGGGCCAGGTAAAGCATGATGTTTTGGGGGTCCCCAACGATCTACTCTTCCAATACGGCGCCGTCTCCGCCCCGGTGGCCAGGGCCATGGCCGAGGGGGTGCGGACCCTGACCGGCTCCGACCTTGCCCTGGCCGTTACCGGGGTGGCGGGGCCCGACCCTGACGACAGGGGAAACCCGGTGGGACTGGTATATGCCGCCATAGCGGGCCAGGGGGAGACCTATGTCCGGGTCATTCACGCCGCCGGCAGCCGGCAGCGGATCCGATACACCTCCGCCAGCCACGCCCTTGACCTACTGCGGCGGCGGCTCACGGGGCTGGAGATGGGGTAAAGGGTCGAAACGGAGCTTTCCCTCCAAAAGCTTCCTCTAAGGCTTGCCTTTATCTTGACATTTCTCCCAAAATCGGTTATTCTAAAGCATGATAGACACATAAAATGAGGAATCGAGGGGTCCTATATGTCTGACTACGCCAGCCGCCGCATTTCCGAAGCGGAGCTCTCTGTGATGGAGGCCCTTTGGGATACGGGTACGGCTATGACCGCCAAGGATCTACAGATCATGTTAAAGGAGCGCCGGGACTGGGAACGTACCACGGTGCGTTCTCTGCTGACACGGCTGCAAGAAAAAGGCTCCGTACAGGTATCCAAGGAAAATGACGTTGCCACCTATTCCCCCGCCTTTACCAAGGAGGAGTATGGTTGGGATCTGGCCGAGGTACTGGTCTACCGCCTCTATAACGGAAACGCCGCCTCGCTGGTGGCCGCTCTGAAGTCCCACGGCCTGATGGGCTGACTGTTTCAAGCTTATAACGCGGCGTATTTTTGCAAAGAAAAATACGCCGCGTT
The DNA here is from genome assembly GCA_947644625.1 of uncultured Pseudoflavonifractor sp. Taxonomy (GTDB): domain Bacteria; phylum Bacillota; class Clostridia; order Oscillospirales; family Oscillospiraceae; genus Vermiculatibacterium. The sequence goes on from CANRZY010000009.1 coordinate 21,701, forward strand.
ATTCTTTTTGTGCATAAAATCATTGATTTTCCCCGGCCAAACGTGTATAATAGCAAGCCGTGTAAGATTTTTTATTTTTTAACGCAAAAGATTTGAGGTGCGTCAATTTGCAGAACGAGAAATTGAGAAATGTGGCTATTATTGCCCACGTAGATCACGGCAAGACCACGCTGGTGGATGAAATGCTCAAGCAGGGCGGCATCTACCGGGAGAACCAGGCCACCGTGGACCGGGTCATGGACTCAGGAGACCTGGAGCGGGAGCGTGGCATTACCATCCTGGCCAAGAATACCGCCGTCCACTACAAGGATACCAAGATCAACATTGTGGATACTCCGGGCCACGCCGACTTCGGCGGCGAGGTGGAACGGATCCTGAAGATGGTCAACGGCGTTATCCTGCTGGTGGACGCCGCTGAGGGCCCTATGCCCCAGACCCGTTTTGTACTGAGCCGCGCTCTGGAACTGGGCCACCGGGTCATTGTGGTGGTCAACAAGATCGACCGGCCCGACCAGCGGATCCATGAGGTGGTGGACGAGGTGCTGGAGCTTCTCCTGGACCTGGACGCCACCGACGAGCAGCTGGATTCCCCCATGCTGTTCTGTTCCGGACGGCAGGGCACCGCCAGCTATTCCCCCGACGCCCCCGGCGTCGACCTGACCCCCCTTTTTGACACCATTCTGGACTATATTCCCGCCCCCCAGGCGGACGAAGCCGCCCCCTTCCAGATGCTGGTCAGCTCCATTGACTACAACGAGTTTGTAGGCCGGATCGCCGTGGGCCGGATCGAGCGGGGCACCATCCATCAGAACGACGAGATCGCGGTATGCAATTTTCACTCCCCCGACTCTCCGCCCCAGAAGGCTAAGGCCACCGCCATTTACCAGTTTAACGGCCTGGGAAAGGTCCCCGTCACTGAAGCGACCGCAGGCAACATCATTGCCATGAGCGGTATTGGAGATATTACCATCGGCGACACCATCTGCGCCCCCACCGCCGTGGAGCCCATCGAGTTTGTAAAGATCTCCGCCCCCACCATGGAGATGACCTTCTCGGTAAACGACTCCCCCTTCGCCGGACGGGAAGGCAAATTTGTCACCTCCCGGCAGCTCCGGGAGCGGCTGTTCCGGGAGACTCTGAAGGATGTGTCCCTCCGGATATCCGAGGTGGAAAACTCCACCGACTCCTTTAATGTGGCGGGCCGGGGAGAGATGAGCCTTTCCATCCTCATGGAGACCATGCGCCGGGAGGGCTATGAGTTCCAGGTCTCTCCCCCCCGTGTCCTCTTCCAGGAAATCGACGGCAAAAAGTGCGAACCCATTGAGCGCCTGGTGGTGGACGTTCCCGCCGATTGTGTGGGAAGCGTCATTGAGGCCATTGGCAAGCGCAAGGGCGACATGCTGGACATGACCCCTGTGGGCGACCGGATGAAGGTCCAGTTTTTGGTCCCCTCCCGCGGCCTTTTTGGTTACCGCAATGAATTTCTGACCTCCACCAAGGGGGAAGGAATTATGGCCTCCGTCTTTGAGGAATACGCCCCCATGAAGGGAGAGATCGCCCGAAGAAACACGGGAAGCCTGGTGGCCTTTGAAACGGGGGAGGCGGTGACCTACGGCCTCTTTAACGCCCAAGAGCGGGGCGCCCTCTTCATCGGGGCCGGCACTCCCGTTTACGCCGGTATGATCGTGGGCGAGTGTCCCAAGCAGGAGGACATCTCCGTCAACGTCTGCAAAAAGAAGCAGTTGACCAATATGCGGGCTTCCGGTTCCGACGACGCCCTCCGGCTGGTGCCCCCCCGTCAGATGAGCCTGGAACAGGATCTGGAGTTTTTGGCCGACGACGAGCTTTTGGAGTGTACCCCGGAAAATCTTCGGCTCCGCAAGCGCATTCTGGACCACAGCGCCCGGATGCGGGAGGCCAGCAAGAAGAAATAAGGGAGGTCTCCTGAATGAATCAAACCATTGCCACCGTTTCCGCTCCCGCCGCCGTAGGCCCTTACTGCCAGGCTAAGTTGTGCGGAAACACCCTCTACACCTCTGGTCAGTTGGGTCTGATCCCCGCCACCGGCAAGCTGGCAGAGGGAGGGATCGAAGCCCAGGCCCGGCAGGCTCTGGAAAACATCGGAGCCGTTCTGAAGGAGGCTGGCATGGACTACGCCGACGTTGCCAAGACCACCTGCTTTCTGGCGGACATTCAGGATTTTGCCGCTTTTAACGGCGTATACGCCCAGTTCTTCCAGGGCGACGTTCCCGCCCGCTCCTGTTTTCAGGTAGCGGCCCTTCCCCTGGGCGCGCTGGTGGAGATCGAGTGTATCGCGGTAAAATAAATTGGATCACAGAAAAGCTCCCCGCCATTGGCGGGGAGCTTTTTTAGGACCGGTTTCAAAGCGGTACAGGGTCGAAGGCCGGGCGGATAATATCCGCCCCTACAAAGAGAGGGAAGGAGCGCATAAGGGCGGTAGGCCCCAGCGGCAATTATGCGGTCTTTTTCAAAAGTCTTTCATGGCCAAACACCATCAGTACCAGCAGCGCCAGCAGGAAGAGGGGCAGCAGCCCCACCCCCACATGGTTCGCCAGCACCCCGAAGAGAGGCGGCATGAGGCAGGAGCCCACATAGGCGCTGGCCATCTGGACCCCAATAATGGCCTGGCTGCGCTCCGCGCCGAAGAAGGCGGGGGTAGAGTGGATGATGCTGGGGTAGATGGGAGCGCAGCCCAGCCCCACCAGCACCAGACCCGCCACCGCCATACCCGGCCCCGCCGGGATCAGAAGGGCGGCGGCTCCCACCAGGATAATGGCCTGGCCCAGCCGGATCATCTGGTGGTCCCCCAGCTTAAAGGTAATAAATCCGGATACAGCCCGGCCCAGGGTAATACCCAGGTAAAACATTCCCGCGCAGCCTGCCGCCGTCTCCGCATCCATCCCCCGTTCCAGGGTCAGGTAACTCCCCGCCCAAAGGCCCGCCCCCGACTCCAGGGCGCAGTAGCAGAAAAATATAGCGATGATGGCCCAGACTCCGGGGATGGCGAAGATCTCTTTCAGAGAAAGGGGCCGGTCCGCCCCATTTTCCTTTTCCTCCGCCCCCTCCCCGCCTTTGCCCTTCCACAGGGGAAGGGTGAGGACCAGCAGGGCGGTAAGAAGGACCTGGATAAGTCCAATGATGCGGTAGCCCATATTCCATCCCAGGCCCCCGGTAAGGGCCCAGCCCATAATGTAAGGCCCCGTAGTGGCCCCGATCCCCCACATACAATGGAGCCAGCTCATATGGCGGCTTGCGTAGTGGAGGGCCACATAGTTATTGAGGGCGGCGTCTACGCTTCCCGCCCCAAGACCATAGGGGACGGCCCACAGGCAGAGCATCCAGAAGGAACCGCTGGCGGAAAAGCCCCAAAGGGCTGCCGCAGTGAGGCCCACGCTGACAGCGGTGACCTTTCCCGGTCCAAAGCGCCGGGTAAGCCGGTCGCTTTGAAGGCTGGAAACGATGGTCCCCAGGGAAATAATCATGGAGATGGCCCCGGCATAGGACACCGGCACCCCAAACTGGGGATACATGGTGGGCCAGGCCGAGCCCAAAAGGGCGTCGGGAAGACCCAGACTGATAAAAGACAGGTAGATCATAACCAAGAGAAGATGGACCATAGGAAAACTCCTTCCCTGTTTTTTCACGCAGTATCATACCACCCGGAGCATTTTGGCGCAATGGGCTCATTCCACGAAAAACCGCCCGGTATCCAAAGGGATACCGGGCGGTTTGGCCTTTCACAAACTCAGTCGGGCACCACCGGGACCGCGTCGGCGGGGGTGGGGCAGGTGTAGCCTTGGACGGTGGCCTTTTCAAACTCCGCCCTGGCTTTTTGGAGCAGCTCAGGCTTTTCCAGCAGGTCGATGGCCCCCAGGGCCATGACCTTTCCGGCATGGACCGCCGCCTTATGGCCGATGGAGGTGCCGCCCACCGACACGTTCTGCCAGCTGTGGCCGGGCGCGCCGTTGGCGAACACCGCCACATGGACCTGAGCGGTGGGGGTGAGCCAGCTTACGTCTCCCACGTCGGTGGACCCCGGCTCAAATGCCTCCCCCTGGTAGAGGGGCAGAAGGAAATCGTTGATGGCGTGGCCGCTCTTTTTCCGGAGAGCCTTTACCTCCTCGGCAATGGCGGGGTCGTTCTTGGCTCCCGTGCCGGGAAGGGCGGTATCCCCGCCGGGATAGGTCTTGCCCAGGGCGTCCATGTAGGCGTACTCCTCCTCGGTGTAGGTGGGAACGCCGATAGCCCGGAAATTTTCGTAGAGGATGGATTCCAGGGTATGGTTGGGCACCGTGTCGGCCAGGCCGTCGATGAATTTTTTCTCAAAGGTAGTCCCCGTCATAAGGGCGGCTCCCTGGGCGATATCGTCCACCCGCTTCTGAAGCTCCACCGCCTCGGAGACATGGTTGGAGCGGACCATATAGAGGACGCTGGCCTTGGGCTGGACCACATTGGGGCTCCGGCCTCCCGCGTCGGTAATGGCGTAGTGGATCCGGGCCTTGCTGGACATATGCTCCCGAAGGAACTGCACTCCCACGTTCATCAGCTCCACCCCGTCCAGCGCGCTGCGGCCCATCTCCGGGTCTCCGGCGGCGTGGGAAGCGATCCCATGGAAGGTATATTGGGTCTGGATGCAGGAATTGGAGGAGCCGGTCTCCACCTCATTGGCGTCGGAGGGATGCCAGGTAATGGCGGCGTCCAGGATCTTCCACAGCCCATCCCTGGCCATAAAGGCCTTGGCTGCGCCCCCCTCCTCGCCGGGACACCCATAGAGGGTGACGGCGCCGGGGGTATGGGTCTTCTCCAGATAAGCCTTCAAGCCCAGAATGGCGGCCAGGGCTCCGGCTCCCAGCATATTGTGACCACAGCCGTGGCCGCAGCCTCCCGCCTCCGCCTCTTCCTTTTGAAGCCCTCCCGCCTTCTGAGACAGGCCGGACAGGGCATCGTACTCAGCCAGGATCCCGATGTGGGGCTTCCCGCTTCCAAAGGAGGCGGCGAAAGCGGTGGGAATGTTACAGATCCCCTTTTCTACGGCAAAGCCTTCCTTCTCCAGGACCTCACAGAACTTTTCCGCCGACTTGAACTCCATCAGAGAAAGTTCGGCGTATTCCCAGACGGCGTCGGAGACCTGGGCCACCAGCGCGGCCTTGGCATCAATGGCGTCAAGGGCAATTTGCTTGTTTTTGTCCATAGGGTAAACACTCCTTTGGAAATCGGGCGATTCATAAATCGCCCCTACAAAGAATAGGCCTCTATTGGGGGTGATCCCATTGCCAGGGCGCGCCGAGGCGTCGCGCCCTGCGGATCGTGTCTTTAAGTGGTTCCTCTGTGGGCCGTGACGCCCCTGGCGCGCCCCTTACAGCACCTTGCTCAGGAAATCTTGGAGCCGGGGGTGCTTGGGATGTTCAAAAATATCGGTGGGGGAGCCCTCCTCCAGAAGCTTACCTCCGTCCATAAAGAGGACACGGTTGCCCACCTCGCGGGCAAAGCCCATCTCGTGGGTCACCACCACCATGGTCATTCCCTCCTTGGCAAGGCCCTTCATCACATCCAGCACCTCCCCCACCATCTCAGGATCCAGGGCGGAGGTGGGCTCGTCAAAGAGCATCACGTCAGGCTCCATCGCCAGGGCCCGAACGATCGCCACCCGCTGCTTCTGCCCGCCGGAGAGCTGGATGGGATAGGCTCCCGCCCGGTCCTTCAGCCCCACCCGGTCCAGAAGAGCCAGAGCCTTCTCCTCGGCCTCCTTTTTGCTCATGCCCTTGACCTTAACGGGGGCCAGGGTCATATTGTCCAGGATGGTCATGTGGGGAAAGAGGTTAAAGTGCTGAAAGACCATCCCCATCTTCTGCCGGTGCTGGTCCACATCCACCTTGACGGTAACGGTCCGCCCGGTGGAATCCTCCGCCTTGGTATATTTCTTTTTGGTGATATCCACGCCCTCAAACAGAATGGACCCGGCGGTGGGATCCTCCAGCAGATTAAGAGAGCGCAGGAAGGTGGACTTCCCGGAGCCGGAGGGGCCAATGACCACTGCCACGTCCCCCTTGTTGATATCCACGGTGACTCCGTCCAGAGCCTTGATGGCCCCCCGGTTATAATATTTTTTCAGATCCTTGACCTCAATGATCTTACCGGACGTCGCCACGGCGCATCCTCCTCTCTGCATAAGCGATAAGCTTGCTGGTGGGGAAGCACAGGCAAAAGTAGATCCCCGCCGCCACGATCAGGGGCTCCATAATGATGTAAGTAGCGCCCTTTACCGCGTTGACCGCCGCCATAATGTCGGCCACGCCGATGGTCCAGACAATGGCGGACTCCTTGATAATGGTGACAAACTCATTGGCAATGGCGGGCAGAATGTTCTTCAGGGCCTGGGGCATGATGATGTAGCGCAGATTCTGAAGCTGCTTAAGGCCAAGGGACCGGGCCGCCTCCGTCTGGCCTCCGTCCACCGACTGCATACCGGAGCGGATGATCTCGCACAGGTAAGCCGCCGAGTTAATGCCCAGAGTCACCGCTCCAGGAAGAAACCGGTTAAAGGCAATAAAGCCGAAGAGCTTGAAGGCGGGCAGCTTAATGGCGTTGAAGACGCCATAGTAAATGATCCAGATCTGGACCAGCACAGGGGTGGATCGAATGATCTCCACATAGGCGGTGGCCAGAAAGCTGAAGGGATTAAAGCGGCCCATGTGATAAAGAAAGCCGGAATCCAGCTTCAGTCCCTCCTTATCCCGCTCAAAAAAGCCAAAGACCTTGGGGAAGGCGTGGGCAAGCATCAGAAAGGGACGAAAATTGCTCATTCGCATTACCGCCAGCACCAAGGCCAGGGCAAAGCCGATAAGCACGGTACACAGGGAGAGCAAAACGGTAACGCCGATCCCCTCCTTGAACATTTGCAAAAAGGGCAGGATCCTGGGAAAATTTTCTATTTTGATCACGGGCGGCTTTCTCCTTTCGCTTTCTAGCCAAGATAGGCCGATCCCTCCCCGGATGGGCAGGGGAGGGATCGGGCGGATATGCAGGGAACCTTATTTCTCGTCCTTGACGATCTCGCCGTCCACCAGGGAGGCGGTCTCACCGCTGGCCAGCTCATTAGCCTCGGCCACGAACTTGTCCATGCTGCCGTCCTCCAGAGCGGCCTTGACAGCCAGATTCACCGCCGCCAGAAGGGCGGGATTATCCTTCTGTACGCCCACGGCGGAACCCGCCACATCATAGGGCACGTCCAGAGCAATATACAGCTCAGGGTAGTTTTTGGCGTAGCTCTCAGCTACAGCGGTCTCAATGTAGGCGCCGTCCAGCTTGCCGGCCAGCAGCTCGGCAATGATGTCGGTGACCTTGGCCAGCTGGATCTTGGTGGCGTCGGGGCTGTTCTCCTCCATAAGCCCCACCTGGATGGAGCCGGTCTGCGCGCCGATCTCGTATTCGGGCTTGTTGGTGGAGGCCAGGTCGGGGAACAGGTCCTTGTTGGACTGGACGCAGCAGAAGGACTGTCCGCCCAAGTAGTAGATATCAGAGAAATCCATGATGCCCTCCCGGTCGGGATCCGGGCTCAGGCCGGCCATGCCCAGGTCGGCGGACTTATTCTGAAGCTCCATCAGTACGCCGTCAAAGTCAATGGGTACGATCTCCAGCTCCAGCCCCAGGTAGTCGGCGATATAGCCGGCAAAGGCGGGGTCAAAGCCGGCGATGTGGGGCTCGCCAGATTCATCGATGGCGTAGAACTCATAGGGGGCAAAGTCGGGGCTGGTGGCCACCGTCAGCTTGCCGTCAGTGACCGTCTTAACAAGAGGCTTCAGCTCCTCAATGGTCATCTCACTGTAATCCTTGTTCCCCTCCTCCGTAGGGGCGGAGGTGGGGGTGGTTCCGCCGCCGCAGGCGGTGAGGAGGGACAGGCTCATAACAGCCGCCAGAGCCATGGCTGTGATCTTCTTCCAATTTTTCATTTCCTATGCTTCCTTTCCTTTTGGATGTATGTATAATTATACGCACACAGGAGCCGGTATGCAACCCCTTTTTTCTCGTCGAATTATACAAAGCGTTGGTTTTCCTTCCGCTCTTCCTGTGCTAATCTGTCAATTTTGTATATTTGAAACGAATACCTGTTTGCATATTCCGTATACTTATCCCTGGGTGTTTCCCTGCTCATCCAGCAGGCCCTCGTAAATGTTTCCGGTGGCCTGCTCCATGGCCTCCTCCTTATACTGGGCCACCAACCCCTGGTCCACAGCAGACTCAATGGCTAGGTTCACCGCCGCCAGAAGGGCAGGGTTGTCCTTGACCACTCCGGCGCAGGTCCCGGCAAAATCGTTGGGAACATCCAGGACAATGGCGATCTGGGGATAGGTGGAATGGTAAGCCTCGGCAGTATCCATGGCCATATAGGCTCCGTCCAGCTTGCCGGAAAGAAGCTCACTGACGATGTCTGTGACCTTTCCCAACTGAATAATTTCCGCGTTGGGACTGAACTGGTCGGCAAAATCCGACTGGATGGAGCCGATCTGAGCGCCGATCTGATACTGGGGATCGTTGGTGGCCTCCAGAGTGGGGAAGCTGCCCTTATTCTCCTCCAGGCAAATGAAGCACTGGTTGCTCTCCGGGTCCACCTCGTAGGGGACGGTAAAATCCATGATCCCCATCCGCTTGGGGTCGGCGGCCAGCCCCGCCAGGGCAATATCGGCGGCCTTGTTCTGGATCTCCATCAACACGCCGTCAAAATCAATGGGCACGATCTCCAGCTCCAGGTCCAGATAGTCGGCAATATACCCGGCCAGGGCCACGTCCATTCCCGCCAGAGAGGGGGTCCCATCCTCCCCGATCACATAGAACTCAGCGGGGGCGAAATCGGGGCTGGTCACCATCGTAAGCTTTCCCTCATTTACCGTCTGGAGGAGGGGCTTTAGCTCCTCAATGGTCATCTTGTCATACTCCTTTTCCACTTCGGCAACGGGGGCTGTGGGATCGGCGCTGGGAGCGGTGGTCTCCTGGCTTTGCCCGCCGCAGGAGGTAAGCAGAGAAAGGCTCACAGCGGCGCCGAGGCCCAGAGCCAATATTTTTTTCACAGTCAGGTATTTCATGGTCATGCACTCCTTTTCCTCTTGGGGATATGCATAATTATACAGTTTTAATTTATAAAATGCAAGCCTTTCTTTGTTGTCGTTTTTCACAAAAACAGCTTATCCCCTTTCTCATCAATTGTCCTAATCACCTTTTTCACATATATTTACTGCATATTGATGCGAATAATATTCATATCAATTGCCGGCAGAGCCCTCATCCAAGGATCGGGCTTTATAAAAAGGCGGGGACAAGGCAAACCACCACGGTTTGCCTTGTCCCCGCTTACCGCCATGACATTTTCAGGAGAAATCGCCTGTGGAACCGAAGTTGTCAGCGGACCACCTGGTAGCGCAGTCTGAGGTATGAGTTTTCTAAGACTATGCATTCCCGCAGCTCTAATATGCCTAATTGGGCCAATTCATCTTTTGTCCGCAAAGAATTCCCGTCGATCAGCGTAGGGGTGTCCCTGCCGCCAATTAAAACCGGAGCAACCACAATATCAATATAATCAAGCAGCTTTTCCCGAAGAAACAGCCCATTCAGAGTACCACCGCTTTGTATGGTAAGCCTCTGGCAGCCATATTCCGACTTCAGTTTTGTAAGGACGTCAGGCAAAGACAGCCCGTTTTGGAAAATGATATGAAGATTGTCCTCATTTACCCCAAAGGCCGGGTGGTCCGCGTTGGATGTAACCAGCACAAACTCTTTTGCGCGGGCGCAAAAATAGCGGATCCCATGTTCGGTCAAATGAATGTTGTCGATCATTACAAAGGAAACAGGCGTTTTATCCGGCATTTCTTTCCGGTTGACGCCCATCTTTTCCTGTACCCTGCCGGAGTTGAGTGACCACAGATCGGTTGTCTGCTCTATCTCATAATACTGATGCAGCCCCTCCTGAACGCCCTCAATTTGGGGAAAATCTTTGTCTACATCCAAATCGTCTGTGGCCCCTGTGCTGATTTTTCCGTCAACGGACATAAGCATAAATAACGTTGTGACCGGTCTGTCCATTTTATCCCTCCTAATCCCAAGCTTTCAACAACGCTTATCACAAAGAAATACCCGCCGAAAAGCAATTCTCGGCGGGTATTGGTTTCCTTTATCATTGGTCACAGGCTACCCAAGGCGGGAGCCCATGCCGATCCTTTATTTAACCCTTACAAAACTCCAGGATCACCCGGACCGCCGCGTCTACCCCGTGGAGAGAGGAGCTGACGCACAGGTCATAGCTTTCGGCGGCGCCCCATTTCCGGTCGGTGTGGAAGCTGTAGTAGGAGGCGCGGGTCTTATCCATCTTCCGCAGCTTCTCCTCCGCTTCCTTTTCCGTTACCCCGTCGCGATGGATCACCCGCTGTAGGCGGGCGTCATGGCCGGCGCAGACAAAGACCCGCACCAGTCCCGGCTTATCCCGGAGGATATAATCGGCGCAGCGGCCCACAATAACACAGCTTCCCTTGGCGGCCACCGACAGCACCGCCTCCCGCTGGGCGTTGGCGGCCAATTGCTCCACCGTGTTCCCCGGCATACCCGGAGAAATGCGCTGCTGCCCCATGACCAGAGAGTAAAGAAAGCTGTTGGTGGGTTTTTCGTCGTAGCTCTTCAAAAACTCATGGCTCAGGCCGCTTTCCTGGGCGGCCACCGCCAGGATCTCCTTATCATAATAGGGGATCTCCAGCGCCTGGGCTACCTTCTTTCCGATCTCCCGGCCCCCGCTGCCAAACTGCCGACCAATGGTGATATAGAGTTCCGCCATATCCATCGCCCTCCTTTGGTATTTTTATTATAGCACAAAGTTCAGGGAAAGGGAAACAAAATATGGGAGCCTCTCCCAAAGGAGAGGCTCCCATATGTCAAGCTTTCTTTTCCTTACTTCGTGCAGCGGTCAAAGAAGAAGTAGCCCAGGGGGGTGTAGTACATACCCTTCACATCAGAGTTGAGCATATACTTCTGGGTGTAGAAGTAGATGGGACCCAGAGCCCAGTCCTGGCCCATGATGATGTCCTCCGCCCTGTGCATAGCGGCCATACGGGCCTCGGGATCGGCGGTGGACTTGGCCTCGTTGATGGCGGCGTCGTAGTCAGGATTGCTGTACTGAGCGTCGTTGTTGCCGCCGCCGGTGAGCCACATATCCAGGAAGGAGATGGGGTCGTTATAGTCGGCGATCCAGCCGTTCCGGGCGATCTGGTAGTTGCCCTCTTTCCGGGTCTCCAGGAAGGCGGCCCACTCCTGGTTCTCCAGCTTCACCTCAACGCCCAGAGCGGTCTGCCACTGCTGCTGAAGGGCCTCACCGATCTTCTTGTGGTTGTCGGAGGCGTTGTAGAGATAGGTGACAGTGGGGAAGCCCTCGCCGTTGGGATAGCCGGCCTCAGCCAGGAGCTGGCGGGCCTGCTCGCAGTTCTTCTCATACTGGGCGTCGTCAGTGGCGGGCGTCCAGTAGTCGCCGCCCTCAGCGCGGAAGTCAGGGCCCACGCCGGCCACGCCGGAGGGCACAAAGCCGGAGGCAGGGACCTGGCCGGTCTGGGTCACGTTCTCCACGATATACTGGGCGTCGATGGCCAGGGTGAAGGCCTGACGAACCTTGGGGTTATTAAAGGGAGCCTTCTCCACGTTGTAGCAGACGTAGTAGGTGCCGATGTAGGGCACGATCCGCAGATCGCCGCTGTTGAGCAGAGAGGGGATCTCGTCCACGGGCATATCCTCGATAAAGTCCAGCTCGCCGGAATTGAAGCCGGTCAGCATGGCGTTGTTGTCGTCCATCAGCTTGAAGGTGATGGTATCGGGGCCCAGCTTGTCATAGTCATAATAGTTCTCGTTCTTGGCCATAACGATCTGGCTGTTGTGCTCCCACTGGGTCAGCGTGTAAGCGCCGTTGGAGATGTAAGTGCTCACATTGTGGGTCCAGCCGTCGGGATCGGCGCTCACCACATCCTCCCGGACAGGGAAGGCGGCGGGGAAGGCACAGATCTCCAGGAAGTAGGGGCAGTCGTAGGTCAGGGTAGCCACGAAGGTCTTGTCGTCGGGAGCCTCCACGGCCAGAGTGTCGGGATCGGCGTACTCCTTGATGACAGGCTGGCCGTCTTCACCCAGAACCACATTACCCTGAGCGTCCTTCTCAGGAATACCACCGTTGATCTCGGCGTAGCCCTTGACCATGTCGATCATGTAGCAGTAGTCGGCGGCGGTGGCGGGGGTAGCCAGACGCTTCCAGCTGTACACGAAGTCGCCGGCGGTGACGGGCTTGCCGTCAGACCACTTGATGCCGTCCCGGAGCTTGAAGGTGTAGGTGACGGTGCCGTCATCGTTGACCACCTTCTCATAGCTCTCCGCCTGACCGGGGACCAGCTCGGCCAGGTCGCAGTCCTCAACGCCGTCCACCAGCTCGCCGGAATCGGCCCAGCGGTAGAGGCCCTCGAACATGTGGCCGGTCATGATGGCGCCGTCCACGGCGGAGTTCAGGGCAGGATCAATGGTCTGGGGCTCAGAAGCCACGTTGACGTTCAGGTTGAAGGGACCGTCAGCGGGAGCCTGAGTCTCGACTGTAGCCTGGCTTTCCACAGGAGCCGGGGTAGGGGTGGTCTCGGTGGTAGTGCCACCGCAGGCCGCCAGCAGACCCAGCACCATAGCAGAGGCCAGTGCAAGAGAAACGAGCTTCTTCATTGTTTTTTCCTCCAATTCAAATTTGTATCTTCACGCCCCGGAAGGGGCCTTGATACCAAAAGAGCTTCTGTCCCACTTTAAGTGGGACAGAACGTGAAATGGCCCAGGCCATTTCACTTCAGTAAAGCGTCAAAATTTGAACGGGCATTATTATAGCACAGGTTTCGGGGATTGTAAAGGAAATATTAACATATCCCCCCTGACCGGAGGATTCCATAGCAGATCCCCACAAAAAAGCGTAGGGGAGGGGCTTACCCCTCCCGCTATACTCGTCATATTTCCATCGGGAGGGGCAAGCCCCCTCTCCTATACAATAGCAATGCCTTATTGATCCAATAAATGGCAGGCAGCCCAATGGCCGGGCTGGTGCTCCTTAAATTCCGGGGCGCACTGGGCGCATTTCTCCGAGGCGTAGGGGCACCGGGTATGGAACCGGCAGCCGGTGGGCGGATTCATGGGGGAGGGGATGTCTCCCTCCAGCACGATCCGCTGCCGGGAACGGCTCACCTCCGGGTCAGGCACCGGCACGGCGGAGAGAAGGGTCTGGGAATAGGGGTGGAGGGGGTTCTTATTGAGCTCGTAGCTCTCAGCCAACTCCACCAGGGAACCCAGATACATGACGCCGATCCGGCTGGAGATATGGCGCACCACGGAAAGGTCGTGGGCAATAAAGAGGTAGGTGAGCCCCAGATCCTGCTGCATATCCTCCAGCATATTCACCACCTGGGACTGAATGGACACGTCCAGGGCGGAAATAGGTTCGTCGCAGACAATGAACTCCGGCTCCACCGCCAGGGCCCTGGCAATGCCCACCCGCTGCTGCTGGCCGCCGGAAAACTCGTGGGGGAACCGGTTGGCGTGTTCGGTATTCAGTCCTACCCGGTCCAAAAGCTCCTTGATCCGCTCGGTACGCTCCGCGCGGGTCTTACACAGGCCGTGAATGTCGATGGCCTCGCCGATGATCTCTCCCACCGTCATCCGGGGATCCAGAGAGGCGGCGGGGTCCTGAAAGATGATCTGCATCTTCCGGCGCATGGGGAACATATCCACCGCCTTAGGCCGGGGCACGCTCTTCTTTCCCAGAACGCTCTTTCCCTCCGCCGTCTCCTTCCGCTCAAAGGGATACTCTCCCTGATAGATGGTCTCGCCGTTATAGACAATCTGACCGGAGGTGGGCTCGTGAAGCCGGAGGATGGTGCGGCCCAGGGTGGTCTTGCCACAGCCCGACTCTCCCACCAGGCCCAGGGTCTCTCCCTTATTGATAAAAAGGGATACGTTTTCCACCGCCTGGACGCCGGGGCCTTTGACCCCTTTGACGGGAAAGTATTTATAGAGGTTTTTTACCTCCAGCAGTTTTTCAGCCATCCTTCTTCCCCTCCTTCTCCTTCAAGGCCTCCTGGACCCGCAGCCAGCAGGCGGAGCGGTGGTTCTCTCCCACCTCCACATAGGGGGGCATCTTCTGAAGGCACATCTTCATGGCGTAGGGGCACCGGGGAGCGAAGGGACAGCCTTCCGGGGGATTGAGCATATCCACGGGAGTCCCTTCAATGGGAATAAGCCGTTCGTGGTTGTCCGCGTCCACTCTGGGCATGGACCGAAGAAGCCCTTCGGTATAGGGGTGGGCGGGGGAGTAGAAGATGTCGTTCACCGGCCCCTGCTCCACCATCTTCCCCGCATACATAACGCAGACCTTATCGCAGATCTCGGCCACCACGCCCAGGTTGTGGGTAATGAAGATGATCCCCATATGGGTCTTCTTCTGAAGGTCCTTCATCAGCTCCAGGATCTGGGCCTGGATGGTCACGTCCAGGGCGGTGGTAGGCTCGTCGGCAATGAGCAGCTTGGGGTGGCAAATAAGGCCCATGGCGATCATCACCCGCTGGCGCATACCGCCGGAGAGCTCGTGGGGATACTGCTTCATCCGCTGCTCCACGTTGTTGATCCCCACCATGGTCAGCATCTCCAT
>CANRZY010000010.1 GCA_947644625.1 uncultured Pseudoflavonifractor sp.
TTGTAGAACCGGTGGAAGTCCCCCGCCAGAATGGCCAGATACCGGTTTACCTGGGAGGGATCGTAATCCCTGGAGGCCAGCTTCAGTTCCTCAGGGAACCGGGCGATGGTCTTGAGAAGGGCAAGCTCCTCGGAACTGGTCAACAGTCCCGCGTCCACCTCCGCCGCCGGGGGAACGGGGATCCCTTCCGCCTCCACCACCTTGGCGATCAGGGAGCAGATCCGGGCGTGGGCGTACTGAACATAGTAGACCGGGTTCTCGCTGTCCTCCCGGACTGCCAGGGCCAGGTCAAAATCCAGTCCGCTGGTGGAGGAGCGGGAGTTAAAGAAGTACCGGGCCGCGTCCACGCTCACCTCGTCCAGCAGATCCCGCAGGGCGATGGCCTTTCCCGTCCGCTTGCTCATGCGGACGGGCTGGCCGTCCTGGAGAAGGTTCACCAGCTGCATCAGCACCACCACCAGCCGGTGGGAGCCGTCCAGGCCAAGGCCGTCCAGGGCCGCCTGGAGCCGGTGAACATGGCCGTGGTGGTCCGCCCCCCAGATGTTGACGGCGGTGTCAAAGCCCCGAACCTCCAGCTTGTTGCGGTGGTAAGCAATGTCGGCGGCAAAATAGGTATAAAAGCCGTTCTGACGGCGGAGTACGTCGTCCTTCAGCTCCAGCCTGTCCACCTGCTCCTGGGTCTTTCCCTCAGCCATATACTTTTTCTTCAGAAGTCCGGTGGTATCCAACCACAAAGCTCCGTCCTTCTCATAGGTCCAGCCCTGGGCCGTCAGCTTGTCCACCGTGTCCTGCACATATCCGCTTTCATGGAGGGTGGATTCCAGGAACCACTCGTCATACTCGATCTTGTACCGCCGAAGGTCGGCCTGCATTTTGGGGATATTGACCTTCAGCCCATACCGGGCCATGGCCTCCTGCCGCTCCTCCTCCGGCTTTTGGAGCCATTCGTCCCCAAATTCCGTCCGAAAGCCCTGGGCCAGTTCCCTGATGTCCTCCCCCTGGTAGCCGTCTGCGGGAAACTCCACCTGATCCTCCTCCAAAAGAAGCTGACGGTATCTGGCGTCAATGGACAGGGCAAACTTGTGGATCTGGTTGCCCGCGTCGTTGACATAGAATTCCCGCCACACATCATAGCCTACCCGCTCCAGTACGGAGGCCAGGGCGTCTCCCAGTACGCCGCCCCTGGCGTTGCCGATGTGCATAGGCCCGGTGGGGTTGGCGGAGACAAACTCCACCATCACCTTTTTCCCCTGGCCCACGTTACTCTTGCCGTAGGTCATGCCCTGCTCCTCCACAGCGGAGAGGACCTCCCCGAACCACTTCCGGCCCAGGGTAAAGTTGAGGAAGCCGGGCCCCGCCGGTTCCACCTTGTCAAAATAGGTGCCGGCAAGGTCCATCTGCCCGATCAGGGTCTGGGCGATATCCCTGGGAGACTTTCCCAGGGCCTTGGCGGCAGCCAGGGCAAAGGAGGTGGCGTAATCCCCATTTTTGGCGTCCTTGGGGATGTCCACCTTGGCGGGAATATTCTCCCCTCCGGCGGGAAGAAGCCCCCCGGCTACGGCTTTTTCATAGGCCTTCCGGGTCAGGTCGGCCACCTGTGCCTGGGCAGCCTCGATCATATTATCAGTCATGGCGGTTCTCCTTTGTATTGACGGTGAGCCGCAGCCGGGTCTCCCCGGCGTCGGCTCCCTCAAGTTGGATCCGGTAAATAAGGTATATGCTGCCTCCCGTCTGGCTCATGTCCCCCTCCAGATGTTGGGTATGGAGGGTCATGGGCAGCTTGCCATAGGGAGTCTCGTAAAGGGAGGTATGGGGCTCCCCCTTCTGAAAGACCATGTGGGAGGGAAACTCTCCCCACCGGGTCAGAGTGACCCGCCCCGGCTCCAGCCGAAGGGTGGTCCGGGTCTGACCCAGGCCGGAAGCCTCCCCCTCCCGGTAGGTGAGGACATAGTCCGTTCCCTCCCGGCTCAGGCTGCCCTCCACACACTGGGTCATGGATTCACTTTCCCCCTCCAGGCGCTGGAGGGATCTTATGACGACGGTCACATTGTTTTCTTCCATGGAATGACCTCGAATGGTTATTTTATCAGGGTTTTTCTCCTATGTAAAGGGTCAATACCTCCAAATCTCCACCCGCTGCACCTCGCCTTCCACCGGCTCTCCCAGAAAAACGGAGGCCAGATGGACAAAATCCTCGGTGGAGTCGCTGACAAAGCAGCGGTAGGAGCCTTTCTCCCGCTGGGCCAAAAGGCCCCGCTCCTTTAAGATCCCGGCAGCCTGGTTGGCGCAGACCGCCCCCGTGTCGATCAGCGTCACCTGAGGCCCCATAAAGGACCGGATCGCGTCGATAAGCAGCGGGTAGTGGGTGCAGCCCAACACCAGAGTATCCACCCCCTCCTCTTTGATGGGGGTAAGATATTCCTCCACCACCAGCTCCGCCACCCGGTCTCCGGGACGGAAGCGTCCATTCTCCACCAGGGGCACAAAGAGGGGACAGGCCTGGGCCGTTACCCGGATCTCAGGATCCAGCCGGGCCATCTCCCGCTCGTAAGCCCCTGAGCGGATGGAGGCGGAGGTACCGATAAGCCCCACCCTTTTGTTGCGGGTAGCCTCCACCGCCGCCTGGGCCGCAGGTGTCACCACGGCGAAGATGGGCAGCTGGTTTTCCTCCTGAAGCTCCCCCAGAGCGTTGGCCGAAACCGTACCGCAGGCCACCACGATAGCCTTGGGATCAAAGGTCCGCAGAAAGGCCACGTCCTGGCGGGCATAGCGAAGGATGGTCTCTCTTCCCTTGGTGCCATATGGCACCCGGCCCGTATCCCCGAAGTAGACAAGCTCCTCCCCCGGCAGAATACGCCGCAGCTCCCGCAGGGCGGTCAAGCCCCCCAGCCCGGAATCGAACACCCCGATGGGCCGCTGGTCCATAGGATCCTCCCCTTCCAAAAAATCAAAAAAATCGTGTTTCCTTTATGATATGCTGTTTTGTGCGGAAAGACAAGGGAAATTTTTCTCCCTTTTCCAAAAAAGAGCCCCGATTCCCGTTTGACATTTCCCACATCCGCATTATAATATGGAAAGCAACATTTGATTCCAGTACCTTTGCTTGACAAGGAGGTGGAACGCCATGAATCTGGAACTCACCCGAAAGCAGTTTCGCCGTCTGCTGGATATGGCTTATATCGGCAACTGGATCCTGAACTCCACCCGGGGGGAGGACCGCTTTACCGACTATGACCAGGTGGAGAGCATTCTTTTTCAAAAAGCCAAGGACCTGGGCATGGATACCCTTACCGAATACTGGCGGGGCTCGGCGGTGCCCTCTCAGGCCTTTGCCGAGGGCGGCATCCACGAGGCCATCGTGGATTACGAGAACAATGTCTTCTTTGACATTCTGGCAGAGGACCTGGCCCGCCGGGACATGGACGACGTGCCTATCGACGAGACCAATTACCAGGAGCTGGCCTCCCGGATTGAGGCCTATATTTCGGAGTTTGAGCAGCACGGCACCGACAACATCCTGGTGGATATTGAGCACCCCTGACCCCAACCGAAAAAGGAGGCGGCAGGCCATGAAAAAGCTCCACTACAATTCCCCCGTGATCCTCACCTTCTTTTTTCTCTCCCTGGCTGCCCTGGTCCTGGGGGAGGTCAGCCACGGCTGGACCACCCGGAACCTGTTTTCCGTCTACCGCTCCCCTGTCGCTCCCCTCTTTTTTGTTCGTCTCTTCGGCCATGTACTGGGCCACAGCGGCTACGCCCACTTTTCAGGAAATATGGTGCTGTTTCTGGTCCTGGGCCCGCCCATGGAGGAGAAATACGGCAGCCAGTCTCTTCTGGCGGGGATCCTGCTCACCGCCCTTGTTTCCGGACTTCTTCAATGCCTGCTGTTCCCCGGCTGCGCTCTTTTGGGCGCCAGCGGGATCGTCTTTATGCTGATCCTGCTCTCCTCCCTGGCGGGGATGAAGGCGGGCACCATCCCCCTGACCCTGATCCTGGTCTCGGCGATCTACCTGGGCCAGGAGATCTTCTCCGCCCTTTTTGTGGAGGACAATGTGGCTCATTTCATGCACCTGATAGGCGGGCTGTGCGGCGCGGGCTTTGGGCTTTTGGCCTTGAAGCCCAAAATGGAAAAAACAACGCGATAAATATTCCCCTGGCTTTTATCACAAAGAAAGGACGCACTGCGGAATACGTGCAGTGCGTCCTTTTTAGGTTATCCGCATTACGGGAAGAAGAAACGCTCAGCTTTCCTCCTCCCCCCTTCCCTTGGCGTACCGCTGGCAAGCCGGGGTATCCTCCCGCTTATCCCGGAGGTGGGGGTTTATACAGTGTCCCACTGTCAACGGCATAAATTTGTTTCTGGCCCTGCGGGTATAATGCCGGCAAAAATGCTTGCAGGCCCCACAGGTTTTTTCTTGCTGTTCCATTCATGTCACCTCCTTACATCATTATACATCATTATATGTAAAATGCAACCCCTTGTTTTTCATTTTTACGTCCTATATACTATTTGGTGTAAAATAGTGCAAGGTGGTGTTATTATGGCAGAAGCTCTGCTGGTAAATCGAACCCGGTTTACTTCCTCCTTAAAAAATGAGTTGATGGAAGAGTTTAACCAGCTTGCGGAAAAAACCCGGATCCCCAAATCCCGGTTGATCGATGAAGCCATTGAGGACCTTCTGAAAAAATACGAAAAAAAGAACGGCTGAAAATCAGCCGTTCTTTTTTATGCTTCATGTTCCGTAGGTTTCCATTCCCCGGCCCTTCGCCCTTTTTACCGATGATAGAGCTGGTTGGTCTCATACTCCGGCTCACAGGTCACCTGCAAGCCCAGCTTCTTGTATAGGCGCATATCCACCGAGGAAAGCAGAACCGAGATATGGGCCTGACAGTCCCGGAGCCGGGCCAGCTGGTCCATGGCCTTGTCCGCCAAAGGATTGGCTATGGCGCTGGAGGCCAGGGCGATCAATACTTCATCGGTGTGGAGCCGGGGATTCTTGCTTCCCAGGTGCTCTACCTTCAGATGCTGTATGGGCATAATGGCCTCAGGAGAAATCAGGTCCAGCTCCTGTGGGATCCCCGCCAAAGCCTTCAGGGCGTTCAGTACCGCTCCTGCGGCGGGACCCATCAGGCGGGAGGTCTTTCCCGTTACCACCCTGCCGTCGGGAAGCTCAATGGCGGCGGCAGGGCTGTTTGTCCTCTCCGCCACAGCCAACGCTTCTCCCACCACCGGACGAATGGCAGGGGTCACCTCCGCCTGCTTCATCAGCAGCTCCAGCTTATAGATGGTCTCGTCGCTTCCCTTTCCCCTTCTCCGGTCACACAGGGCGTCATAATACCGGCGCAGGATCTCCTGCCGGGCGGCGTCGCAAACTACGGCGTCGTCCACGATACAGTTCCCCACCATATTGACCCCCATATCGGTGGGGGACTTATAGGGGCTCTCCCCCATAATATTTTCAAAGATAGCGGAGAGAACGGGGAACACCTCCACATCCCGGTTGTAGTTCACCGTGGTTTCCCCATAGGCTGCCAGATGGAAGGGATCGATCATATTGACGTCGTTGAGATCGGCGGTGGCCGCTTCATAGGCCCGGTTTACCAGGTGGTCCAGAGGCAGATTCCAGATGGGGAAGGTCTCGAACTTGGCGTAGCCCGCCTTTACTCCCCGCTTATACTCGTGATAGAGCTGACTGAGGCACACCGCCATTTTTCCGCTGCCCGGTCCGGGCGCGGTGACCACCACCAGAGGGTGGCTCGTCTCGATGTACTGGTTCTTCCCATAGCCTTCGTCAGAGACGATAAAGGGCACATTATGGGGATACCCCTCAATGGGATAATGGCGGTAGACCTTTACCCCCAGCTCCTCCAGCCGCTTCTGAAAGGCCTTGGCGGCTCCCTGGTGGTCATAGCGGGTAATGACCACGCTTCCCACGTAGAGCCCCATGCTCCGGAAAGCGTCGATAAGCCGCAGCACATCCACATCATAGGTGATCCCCAGATCCCCCCGGAGCTTGTTCTTCTCAATGTCGGCGGCGTTGATGGCCACCACGATCTCCACCTGATCGCTAAGCTGGGTAAGCATCCGGATCTTACTGTCAGGGGCAAAGCCGGG
The DNA here is from genome assembly GCA_947644625.1 of uncultured Pseudoflavonifractor sp. Lineage (GTDB taxonomy): Bacteria > Bacillota > Clostridia > Oscillospirales > Oscillospiraceae > Vermiculatibacterium. The sequence goes on from CANRZY010000010.1 coordinate 6,116, forward strand.
CAGGACCCTGGCGGCATGATGGTCGTCAAACAGCTTTCCGCCGAACTCCAGATAGAGCTTGCCGCCGAATTGGGCGATCCTTTCCTTGATGTGGAGCGATTGGGTCTCTATGTATTTGTCGTTGTCAAAGCCGATCCGTTCCATGCCGCCCCACCTCTTCTATGGATCATACGTTGTAGTCGATAATCAGATCATCCAGGTTCATCCAGTCGTCGTCGCCGAAGGAGAGTCCCTCCTCCTCATTATTTTCGACCTGGATCACGATGCTTTTCTCATCCATGTAATCAATGTTGGGGATCTGCTCCTCCAGCAGATCCAGCAGGGTATCATAATACTCCCTGGCAAAGGTCTCCACATACCAGGTCTCAAACTCCTCATCGCTCATGCTCTCCACATCCACGGCCTCAAACTTGGTCTGGAATTCCTCGAATCCCGCCTCAAGATTGTCACTGAGCAGATGAAGGACGTTCATGGGCTTAATGGCCAGTTTTACGGCAAAGGTGCCGTCGTCCTGCTTGGTGGAGGAGGCAATGGTATAATCCGCCTTGGCGTAGATATCCTCATAAAGCTCCTTGGCCCGGTGAAGCTGCATATCGGTGGGCTCCACCATATCCCCAGAGCCGTCTATAGCCTCAGGGCCAAAGCTGTAGAGGAAATAGTAAGCCTCCCCCTCCACATTGTCGTTATACTGTTCTCTGGCAATCTCGGTAGTCACATTCTCATAGAAATCCACCATTCCCTGGAACTGGCCCTTGTAGGTGGCGTCCATCTCCACCTGAACGCACTTGGAGGCATCCTCTGTCGTTATACCCTTTCCGCCGCAGGAACACAGACTCAGGATCATGGCGGCGCTCAGCAGCAGGACAGGAATACGGGCAAATGTTCTTTTCATTTCGAACTCTCCTCTATTCTCACAAATTTGATAATTTAGGATAAAGAGGACTGACTCCAGTCCGCCTTTTCCGTGCTTTTTATTTTACCATTATTCCCCTGGAAAAGAAAGTAGGTTTTGAAATTTTAACCACCATGAAAAAAGAAAAATTTTCGGGAACTTTTTTTCTTCTTTTCCGTCCAAGGAGCGTAACCAATCAGAAAAGGAGTTTTGACCTCTATGAAAAAGATCTCTCTTTCCGCCCTGGCTATGACCGGGGCCCTTGTCCTTACCCTGGCCGCCTGCTCCTCCAAGGAGCCTCAGGCCACTCCCACCCCCGAAGCCACTCAGACCCCCGCCCCGGTGGAGAGCGTAACGCCCACCGAGACCCCCGAAATCTCCCAGGAGCCTCTTCCCTCGGAATCCACCGATGTGGTCGCTCCCCCCGCTGAGACCGACGTTGTGGTGAAGCCCCTGGAAACCCCGACTCCCAGCGAGCCCACCCAGGCCCCCAGCGAAGAGTCCTCCAAGGTCCAGGCCGTGTGGGACGCCATCTCGACCCGTGAGCTTCCCTTCTTTATGGACCTGGACGACGATATTCTTTCCCAGCTCTACGGCATCGACGCCGGAGACCTTGTGGAGTATATCGGCAAAATGCCCTTTATGAACACCCAGGCTACCGAGTTCTTCATTGCCCAGGTCCAGTCCGGGAAAATGGATACGGTAAAGCAGGCCCTGGAAAAGCGGCAGGCCGATCTGGAGGTGCAGTGGAGCGAGTATCTTCCCGACCAGTTGGAGCTGGTGAAGAACTACAAGCTGGTGACCAACGGGGACTACATTTTCTTTGCCATCGCCGACTGCGCCGACGACGCGGTGAACGAGTTCAACACCTATACAAAATAAGAAAAACCGGGTATAATGAAGGGGAACGCCCCCAGGCGTTCCCCTTTGTTCGCAAAAACGCCGGGACCATGAAATTATTTTGAGTAAGGGGGTCCTTTTTTGGTCTTTTCCAGTGTCTTCTTTCTCTTTCAATACCTTCCCCTGGCGCTGCTGTGCTACTACCTGGCCCCTCTTCGGTGGCGGAATGTGGTACTGCTGGCGCTGAACCTGGTCTTTTATGGCTGGGGGGAGCCGGTCTACATCCTTATTATGTTTGCCTCCACTGCCATCGACTACACCCACGGTATGCTGGTGGACCGGTGCAAACGGCGGGACAACGACAGGGGAGCCCGGCTGGCGGTATGTTCCTCCGTCTTTTTTAACCTGGCGCTGCTGTTCTTCTTTAAGTATTGGGATTTTATTGCCGGCTCTCTGGCCTCGGCGGGTCTCCACTTTATGCCCAAGCTGGGCCTCTCCCTCCCCATCGGCATCTCCTTCTATACCTTCCAGACCATGAGCTATACCATCGACGTTTACCGGGGGGACGCCAAGGTCCAGAGAAGCATTTTGAACTTCGGCACCTTCGTTACCCTCTTCCCCCAGCTCATTGCCGGTCCCATCATTAAGTACAAGGACCTGGGCGACCAGATCGACCACCGGGACCACACCGCACAGCGGTTTGCCTCCGGCGTTCAGATCTTTGTGGTGGGCCTTGCCAAAAAGGTCCTGCTGGCCAACAACCTGGGTATGCTGTGGGACGCCTACAAGGCCGTCCCCACCGGCCAGCTTACTACCGCAGGAGCCTGGCTGGGCATTCTGGCCTTCTCCTTCCAGCTTTACTTTGACTTCTCCGGCTACTCGGATATGGCGGTGGGCCTGGGGCGAATGCTGGGCTTTGAGTTCGGCAAGAACTTTGACTATCCCTACATCTCCCGCTCCCTTACCGAGTTCTGGCGGCGGTGGCACATCTCCCTGGGCTCCTGGTTCCGGGAATACCTCTATATTCCTCTGGGGGGCAACCGGGTGGGGAAAGCCCGCCTCCTCTTCAATCTGATGGTGGTTTGGGCCGCCACGGGGATCTGGCACGGGGCAAGCTGGAACTTCCTCCTCTGGGGTCTCTACTATGGGGTCCTGCTGGTGCTGGAAAAGTTCTTCCTGAACCGGTGGATGGAGCGCTGGCCCGGCTTCCTGCGCCATGTGTACGCCCTCTTTTTCATTGCCCTGGGCTGGGCCCTCTTCGCGGTGGAGGACTTTTCCCATCTGGGGCCCTATCTGAGCGCCATGTTCGGCTTTGCCGAAGGGGGATTTACCAACGGAGCCTTCTTCTACTACCTGCGCTCCTACTTCCCCATGCTCCTCATTGCCGCCCTGGCCTCCACTCCCCTGGGCAAGGGGCTGTGGAACAAGCTGGGGGAGAAGCCCCGGATGGTCCTGCTGCCAGCGCTGCTCCTGGCGGCTCTGCTGGTGTGTACCAGCTATCTGGTGGACGCCACCTATAATCCCTTCCTCTATTTCCGGTTTTAAATAACACAGTTGGGGCCCCACAGTACGCGCCCCCGCACCCTCAAACAAGGAGGTATCCCCATGTCAAAAAAATATTCCGTCTTTCTCACCGTTCTGTTCTGCGGCTTCCTGGGGCTGATGGTCACCGCCAACGCCCTCACCCCCGACCGTGACTTCTCCGAAGTGGAAAACCGTGCTCTCGCCCAGCGTCCCGCCCTCAGCTGGAAGGCGGTGCGTTCGGGGGAGTTTATGTCCAATTACGAGACCTACACCACCGACCAGTTCGCCGGCCGGGACGGCTGGACCGCCGCCAAAGCTTACATGGAGAAAGCGGTGGGCAAGCAGGAGAACAACGGGGTCTACTTCTGCGACGACTCCACCCTCATCTCCCGGTTCGAGGAGCCCGACCAAAAGCGGCTGGAGAACAACATTAAATATGTCTCCCAGTTTGCCGAAAAGGCAGGCGTTCCGGTTTCCTTCGGGCTTATCCCCACCCAGGCCTATGTCTGGGCAGACAGGCTGCCCCAGGGCGCTCCCAACTACGACCAAAGCCAGGTCTACTCCGCCGTCACCGGCGCTCTGGCAGACAAGGTGACCCTGGCCGATCCCCTCTGGACCACCCTTCCCGCCCACAAGGACCAACCCATCTTCTACCGCACCGACCATCACTGGACCTCCCTTGGCGCTTACTACGGCTACGCCGCCCTGGGCCAGGCCCTGGGCTACGAGCCTTTGCCTCTGGAGACCTATACCAAAACTACCGTATCCACTGAGTTTTACGGCACCGTCTTCTCCTCCTCCGGCGTCCGGTGGGTCAAACCCGATGAGATGGATATTTACGTCCCTGAGGAGGGGATCACCGTCACCAGCCACACCTACGACAGTAAGGGGAACCCTGTGGAGGAGCCCCGGCAGCTCTATGACGAGAGCTATCTGGCCAAGAAGGACAAATACTCCATGTTCCTGGGGGGCCAGCAGTCCCTGGGCGTAGTAAAGACGGGGAACACGGATAAGCCCAAGCTGCTCCTCATCCGGGACAGCTATTCCGATTCCCTGGTTCCCTTCCTCACCCCTCATTTCTCCGAGATCCACCTGATGGACTTCCGCTACTGCAAGCTCTCCCCCAGCCAGTATATTCAGGACAACGGCATTGACCAGGCCCTGGTGCTTTACTCGGTTCCCAACTTCTGCTCCGACGCCAACCTGCTCTGGATCGGACGGTAAGCCTGTCCGCGCATTAAGCTCCATAGAAAAAGGATAAGGGCCCGCCTTGAACGTCCGCCTGACAGACGAGCAGGAGGGCTCGGAACACATCATCGGCGCCTCCCCCCTCCAGGTCAGCGTTTCCGTAGAGAGGGGGATCCCCTTGCATATCAAAGGACGGCCAACACAAGTTGTGTTGGCCGTCCTTTTTCAGGGGAGAATATCCTGAATCGCCCTGTTCAACTCCCCAAGATCCGGTGTTTCCACCGGGGTATCCTCTACCCCGTACTCCTCCTTCAACGCCAGAATACGATATACGCTCTCCTCCAGCCGCTGCCGGGTCAATGTCCCGTCCTCCACCGCAAAGAGAAGGGCGTGATAGGCCGCCTTGGCGTTATCCAGACCGTGGCACACAAGGGCCATGTCGCACCCTGCCGCCACCGCCTTTACGGCAGCCTCCCCCATGCCGTAAGTATCGGCAACGGCCCCCATGGTGAGGTCGTCGGTAAAAACGACCCCCTCAAAGCCCAGCTTTTCCCGCAGAAGACCGTTCACCACCGCCGGAGACAGGGAGGCGGGAAGCAGGGGATCCAGCTTTTCCATCAGGATATGTCCCACCATTACGGCGGGGACGGGGGCATGGTCCCGGTCCTCCAGCGCCCGACGAAAGGGGATCAGCTCCAGCGCCTCCAGCTCCTCCTCCGTCTTCCCCACCACCGGAAGTCCCGCATGGGAGTCCACATCGGTGTCCCCGTGGCCGGGAAAGTGCTTGACCACCGGAATGATCCCCCCGTCCATCATTTCCCAGGCGCATTCCGTTCCCGCCTGGGCGGCCTGCTCTGCCTGCGCTCCAAAGGCCCGCCTTCCAATAACCCTGTTGTTGGGATTGGACCACACATCCAGTACCGGAGCAAAGTCCACCGAAAAGCCAAACCCGACGCACTGGGCGGCCAGGACCTCTCCCCTTCGACCTGGGTCTCCTCCCGCCTGAACATAGTCGTAGGCATTGGGCAGATCCTCTGCCTCCGGCGGCATCCGGGAGACCATTCCTCCCTCCTCGTCCACGCAGAGAAAGAGAGGCAAATTCCCCACCTCCCGGTTCAGCTCCTTCAGACGGTTGGTCAGCCGGACCAGCTGCTCCGCGCCGTTCACATTCCGGCTGAAAAGGATGATCCCGCCCACATGGAGCTCCTGGATCACCTGCCGGGCATCCTCCCCCGCCTCGGTCCCCTGGACCCCCGCCACCAAAAGCTGCCCCGCCAACTCCTCCGTCGTCATGGCCTCCACCTTCTCCCAAAGGGGATCGGAGGTAGAAGGCTCCGGGGTAGAAGAGGGAGAGGACTGCGTCTCTACAGCGGGAGAGGCCGTGGAAAGGGGCGCGTCGGATCCCCTTGTCTCCCCCTCCGTGCAGCTCCCCAAAGCGAATACAAAAAGTAATATAACAAGTACAATATTCCTTTTTGTCATTTCTTTTTCCCCCGTTTTCCCCGTTTAGGCACGTGCATGGCTGGACGGGAGCCCCGCTTTTTTCCGTTGGAGGTCCTTCCCTTTTCCCGTCCTCCACCCCGGTGGGGCGGCAAAGACTTTTCCAGAGAGCCCCGCTCTCTGGATGGGCCCTCCTCCTGTCCGGGAAGCCGGAAGTCGATCCGTCCGGTGGAAGGATCGGCAGCCACGCAAACCACCGTCAGAGTCATGCCAAAGGTATAGACGCTTCCCGTTCTCTCTCCCGTAAGGCTCATCCGCAGCTCGTCATACTCGTAATGGTCCTGGGGCAGGGTCTCCACCGGAATAAGCCCCTCCACTCCGTTTGCCAGGGCGGCAAAAACTCCGAACCGGGTGACCCCGGAGACAGCGGCGGGAAATTCCTCTCCAATGTGTCCGTGCATATAGTCGGCAAAGTAGAGCTTATCAATATCCCGCTCGGCGCTCTGAGCCGCCAGCTCCCGCTGGGAGGACTGGACCGCTGCCCGCTCGCAGGCTTTCGCCAGCCCCTTGGGGATCTTCCCCCCTGTGGGGCGCGACAACTCGGCTGTGGGGCGCAACGCCTCGGCTGTGGGGCGCGACGCCTCGGCGCGCCCACCTAATACCGCGTGAAGGCTCCGGTGGATCATCAGGTCGGGATACCGGCGGATGGGAGAAGTAAAATGACAGTAGTAGTCTGCGGCGATCCCAAAATGCCCCAGGTTCTGGGTGGAGTATTTGGCCTTCATCATGCTCCGAAGCACCATCATAGATACCGCCGGGGCCTCCGGCTTCCCCCTGGCTGCCTCCAGCACCCTTTGAAGGGAACCGTGGTCCGCCTGAAGAAGGGAGTAGCCCAGGGGAGAAAGCATAGCCTTCAGGGTATCCGTCTTGTCTTGAGAGGGCTTTTCATGGACCCGGTAGACTGCGGGGCAGTGCAGGTCAAAAAGATGCTTTGCCACCGTCTCGTTGGCACAGAGCATAAATTCCTCAATGAGCTTTTCGCTTCGCCCCTGCTGCCGGGCCCGGATCTCCACAGGACGGCCCATACCATCACAGACGATATAGCTTTCCTGGGTTTCCAGCTCCAGACTGCCCCGGACCTTTCTCCGTCTTTCCAGCTTTTCCGCCAGCGTCGCCATATCACGGAGCATGGGGAGGATATGGGCGTAGCGGTGGACCAGGAAATCATACTGCTCCCGTTTTCCCTTATAGGCCCGATCATCCCCGTGAAGCTGGACGCCCTCCTCCTGCCATTCCTCTGACAAAAGAATATTACAGTCCTCATAGGTCATTCTTTCCGTGGAGCGGATCACACTTTTTGCCACCGAATGGTCCAGAACGGCCCCCTTCCTGTCCATGGTCATAAAACAACTCAGAGTGAGCCGGTCCACCCCCTGATTCAGGGAGCAGATCCCATTGGACAGCGCCACGGGCAGCATAGGGATCACCTGATCGGCAAAGTATACCGACGTGCCCCGCCGAAAGGCCTCCTCATCCAGGGCCGTCCCCGGCCTTACATAGGCGCTGACGTCGGCGATATGAACTCCCAGCACCCAGTTTTCTCCGTCCCGCTCCAGGGAGACGGCGTCGTCCAGGTCCTTGGAGGAAGCCCCGTCAATGGTGATGATCCGCTTTTCCCGCAGATCCAGCCGGTTCTCCAGCTCCCCCGCCGGAACAGTCTGGGGCACAGCCTCCGCCTCGGCGCGCACCTCGTCGGGAAACTCCCGCTCCACTCCCTGCTGGTAGAGGATGGCCTCCACCGCCGCAACCCTGGAGCCGGAAGGGCCAAAGGTGGCGCATAGCTTTCCTACGGGAGGAAGGGTTCGTGAGCCGTAGCCGCTCACCGCCACGGCGGCCTTTTCCCCATCCCGGACCTTGGAGCGGCCAATGACCTTGATACCCTCTGGCAGCCGCTCACTGTCCGGCTTCAACCAGACCTCCCGGTTCCTCTTATAAATGGTCCCGGTCACGGTGGGGTTTCCCCGCTCCAGGATCCCTGTCACCTTAGCCAATCGCCGTCCCGGCTCTCTGGGATCCTCAGAAGCCAACACAGCTTCCACCCTATCCCCGTCCCAGGCCCCTCCCTCCTGATGGGGCGGCACAAAGCAGTCCTCGCTGCGGCTTTGGGCTCCCTCCGGGATAAAAAAGCCAAAACCACGGCCTGAACCCTGGTAGCGGCCTACTAAAATCGTTGCTTTCTCTTTCAAAACAAAATACCTCGTTTTCCTTTTTCCATAGTATGCCCATAAATGAACAACGCCCTCCCACAGACGGGAGGGCGTTTCAAGCGTTCTTACACCAGGGAGACAACCAGCGTCAGCACCACAAAGGCGATAGCCACCCACTTGGTCCAGCGGGCCAACTTGGCGTCCCAGCTCTTGGCCTTGTTCTTGGACAGGAAGGTATCGGCGCCGCCGGAGATGGCTCCGTTAAGACCGGAGGTCTTGCCCTCCTGGAGCAGCACCACCACGATCAAAAAGATAGCCAGCAAAACCTGGATCACAGTCAGGATCGTCTTCAGCATAATTTCTCGTTCCTTTCAAGCACGGGCCCAAAAAGCCCTTTTCATTTACAGGACCTTTATCATATCACACATATATGGGAAATGCAAGAGATTTTTCCGTAAACCAGGCTTTTTTCAACTTACGCTTCCTCCGCCGTCATGTTGGTATAGTCAATGACAAGCGCGTCCAGGCGGGCAAAATCATCGCTGTTGATGGTGTAGAGGCCCTCGCTGTTTTGCTCCACCTGGATAGAGAGGGACTTTTCCGTCATGTTGTCGATCTCCTTCAGGGCGTCCTGATAAAGCCCCATAATCAGCTCTGACCACTCCTCCTCCAGCTTTTCGTATTCCTCATCCCGCATGGTGTTGATCGTATCTTGGGGATACTTCTCATAAAATTCCTCTGTAACGGTATTTTTCATCTCATTTACCGTCTGGGCAATATTGATGGGAAATACGTTCACCTTCACTGAAAAGGAGCCGTCCTCCTGTTTGGCGGCGGAGACGATCTCATACTTGGTGTGCTTATAGATGTCCCGGTACATCTCCTGGACCTCCTCCCGCAGCTTGTCGGTAGGATGGTCGATATCGTACATATAGAAAAAATATTCCGCGTCCTGGGCCAGGGCGTTTTCGTAGCGCGCCTCCACATCCTCTTGATGGATGTCCACCAGCTCCAAATAATCCTCATCGGCCACGCCCAAATAATTCTCTTTCATGAGCCCGTCTACATAGACCTCCACGTCATGCTCGGTAAAGCCCTTGGTATCCCCTGTCTCCTCCCGGCAGGCGGCAAGGCCCAAACTCAGCGCCAAAGCCAGAAACAGGATAGCCCCCTTTTTTCTATACTCTCTCATGTTTCCATTCTCCTTTGCAGGGTTATTCTCTTACTGGCACAGCCTGGCAATGACCAGAGCAAAGATCTTGGCAGACTTCAAAAGATTCTCTATACTGGCCTGCTCATTGGCCGAGTGCATTTTGGGCTCAAAGCCGGGAAAATCACACCCGAAGGCCACCCCTCCAGGAATGTCGTGGACATAGGTCCCTCCGCCGATGGCCAGGGGCTTGCTGTCCTTCTCCCCGGTATAGGTCTCGTAGCACTCCAGAAGGGTCCTCACCAGGGGAGAATCCGCCTCCACCACATGGACATGGGTCATCTCATCGTCCCCCGTCACTGTGATCCCGTGAGCCTTCAAAGCCGCAGTGCAGGCGTCGGCGCAGTTTTCCCTGGTAGCGCAGATGGGGACTCTGGCGTCAAACTTGGCGGAAAAACCTGTTTCAGAAAGGGTCATAAGGGCCAGATTCAGGGTAAGGGCTCCGCTCTCCTCATCGGCCTGGGCGATCCCCAGAGCCTTCCCGGCGGTATCCCCAAAGGGAAACAGCTTTCCCATAGCCCGGACGGCTCTTGTGGAGTCACATTCCACCAGAGGAAGGGCGGCAAGAAGCTCCAGAAGGGCGGAAATGGCATTGATCCCCTCCTCCGGGCTGGCGGCATGGGCGTTGCGTCCGGCACAGTGGATCCGGACCCCTCCCACCATATCGCTCAGGGTAAACACCGCTCCTGACTTTCCCTCCACCGCGCCGCAGAAGGGGCGCACATCGGAACAGGACAGGCCCAGTACCTCGGCTTGTGCCTCAGGAGGCACCACATTTGCCCGGAAGCCTCCGCTGAGCAGAGAGACCCTGGGTTCTACCACCACCGCCGGCCAGGAAGCGCCGAAGTCTGGGTGATAGTGGCCCTTCTCTATATTGATAACGGGAAAGTCCGCGTCGGGGGTAAAGGCCTGGGGCGCATAGGGCTCCCTTGCGTAGTAATAGGCGATATCCTCAGACCCCGATTCCTCGTCGGTCCCCAGAATGAGCCGGACGTTTTTGCTCACCGGAAGCCCCAGATCCCGCACCGCCTTCATGGCGAAAAGAGCGGCGCACACCGGGCCCTTGTCGTCGCTGACCCCCCGGCCATAGAGCATACCGTCCCTCTCTACACAGGTATAGGGGTCCGTATCCCAACCGGTCCCCTCTCCCACCACATCCAGATGGCCCAGGATATGGAGTTGGGTCGGCTTATCGTTCAGGTCGGCAAGCCCCACATAGTTATCATAGTTCCGGGTAGCAAAGCCCAACTCATCGCAGAGCTTCAAGCCCTCCTCCAACGCAGCCTTGGGACCGGGGCCGAAGGGCGCGTCCGGGGCGGAAGGCCCCTTGACGCTCTTCACCTCTACCAAACGCCTTACGGCGGCAACCAGGCCTTCCCGCACCTTGGGATCGTCAAAATAAGCGCTGATCTCCTGCTCGTACATCATCTATCATTCCTTCCGGGCGGCGGCCTTTTCAGCGGCCAGCTCGTCCAAATATTTGTAGACCGTATACCGGGACACCTTCAGCCGGGAGGCCACAAAGGGTACCGATTTGCGGAAGGAAAAGGCATTCTTCTGGTCCATCAGAGCCACAAGGCGCATCCGGTCCTTTTTATTCAGTCCCTCCGCCGGCTTTCCCAGCGCGGTAAGACACTCCTCAAAGATCTGGTAGAGCTGCCCCGCTCCTCCGCTCCACAACGCGCTCTGAAGGTCCGCGTCGGCGCTCATCAGTCCCATCAGGGTCCGGTTGGCGTAGGCCAGGGAGGTAAAATCAAAGTCTATCCCCAAAGCCAGGTCAAATCCCTCCCCCCTCAAGTGGAAGGTGGAGGACTTCACCTGGGCCCCCGACGGGGTGGTGGCATACAGGTTCACAAAATCGTTAGAGAGGGTAGCGGCGTCCAGGACCTTGTCTGAGCCCAGAATATCCTGGGTAGAGCCCACCTCCCGGCCTGAGACCTGACCGTTATAGATGGAAAGAATGGGATGGGTGGTATCGCCCATGTCCTGCACCAGGGTCTCGCAGGCAGGGCCGAACATTTCCGCGATGCCTCTGGCCGTGCGGTCCAAAAACTCAAAGGCCTCGTCCCTTGTCACCCTTACCATCTCCTTCTCCATCACATACAGCGGTATTTTATCATCTTACTGTAGGAAAATCAAGGGATTTCCGCCTCTTCCGTTCCCTTTTCTAAATTGTTGAGATTTACATTTTATTCACACTTCCGTCAAAGTTTAGCCGTAATTGTTTGGTATTGTAACAGTGGACACAGGAAGAGCATAAAACATTCCTCCAATCCCTCTCTATTCTCTCTGAAACAACACACACCCCAAAAGCCCCCGACCTTTGGTCGGGGGCTTTTGGGCTCTATTGCGTTTTTGAAAAATTCGGGGTACAATAAGAAATACGCAAACCGGGAAAGGTCTTGTAGGGCGGGAGCTTGCTCCCGCACCCGTCTCCCCAATTGTCCAAAGGAGGAATTTTCATGCAGGACGGTTTTATCAAGGTAGCCGCCGGCACGCCGAAAATCAAGGTGGCTGACTGCGCTCACAACGCCCGGCAGATCATTGACCTGATAAAGGAAGCGGCGGCCCGTGAGGTCAGGATCCTGTGTCTGCCTGAGCTGTGCCTGACAGGCTACACCTGCGCCGACCTCTTTTTGCAGGACACCCTCCTTCAGGGCGCGGAGACAGCCTTGGAAGATATTTTGCGGGAAACCCAGACCCTGGACGTGGTTGCCGCCCTGGGATTGCCCGTCAGATATGACAACAAATTGTATAATTGCGCTGCCATCATACAAAAAGGAATCATTTTAGGGCTGGTTCCCAAGACCCATCTCCCAAATTACGGCGAATTTTATGAGGGCCGCTGGTTTACCTCCGGGAAGGAGGCAGGGAAGACGGAGCCCTCCTTTTCCTTTGCCGGACAGGAGGAGGTGGAGCTTTCCTCCCAGGCGGTATTCCGCTGTAAGCAGCTTCCAGAGCTGAAGCTGGGGGTGGAGATCTGTGAGGATCTGTGGGCTTCGGAGCCCCCCTCCGGCCGCTTGGCCGCCGGGGGAGCCTCCCTCATTCTGAACCTGTCCGCCAGCGACGAGGTGGCGGGCAAGGCGGATTACCGCCGCTATCTGGTAACGGGCCAATCCGCCCGGTTGGTATGCGGCTATATTTACGCCGACGCCGGAGAGGGAGAATCCACCACCGACCTGGTATTCGCCGGGCATAATATGATTGCGGAAAACGGGGCTCTCCTGGCAGAAAACCGTTTTGCCGCCGGACTCACCATCTCCGAGATCGACGTGGCGCGCCTGTGCTGTGAGCGGCGGAAAATGAACACCTTTCCGGCTGGGGACCAAACCGTCTGCCTCCATTCTTTTTCCTTACCCCTCTCCGTAACGTCCCTCACCCGTCCCGTCTCCCCCCTCCCCTTTGTGCCTCAGGAGGAGACCCGCCGCGCCGCCCGGTGTGAGGAAATTTTGACCATTGCCGCCCTGGGGCTCAAAAAGCGGCTGGAGCACACCAACGCCCCCTGTGCCGTGATCGGTCTGTCCGGGGGACTTGATTCCACATTGGCTCTGCTTATTACCGTCAGGGCCTTCGATCTTCTGGACCGGGACCGGAAAGATATTCTGGCGGTGACCATGCCCTGCTTCGGCACCACCCAACGTACCCGCTCCAACGCCGAAGTCCTGGCCCAGCGGATGGGCACCACACTCCGGACGGTAGACATTTCCGACGCCGTAAAGCAGCATTTTAAGGACATTGGCCAGGAGATGGAAAACCAGGATGTGACCTTTGAAAACGCCCAGGCCAGGGAGCGCACCCAGGTACTGATGGATCTTGCCAACCAACAAAACGGCATGGTTATCGGCACGGGGGACCTTTCCGAGCTGGCTCTTGGCTGGTGTACCTACAACGGGGACCACATGAGCATGTACGCCGTCAACGCTTCCATCCCCAAGACCCTGGTACGCCATCTGGTGGACCATGCCGCCCGGACCCAGGAGGAGACCGACCCCGCCCTGGCACAGTGTCTCCGGGACATCCTGGCTACTCCCGTCTCCCCTGAGCTTCTCCCTCCCAAGGAGGGGGAGATCTCCCAGGTCACAGAGGACATCGTGGGCCCCTACGAGCTTCACGACTTCTACCTCTACTATGCCATCCGCCGGAGCTTCCCGCCCCGGAAGGTCCTGCGGCTGGCAGAATACGCTTTCGGGGACAGATATGACCGTACCGTTCTTTTGAAGTGGCTGAAAAACTTCTACCGCCGCTTCTTCTCCCAGCAGTTTAAGCGCTCCTGCGTCCCCGACGGCCCCAAGGTGGGCTCGGTAAGCCTGTCCCCCCGTGGGGATTGGCGGATGCCCTCCGACGCTGTGGCGACCCTGTGGCTGGAGGAGCTGGAAAACCTATAAGCAAGGAAAAAGACCGGGCTGAAAGCACATGCCGCTTCCAGCCCGGTTTTTTACTTCTATAGTCATAACTATGAGTATAGGCAATCAGCAACCTATGAGTTAAAATGGGCTTGAGGTGAACGATATGGATCAAACAAATCTCCTTGGCCCTTATCTTCGATTGGCAAGAATGATTGCCGGATACAGTTATACCCATCTTTCCCGGCTTTTACGGGAACAGGGAAAGGTCATCTCTCCCCGGCGGCTTAAAAAGATCGAGGAACAGACTTCCACCGTTTATATGTCTGATCTTCTGGCCCTGGCAGAAGTTTTCCATGTACCGGCAGATGATCTTGTAGGGCGACGCCGCATGTAATTTGGCCCACCGAGTCGTCGGGCCCCACAGAACGGACTACACCAGGCACAAAATAACCGTCCCCTTGTGTCGCAATTTATGCGATAAGTAGGGCCCGATGTCCTCATCGGGCCGCATGTAATCTCTGGAGGGGTGGTGTTTCTTTCTTCTGACGAAGGCTTTACCACGTTTAGCCTTCCTGACAGCGACATTGCTATGTGAGTGGCCCGAAAGACCGCTTTTGCTGCCAAAAGCGGCCTCTCGGACTCTCAACCGCTTTGCGGCATTAACTCCCGCTAAGCTCCCTTTGTTCGCTAAGCGGGAGTATACGAAAACCACCAGGGGCCTGCGGGCCCCTGGACCCCGGAGTTTCAATGTTGGGGCACAAGGCCCCCGAAATCTGACGCAAGCCTTTGGTTATGGCCTTTTTTCTGGCAGAGCTGACCGTTGATCCGCCCAAACTTCGTGGGCTTTGGCGTGGGCGGCGGGGGCCGCAAAACCTTTCCATTTGCACTCACGTCCGTTAGGATCCGTAGGGGCGGGTTCCAAACCCGCCCGGCAGGACCACGTTTCACTTTTAATTTACCAATTGCAAAGGGACGGCTCTTTGTACTCATGCGTTAACCAAGAAGAGGGATGGCCAAAGGCCATCCCTCTTCCGTAAAAATATAAGAAATTCGGCTTACTTCAGGTTGAAGAAAGCATCGTCGCCCAGGTACTGGGCCACATCGTCCAGCTCCTCTTCGATCCGGAGCAGCTGGTTGTACTTGGCCACCCGGTCGGTACGGCTGGGAGCACCGGTCTTGATCTGGCCGGCGTTGGTGCCCACCACGATGTCGGCAATGGTGGCGTCCTCGGTCTCGCCGGAGCGGTGGGAGACCACGGCGGTGTAGCCGTGACGGTTGGCAAGCTGAATGGCGTCCAGAGTCTCGGTAAGGGTGCCGATCTGGTTGACCTTAATGAGGATGGCGTTGGCAATGTGGTTGTCAAGGCCCATCTGGAGCCGCTCGGTGTTGGTGACGAACAGGTCGTCGCCCACCAGCTGCACCCGGTCGCCCAGAGCCTTGGTCAGCATCTGCCAGCCCTCGATGTCGTCCTCGCCCATGCAGTCCTCCATGGAGATGATGGGATAGCTGTCGGCAAACTTCTTCCACATATTGACCATCTGCTGCTTGGTCATGGACTTCTTGGCCTTGGGCAGGTCGTAGCAGCCGGTCTCGGCGTTGTACCAGTCGGACACGGCGGCGTCGATGGCGATCATGAAGTCCTCGCCGGGCTTATAGCCGGACTTCTCGATGGCGGCCACGATGCACTTGAAGGCGTCCTCGTCCTTCTTCAGGTTGGGGGCGTAGCCGCCCTCGTCGCCCACACCGGCGGCGGGAGTGCCGTTGTCCTTCAGCACGCTCTTCAGGGTATGGAAGACCTCGGCGCACATACGAAGGGCCTCATGCCAGCTCTCAGCGCCCACGGGCATGATCATAAACTCCTGAATATCCACGTTGTTGGTGGCGTGAGCGCCGCCGTTGAGGATGTTCATCATGGGTACGGGCAGGGTCTTGCCGTTCACGCCGCCGATATAGTTATAAAGGGCAACGCCCAGGCTCTCTGCGGCGGCCTTGGCGCAAGCCAGAGAGGCGCCCAGAATGGCGTTGGCGCCCAGACGGGACTTGTTGGGGGTGCCGTCCAGCTCGATCATGGCCTTGTCGATGGCGGTCTGATCCAGCACGTTCATGCCCACCAGGCACTCAGCGATTTCGGAGTTCACATTGTTGACCGCCTTCAGCACGCCCTTGCCCAGGTAGCGGCTCTTGTCGCCGTCCCGCAGCTCACAGGCCTCATGGATGCCGGTGGAAGCGCCGGAGGGAACGCTGGCGCGGCCTACGGTACCGTCCTCCAGATAGACCTCTACCTCTACAGTGGGGTTGCCGCGGGAATCCAGGATCTCACGGCCCAGGACGTCAACGATCTCAATGATCTGCTTCATGATTGCATTTCTCCTTTCAAATTAAGGGCTTGTTACACCCATGGTACACGTTTTTGATTTTTGCTCCTCTGTCACGCTTCGATCAGGGTCTCCCCCGTCATATCTCTGGGCTTCTGAAGCCCCATCAGATCCAGCATGGTGGGGGCAATATCACAGAGCTTTCCGTCTCTCAGCTTCACATTGGCGCCCACGATATAGAAGGGGACCAGATTGGTGGTATGGGCGGTGTAGGGAGTCTCCCCATCGTCCTCCACCATCCGGTCGGCGTTGCCGTGGTCGGCGGTAATGAGGCTCACTCCTCCCATTTTGGAGGTGGCCTCCACCACCTGGGAAACACATTCGTCCACCGTCTCCACCGCCAGGCGGGCGGCCTCATAGACACCGGTATGGCCCACCATGTCGCAGTTGGCAAAGTTGAGGATAATAACGTCATACTCCCCGCTCTCGATCCGGCGTACCGCCTCGGCGGCCACCTCACGAGCGGACATGTCGGGCTTCATATCATAGGTAGGCACCTTGGGAGAGGGGATCAGTACCCGGTCTTCCCCTGGGAAGACTGTCTCCACGCCGCCATTGAAGAAGAAGGTCACATGGGCATACTTCTCCGTCTCGGCGATCCGAAGCTGGGTCAGACCCAGCTGGGAGATATACTCGCCGAAAATGTTGCTGAGGCTTTCCTTGGGAAAGGCGATCTCCACATTGGGCATGGAAGCGTCATAAGAGGTGGTGCAGACATAGTTCACATGGAAAAAGCCCTTTTTCCGCTCAAAGCCGGTAAAATCAGGGTCCACAAAGGTCCGGGTGATCTCTCTGGCCCGGTCAGGCCGGAAGTTCATGAAGATGATGGAGTCCCCCTCGCCGATCTCGGCGTTCTCCGCGGTAATGACGGGAACCACAAACTCGTCGGTCACATCGGCGGCGTAGCTGGCCGCCATGGCTCCCACAGGGTCCCCGATAAACCGCTCCTCGCTCTCACCGTAGACCATGGCCTTGTAAGCCTTCTCCACCCGGTCCCAGTTGGTGTCCCGGTCCATAGCGTAGTAGCGGCCGGAGATGGTGGCGATCTGAGCGCCGTATTTATCGCAGGTCTCCTTCATCTGGGCTACAAACCCCTTGCCCGATGTGGGAGGCACGTCCCGGCCGTCCATAAAGCAGTGGACAAAAATCCTGGGGCAGCCCAGGTCATGGGCCATCTTCACCGCAGCCTCAATGTGGGTGATGTGGCTGTGAACGCCGCCGGTGGACATCAGACCGTAAATATGGACCGCCTTGCCGTCTGCCTTGGCCTTCAGCATGGCGTCTTTATAGGCCTTATTTTCAAAGAAGGAACCATCCTGGATGGCCTTGGTGATCTTGGGCAAGTCCTGGAACACCACCCGGCCCGCGCCGATGTTGGTGTGACCAACCTCGGAGTTGCCCATCTGCCCGTCGGGCAGTCCCACGTCCAGTCCGGAGGCGGACAGCTTACAGCCGGGACAGCTGGCAAAAGTCTTTTCCAAAAAGGGCTTCCGGGCGTTGGCGATGGCGTTGCCCTTTTCCTCCTCCCGGAGACCAAAGCCGTCCATAATAATCAAAGTAGTCGGAGTTTTACTCATAAAATACCTCTATTCTCAGGGGGATCCCCCAATTGCGCCGCCTTCAGGCTACGCTGTCACGCTGCGAAGCGGGCTGGTCGCTTCGGGATCTAACTCCTCAGCTGCCCTCTTCTCCGCGCTTCTTTTAATCCTGGTTAGCCGCGTTGACAATGTCCATCAACTGGTCAGGCTTTAGAGCCGCGCCGCCGATCAGACCGCCGTCTACGTCAGGCTGGGCAAGCAGCTCCTGGGCGTTCTTGGGATTCATGGAACCGCCGTACTGGATGGTAACGGCACGGGCCATCCGGGCGCCATAGAGCTTGCGGATCACGGTACGAATGGCCTCACAGACCTCCTGGGCCTCCGCCGAAGTGGCGGTCTTGCCTGTGCCGATGGCCCAGATGGGCTCATAGGCAAAGACCACATGGCGCATCTTCTCAGCAGGGACCCCAGCCAGCGCACACTTGACCTGATAGGTAATAAGATCAATGGTAACTCCCAGCTCCCGCTGCTCCAGGCTCTCGCCCACACAGACGATGGGCCGCAGTCCCGCCTCCAGGGCAGCCTTCACCTTCTTGTTGACGGTAAAGTCGGTCTCGTTATAATACTGGCGGCGCTCAGAGTGACCGATGATCACATACTTGACCCCGATATCCTTCAGCATCTCAGGGGACATCTCACCAGTAAAGGCCCCGGAGGACTCGTAGTGGCAGTTCTCAGCGCCGATGGACACCCGGCTGTCCTTGAACATGCGGATAGCAGCCTGAAGATTCACAGCGGGCACGCACAGGACCACCTCGCACCACTTGGGACGGCCCAGCATAGGCTTAAATTCCTCAGCAAAGGCCTTGGTCTCGGTAAGGGTCTTGTTCATCTTCCAGTTTCCAGCGATGATGGTCTTACGGTAACGACGATTCATGTCTTTCATTTCTCCTATTATATCGTAAATTTGTATAATCGCTCTTTGCGGGAGGTACCCCTCGGCAGCTGCCTTTCTCCGCGCTTCTTACGCGTCCAGCAGGCAGGCTACGCCGGGCAGTTCCTTCCCCTCCATAAATTCCAGGCTGGCTCCGCCTCCGGTGCTGATGTGGGTCATTTTGTCGGCATAGCCCAGCTGCTGCACCGCCGCCGCGCTGTCGCCGCCGCCGATAATGGTGATGGCCTGAGTCTTGGAAAGGGCCTCCGCCACAGCCTTGGTGCCCACGGCAAACTTTTCAAACTCAAATACGCCCATGGGGCCGTTCCAGATAACCGTACCGGCGTCCGCCACAGCGTCGCAGTAGAGCTTTACGGTCTCGGGGCCGATGTCCAGCCCCTGCCAGCTGTCGGGGATCTCCCCAGCCTTGACCACATCGGAGTTGGCGTCGGGAGCAAACTTATCGGCAATAACGGTATCCACAGGCAGCAGCAGCTTTACGCCCTTCTTGGCCGCCTTTTCCACCATCTCGTTGGCGTAATCCTTCCAGTCCTCCTCCAGCAGACTGTCGCCTATCTTGCCGCCCTTGGCGGCGGAGAAGGTATAAGCCATACCACCGCCGATGATAATGGTATCTGCGATTTCCAGCAGATTGTTGATCACGCCGATCTTGGAGGAAACCTTGCTGCCGCCCAGAATAGCTACCAGGGGACGCTTGGGAGCGGCCAGAGCCCCGCCGATGATCTCCAGCTCCTTCTGAATGAGGAAGCCGGAAACGGCGGGCAGGTAATCGGCCACCACGGCGGTGGAGGCGTGGGCGCGGTGAACAGCGCCGAAAGCGTCGGAGACATACACGCCGTCAGCGCCCGCCAGATCCGCCATCTTCTTGGCAAGCTCAGGGTCTCCCTTGGTCTCGCCCTTCTCAAAGCGGGTATTCTGAAGCAGCATGATCTCGCCGCTCTTCAGGGCCGCAGCCTTGGCAACAGCGTCGGGACCCACCACATCGTCGGCCAGGACTACCGGCTTACCCAGCAGCTCGGAAAGACGGGCCGCAACGGGCTCCATCCGAAGAGCGTCCAGGGACTTCTTCCACTTATCCTCGGTAAGGGTAGCGGGATCCTTGCCCTTCTCGGCCTGCTTCTTGACCCACTTATCAAAGCTGGCCACAGGCTTGCCCAGATGGGAGCAGGCAATGACGGCGGCCCCGTTTTCCAGCAGATACTGGATGGTAGGCAGCGCCGCGCGGATCCGCTTGTCATCGGTAATAACGCCGCTTCCGTCCTTGGCGAGAGGCACATTGAAGTCACAGCGCAGCAGGACCTTCTTGCCCTTCACGTCCACGTCCTTTACCGTCTTCTTGTTGTAATTCATACCTTTGACCTCCTTTTAATATGGCTTTCCCTTTATTTCGGCCATCTCTCCTTCGGCCCTCAGCCCCGGAAATCCGGTTTGCCGCAGGGCCTCATAAGCAAGGATGGCCACGGAATTGGACAGATTCAAACACCGGGCCTCCGCCCGGATGGGGATCCGGATACAACGCTCCCTGTAAGCCGACCGAAAGGACTCGGAAAGTCCTGCCGTCTCCTTTCCAAAGAACAGCCAGCACCCATCCCGAAAGCTCACTATGGAGTCCACATAGCTTTTGACGCCTTTGGAGGTGGCCAGCCAGATATCCTCCGGCCTTTCCACCTCAAAAAGCTCCTCCAGGCTATGCCACACGTGAAGATCCACCAAATGCCAGTAATCCAGCCCCGCCCGCTTCACAGCCTTGTCGCTGATATCGAAGCCCAAAGGCTCCACCAAATGAAGACGGATCCCTGTAGCGGCGCAGGTCCGGGCCACATTCCCTGTGTTGGGATGGATCTCCGGCTCTACCAAAACGATATTGAGCATGGAAGTCCTCCTTTCCCGGGAAATAACGGTACGGCGGCCATTTTTTGTTAGCAACCGTATTGTACCCCATTTCCCCGATAATTTCAACCAAATTCGGATGAAATTAGAAATTTTTGTACGGTTTCTATTTCTCTTGTCAAACCTTTCACATTTCTAGGCTTTCTTTCGTACACTTTTCCAAAAATGCTTCGCAAAGGGAGAATTTTTTTATTTTATCCTTGTTTCTTTCCCCGAATATGGTATGATGAAAGAACATCTTCCGGCAGTAAGGGGACAGAAAAAAATGAATGGACAAAGACTGGTTATTAAGGTAGGCACCTCCACGCTCCTCCGCGCGGGAGGCGGCGTCAACCTGCGGGAAATGGACGCTCTTGCCCGGGTGCTCTCGGACCTGAAAAATATGGGATACCAAGTGATCCTGGTCTCCTCCGGCGCCATCGGGGTGGGGGCGTGCAAGCTGGGCATGAAGGAGCGTCCCCAAGAGCTCCGCTTCAAGCAGGCCACCGCCGCCGTAGGCCAGTGCGAGCTTATGCACCTTTACGATAAGCTCTTCGGGGAGTATGGCCAGACCGTGGCCCAGATCCTGCTTACCGACGAGGACGTGGACCACCCCGACCGGGCCGACCACCTCTCCGGCACCTTCGAGGCTCTTTTGGAGATGGGCTGTATCCCTGTAGTCAATGAAAACGACTCTGTCTCCGCCAGCGAGATCGAAACCGGACAAAAAAAGGTCCTGGGTGATAACGATACCCTCTCCGCCATTGTAGCGGGCCTTTGCAGAGCGGACCTGCTGGTCCTTCTCACCGATATCGACGGCCTCTATGACGCCGATCCCCGAAAGGATCCCAACGCCAGACTGATCCACCGGGTAGAGGCCATCACCCCGGAGATCGAGGCCCTGGGCGGCGGCGGGGGAAGCCAATGGGGCACCGGAGGTATGGCCACCAAGCTTACCGCCGCCAAACGGGCCATGAGCCACGGGATCGATATGGTCATTGCCAACTCAGGCGACCTCAACGCTCTCTATGACATTGTGGAAGGAAAAGATGTAGGGACCCGATTCCGGGGAAACCGTTGAAGGGAGAGCTTTTTATGACAATTTTGGAAGCCCAGGGCCTTGCGGCCCGAAACGCGGCCCGAAAGCTTGCCGTCACCGGGGAGAGCCTGAAAAACGAAGCCCTTCTCGCCATGGCCGACGCCCTCCTTACCCGGCAGGAGGAATGGCTTTCCGCCAATGCCGCCGATCTGGAACGCGCAAAGCAGAATGGGATGCGCCCCGCCCTCATGGACCGTCTGGCCCTGGATAAAAAGCGGATCGCAGGTATTGCCCAGGGGGTCCGGCAGGTAGCCGCCCTTCCCGACCCCATCGGCCAGGTGGTAAAAACCACCCTGCGGCCCAACGGTCTGAAGCTGGAGCAGCGCCGGGTCCCCTTGGGGGTCATTGGCATTATCTACGAGGCCCGTCCCAATGTGACGGTGGACGCCGCCGCCCTGTGCCTTAAAGCGGGCAACGCCTGCATTCTCCGGGGAGGCAAGGAGGCTTTTCAGTCCAACAAGGCGGTCATTTCCATCCTTCGGGACGCCCTGGAATCGGTGGGACTTTCCCGGGATTGCGCGGCCCTGGTGGAGGACACCAGCCGGGAAACTGCCCAACAGATGATGGACCTTACGGAATACCTGGACGTTCTCATTCCCCGGGGCGGGGCAGGCCTTATCCGCTCGGTAGCCCAAAACGCCCATGTACCGGTGATCCGCACCGGGGAAGGGGTCTGTCACATCTACGTCCATGCCCAGGCGGATCTTCCCATGGCCGCCCGGATCCTCTATAACGCCAAATGCTCCCGGCCCTCGGTGTGCAACGCCGCCGAATGTGTGCTGGTGGACCGGGCGGTGGCCAAAGATTTTCTCCCCATGGCCTGGGAGCTTTTACAAAAAAAGAGCGTCAAGCTCCACGGAGACCCGGAATGCCGGGACCTTCTGGGAGACCTTGTCGTCCCCGCTACAGGCGAAGATTGGGATACAGAGTACGGAGACTATCAACTGGCGGTCAAGGTGGTATCCGGCCTGGAGGAGGCCATGGACTTTATCGCCGCCCACGGCACCGGCCACTCAGAGGCCATTATTACAGAAAGCTACACCGCCCAGCGGCAGTTTTGCGACGCAGTGGACGCCGCGGCGGTATATGTGAACGCCTCCACCCGCTTTACCGACGGCTTTGAGTTTGGTCTTGGGGCCGAGATCGGCATTTCCACCCAAAAGCTCCACGCCAGGGGCCCCATGGGTCTGGAGGAACTTACCTCCACCAAATACGTGGTCTACGGCTCCGGGCAGATCCGGGAATGAGGAAGCCATCCCAGGCAAGATGGTAAATTTTCATTTATCCCCCATCCTCCAACAGCGACAAAAAAGACCCGGTATCCCTTCGGATACCGGGTCTTTTTTGTCGCTGTTTCAGAAAAGAGAGCTTCGCTTATTTCGCGTTGTCGGCAGCGTTGGCTCCGGCGATCCGGCCAAAGACAACGATGTCGGCCACGGCGTTGCCACCCAGACGGTTGGCGCCGTGGACGCCTCCGGTGATCTCGCCGGCAGCGTACAGGTTGCCAATGGCGGCGCCGTCGGCGTTCAGGACCTCAGCCTCGGTGTTGATCACCACACCACCCATGGTGTGATGGATACCCGGAGCGATCTTCACGGCGTAATAGGGGGCCTGATCCAGAGGATTGGCAAAACTGGTACGGCCAAACTCGGCGTCCTTCTTGTCAGCCACGCACTTGTTCCAGGCATTCATGGTTTTGGCAACCTCAGCCTCGGAAGCGCCAATGGCCTTCCCCAGCTCCTCATAGGTGTCTCCCTGGACCATGTAGCCTTTCTTGATGTAGCCCTGAATGACGGCAGAAGCGTCCACCATCTTCTGATCCACTACCAGCCAAGCAGCGCCGCCGGTCTGAGCCAGCTCAGCGGCAGAAACGGCGTCACGGGTGCCCACCTCGTCGGTGAAACGCTTCCCCTCCTGGTTAAGGAGGATGGCGCCGTCGCCACGGAGGCCTTCGGTGATCAGAGCGGAAGTCTTCTGCTCCACGGTGGGGTGAATCTGGATCTGATCCATGTCACGGACAGCGGCGCCCACAGCCTGGGCCATCTTGATACCGTCACCGGTACAGCCGGGGGCGTTGGTGGTGACAAAGCCCTTCAGGGAGGGCTTCATCTCGGCGACCATGTCCAGATTGCCGCCGAAGCCGCCGGTGGCCAGAACCACGCTCTTGGCGTTGACGGTGAGACCGGTGGCGGACGCCTTCACGCCCACCGCCTTGTCGCCGTCCATGATGATCTCATCCACGGGGGTGTCAAAAACGATCTCCACTCCGGCGTCCTTGCAGGCCTGCTCCAGCACGGGCACCAGATAGGAACCTACAGCCACGGACTTGCCCTCGGCATTCACGGGACGATGGCAGCGCTTGACAGAAGCGCCGCCCAGAGAGGCCACATCATGGAGAGTCCCGTTAATGGAGTCGATCCACTTGATACCGTCGGCAGAGTTCTTAGCCAGAGTCTCCACCAGCTTCAGGTCGTTGACGCACTTGCCGCCTACCATGGTGTCCAGCATGAAGAGGTTGGCGGAGTCAAAATACCCCTTGGATCCGGCGCTCTTCCAGTCGTCATACTCCTTCTGGACAGTCTTTACCAGATCAGCCAGCTGGGGATAAGCCTCAGCATCCTTAAGCATCTTCTGCACACCGGCATCCTCGCCGAAGCTGTTGCTATCCTGCCACTCAGTATCAGCGGCGTTCATACCACCGGTGGACTTGGTGGTGTTGCCGCCCACCATGCTCAGCTTCTCCAGCAGGATAACCTTCTTACCAGCCTTGGCGGCAGTAATGGCGGCGGTCATGCCGGCTCCGCCGGCGCCCACGACCACCACATCGGCGTCCTTGGTTTCAGGAGCGTTGGTATTGGTGTTAGAGCCGCCGGGAACCAGAGTCTCGGGATCCACACCGGCGGACTTCAGAGCATTCTCCACAGCCTCCAAGATACCCTTGCTGGCAAAGGTAGCGGCGGTGATGGTGTCCACCTTGGTGGACTGAGCCTCTACGATCTTGGCGGGGAGCTTCTCAATGGCGGGAGTTCCGATACCCGGAGTCTCGCTGTTCTCAGTGACCTCCACCTTCTCGATCCGGGTGTCGGACAGGGTGACGGCTACCTTGATGGTGCCTCCAAAACCCTGACCCTCGCCGGTATAAGTACCGGCCTTAAAGCCGGCAGCGGGAGTGGCGGGAAGGGTGATCTTGTCGCTGGTGAGCTCGGCCACACCGACGCTCTCCTTATCCCAGTTTACCTGGATGCCCAGCAATTCGCTGAGATAGCGAAGAGGCACATAGGTGGCGCCGTCATAGGCGAACACCTCGGCGGGGGTCCCATCCGACTTTGTGGGAGTGACGGTCTGGCCGTTGATGCTCATGTCCATGGGGGTGACGGAGATCTGCTTCTCCGTTCCGGCGGCCACAGCGGCCGTTCCCAGGACCATGACAAAGGCCAGGGCTAGAGCAGTGATCCTTTTCTTCATGGTATTCTCTCCTTACACATATACTTTTTGGTTGTCCCAAAAGCAAGCGTAATTATACAGCCTTTTTCCTCGTTTGTAAATTCTTTCACAAAAAGTTTTTTCTCTTTTTTCCTCCCCATTTCTTCCCTCCTTCTTTTCCCCGATCCCAAAATGGCAAAAAGAGCCCGGCGGGTTTCCCGCCGGGCTCTTTTTGCTCTGAAAATTTGTACCGCTTTCCCTTTTGACACTCTCTCCGGGCCATCCTACTTGGCAGCGGTCCCGGCGCTGGTCCCGGCGATCCTACCATAGGTAATGGCGCAGCATACAGCGGATACGCCGTCGTGGACGCCGCCAGTCACCTCACCGGCGGCATAGAGGCCGGTGATGGGAATTTCGCTCTTGTTCAGGACCTGGGCGTTTTCATTGATCCGAAGGCCGCCCGCAGTGGTATGGACGTTGGGGGTCACTCGGACCGCCCAGAAGGGGCCGTTCTGAATGGGGGCGGTCATGGAGCCGGTGCGGCCGAAGGAGGCATCGCTACCCTTGGACACATAGCCGTTCCACTCCTCCACGGTGGCGGAGAGAGCGGCGGCGGGCACGTTGATAGCTTTAGCCAGTTCCTCCACAGTGGCCGCAGAGAAATAGTCCCCCTCCACAAGGTACATGGACATCTTCTCTTTCCCGGCAGTCATGGCGGCGTCGTCCATAACGTACCAGTAGTACTTCTCCGCCCGGTTCTCATTGACGGTCACATGGGCATCCTCGCCGGGGACAAAGATGGTATCGGAGGTATTGGTCTCGTTCATAAACCGCACACCGTCTTGAGAAACGGCAATGGCGTTAGATACGCCGCCCGGCAGATTGGGGCGCACCCGCATGACCTCCATATTCTCCAGGTCAGCGCCCACAGCGATGCCCATGACGATGCCGTCGCCCTGGCTTCCGGGGGAGGAATTGGTCCCAAAGCCCTTGAGGCGGGGATCGTACTGAGCCACCATGTCGTTGTTGGATGCAAAGTTGCCGGTGGCAATAACCACGCTCTTGGCGTGGATCACATACTGGGTTCCGTTTTCCACATTGACGGCCATAGCCCCGGTGACGGCGCCGTTCTCCGTAAGTAGCTGTGTACCGCGGGTGCTGAGCATAACGGGAATGTTCCGCTTTTCCAGTTCGGCGATCATGGGCTGCACAATGTTCTGGCCCGCGCTGCCCGTGGAGGGACGGTGGGCCCGGTTTACGGGGCTGCCGTGTCCGGCTACCTGAGCGCTCATGTCAGCGCCCAGATCGGCCAGGAAATCCACAGCCGCTACAGACTGCTGGGTCATGACAGTGAGCAAATTGGGGTTACGGTAGGTAATACCCCTGGAGCGGATAAACGCCTCGAAGTCCTCAGGCTTATCGTGGATCCCGTTGGCCTCCTGAAACCGGGTTCCCGCCGCCTCAATGCCGCCGCCCGCGCGGCCTGTATCGCCGCCCAAGAAGGACATCCACTCAACAAGCAGGACCTTGGCCCCCGCATTGTTCGCCTCCAAAGCGGCGGACATACCGGCTCCTCCGCCGCCGATAACCAAAACGTCGGTAGTAAGTTCTTCAGTCTTCGCCTCACCGACGCCGGTATTGGGCTTCAGGGCGGCGGGATCCACACCGGCGGACTTCAGAGCGTTCTCCACAGCCTCCAGGATACCCTTGCTGGCAAAGGTAGCGGCGGTGATGGTGTCCACCTTGGTGGACTGAGCCTCTACGATCTTGGCGGGGAGCTTCTCAATGGCGGGAGTTCCGATACCCGGAGTCTCGCTGTTCTCAGTGACCTCCACCTTCTCGATCCGGGTGTCGGACAGGGTGACGGCTACCTTGATGGTGCCTCCAAAACCCTGACCCTCGCCGGTATAAGTACCGGCCTTAAAGCCGGCAGCGGGAGTGGCGGGAAGGGTGATCTTGTCGCTGGTGAGCTCGGCCACACCGACGCTCTCCTTATCCCAGTTTACCTGGATGCCCAGCAATTCGCTGAGATAGCGAAGAGGCACATAGGTGGCGCCGTCATAGGCGAACACCTCGGCGGGGGTCCCATCCGACTTTGTGGGAGTGACGGTCTGGCCGTTGATGCTCATGTCCATGGGGGTGACGGAGATCTGCTTCTCCGTTCCGGCGGCCACAGCGGCCGTCCCCAGAACCATGACAAAGGCCAGGGCTAGAGCGGTGATCCTTTTCTTCATGGTATTCTCTCCTTATACTTTTATTTTTCGAGCCCCGTTATTATGGACAACTTTATTATACATGGTATAGCTTTATTTGTAAATTGTTTCTAATGAAAATTGAACTCTTTTGGCAATGGTAAAAAAACCCGGCGGAGAAACTCTCCGCCGGGCTCCCAGTCTTGCTTTCTATAAACGCTTTTCTTACTTGCCAGCGGCAGCGTTGGCGCCGGCAGCACGGCCAAAGGTCATGCAGTCGGCGATGGCGTTACCTCCCAGACGGTTTTCCCCGTGGATACCGCCGGTGACCTCGCCCGCAGCGTAAAGGCCCTTGATAACCTTGCCGTCCTTGTTCAGTACCTGGGTGTCGGTGTTGATCTCCAGACCGCCCATAGTGTGGTGGACGGTGGGCACCTTCTTACAGGCATACCAGGGACCGGTGGTGATCTCCTGATCCGTTGTCCTGGCCTTAAAGCCCAACTCGTCCTCCTTCTCTCCGCGAACAACGGAATTGTAGGTGTCAATGGAGGCCTGGAGCTTGCCGGCGTCCATACCGGTCTTCTGGGCAAGCTCGGCAATGGTGTCAGCCTCCACCACAACGCCCTGGCTCACCATACCGGCGATGGTCCCGCCGTAAGCGTCCACCCAGTCACGGCTGGGGAAACGGACGCTGTTCACCACGATCCAGTAGGTCTGCTGCTCCTGATCCAGGATGGCCTGGGCCAGAGTGTCACGGCCGGCGTTTTCATTGACGAAGCGGTCGCCGTTGATGTTGACGAAAATGCGGCTGTGGCTGGAGGTACGGATGTTCTCCATAAGGCCCGTGGCGGGAGTGCCGCAGGGATGGAGCTGAATGTCGGACATGCCGATCACGTTGGCTCCCACGGCCTGGGCCATCTTAATGCCGTCGCCCTGAGCGGAGAGGGCCATGTTGGTGCAGCCCAGCTTGGTCACGTCCACATGCTTCCACACACCGGTGTTGGACTCACCCAGAAGCTCCTTGTTGGAGCCGAAGCCGCCGGTGGCGATAACGACGCCCTTCTTGGCGTTGACGGTCACGCTCTCGCCCTGCTTGCCGGTGGCCTTCACGCCGGTGACGGCGCTATTTTTGGTCAGCAGCTCCTCGGCGGTGGTACCGGTGAGAATGGTCACGTTGTCCATGTCGCCCAGGACCTTCTCAAAAACCTGGATATAGCAGTTGCCGGACTTCATGGCGGCGGGATAATGGCTGCGGGTTCCGAGAGAGCCGGTGGCGGAGTCAATGGTGTCGCTGAACTTCACGCCCACGTCCTCCAACCATTCCACAGCAGCCATGGAATTTTCGCACAGATACTTGATCAGATCCATGTTGCCGGTGGAATGTCCGCCGGTGTAAGTAGTATCGATGAAGGTCTCCACAGAGTCTTCGATCCCCTGGGCCTTCTGGCGCTTGGGGTCCACGGCGTTAAGAGCGCCCTCGGACACATTGGTGGAGCCGCCCAGAATGTCCAGCTTTTCCACCACGATAACCTTGGCTCCGGTCTGAGCGGCGGAAACAGCGGCGGCAAGGCCCGCTCCGCCGCCGCCGACTACGACCACATCCGCGTCGTACACGGCGTCCTTAGCTTCAGCCTTGGCGGGAGCCTTGGTCAGCTCGGTGGTGTCAATGCCGGCGTCCTTCAGAGCCTGGATAGCGCCCCGCTTGACGGCGGCGCTGGTAACGGAAGCGCCGGTAATGGAGTCGCAGGCCAGGCTCTGGGTCTCCACGATGCGCTGGGCCATCTTTTCAATGGCCACCTTGCCCACGCCGATGGTCTC
>CANRZY010000011.1 GCA_947644625.1 uncultured Pseudoflavonifractor sp.
CCCTTCCAGCGTTTTGAAGAAGGGAATGAGCATATAGGCTACCGTGGCGGCATCGTCGCTGGCCCGGTGGTGGTTAAAGGCGGGCAGGTTCAGACGGTTCGCCACCATGTCCAGCTTATATTTTCCCAGGTCAGGAAGCAGATTTTGGGCCAGAATGAGAGAATCAATGGCAGTGTTGGAAAACTCCCGCCCCATCCGGCGACAAGCCTGAGCAATAAAGCCCATATCAAATTCCGCATTGTGGGCGGCCAGAGGACGGCCCGCAACAAAGTCCAGAAACGCGTTTACCGCCTCTTCCTGGCTGGGAGCGCCTTCCAGCATTTTATCGGTGATCCCGGTAAGCTCCACGATCTCTCGGGGTAGGGGTCTTCCGGGACTGGCAAAGGTGTTGAAGGTCTCGCAAACCTGACCGTCCCGCAAAACAGCGGCCCCGATCTCAATGATAAGATCCTTATTTTTGTTCAGGCCCGTGGTCTCAATGTCAAAACAGACGATCTCCCCATGAAAGTCTCCATCGTCGTCTCCATGGACCACCACCCGGTCATCCATGTCATTGATAAAATAGGCCTCCACACCGTAGAGGATCTTGATATTTTTGGCAGAATGCCACGCATCGGGGAAGGACTGGGCAACTCCGTGATCGGTGATGGCCACGGCCCGGTGCCCCCAGCTCTCCGCCCGCTTTACCGCCTCTTTGGTCGGGGTAAGCGCATCCATAGCGGACATGGTGGTATGAAGGTGAAGCTCCACCCGCTTTTCCAAGGCGGTATCCTTTCGCCTGGTCTTCTCCCCCAGCATAATGGCGTAAGGCTCCAGCACCATATCGTTGGTATAGCGGTCTATATTGAGCCTTCCCTGAATGAGAAGATGTTGGCCCATATCAATGTGGGAGACAAAGGGCTTGGCCTCCTCCCCCTGACAGAATTTGCTTACCCGGATAGAGCCGGTATAGTCGGTAACGTCAAAATTGATGGACCAAGCCTCCCGGTTTTTCATCTTCCGGTGCTTGATATCAAATACATCCCCCTCGATCAGCACCGTACCCATGTCCAAATTCAGCTCCGACATGGGGACCGGCTCTCCTCTCAGCTCCCGGCGGCCGTAGATCAGGTTCCCCTTCTTTCCTCCCGACTTTTCCCTGGGCTGGACCGTCTGGATATGCTTCATAGCCTCCCGACGAAGGGCCTCGGTGCGGCGGAAAACGTCCTGTGCGGCGTCGCAGGCCTCCGGAATGGAGGCTCCCGGCTCACCTCGCTCCGGGGGTGGTTCCGGCAATGGGATCTCCTCCTCCCCATCGGAAACGGCGGCAGCCGTCAGGCTGAGTTCCACCCGCTCCACCTGGTAGACATTCGCCAGAGCCGCCTCAACCGCCTGTCGTGCCTGCTCTGTGGGAAGGGAGGGACAGAGGATCTGGGCCTTGATAACCCGTGTTTTCTTATCGATCACCGCACCGGCTACCACCCAGCTTACCACCTGACGCAGCAGCGTGGGCTCCAGCTTCAACGCGGAAAAAAGTTTCATAAAGGGTACTTGCTTCGCCATTTACTTTTGATTCTCCTTTGTGTCATTCCGTTTCATAGGGTGCCCACCGGGACTTTTCTCTCCCCCGGTCTCTCCGCGCTTACAGTTCCTCGATCAGCGCAAAAAGCTCGTCCACCAACCGGTCCTGGGGAACCTTTTTAACGATCTCTCCCTTTCGAAAGAGAAGTCCCTCCCCTACGCCGCCGGCAATCCCCACATCGGCGGCGGCGGCCTCGCCGGGGCCGTTGACCACACAACCCATCACCGCTACAGTAATGGGCTTGTTCACCGCCTCCAGTCGTCTTTCTACTTCCCCAGCCAGGGAAATAAGGTCTATCCTGGTTCGTCCGCAGGTAGGGCAGGAAATCAGCTCCGGGCCCTCCCTGCGCCTACCGGCAGCCTTCAGGATATTCCGGGCAGCATAGACCTCCTCCACCGGATCGGCGGAGAGGGAAACCCGGACCGTATCCCCAATCCCAAGGGCCAGAAGCCCTCCGATCCCCACGGCGGATTTTAAGATCCCCATCCGGGGCGTTCCCGTCTCCGTCACCCCAATATGTAAAGGATAATCACTTTCCATCGCCATACGCTGATAGGCTTTCATGGTAACGGGAACAGAGGAGGATTTCAGTGAAACACAGATATCACAAAACCCACAGTCCTCCAAAAGCCTGATGTGTCCAAAGGCGCTTTCCACCAGCGCCTCCGGGGTAACGCCGCCGTATTTCGCCAGCAGCGGCTTTTCCAGTGAGCCGCCGTTCACCCCGATCCTGATAGGAACACCTTTCCCTTTACAGGCATCCGCGACAGCGGCCACCCGGTCCGGCGCGCCGATGTTGCCTGGATTGATCCGAACAGCATCACAGCCCCCCTCAACGCAGGCCAGGGCAAGGCGGTAATCAAAATGAATATCCACCACCAGGGGGATACCGATCCGTTTTTTGATCTCACCCACCGCTTCCGCCGCCGCCATATCGGGAACCGCCACCCGGATGATCTGGCAGCCCGCGGTCTCTAGGCGTTTGATCTGCGCCGCAGTAGCCTCCACATCCTGGGTGGGGGTATTACACATAGATTGGATGCTGATGGGCGCTCCGCCGCCTATAGGAACCGGCCCTACATGGATCTGTCTTGTCATTGCGTTACACCCCAAACTGTTTGAGAATATCGCTGACCGTTACCGCCAGCATAAGAACCATCAGACAGGCAAAGCCGACGGCTGAGACCCAGCCCAGATATTTAGGATCCATTTTCTTCTTTGTAACGGCGGTATAGATCCCATTTACTCCCATAAAAAGGATCTGGCCGCCATCCAAAGCCGGGATGGGAAGCAGATTCATCACCGCCAGGTTGATGGAAATAAAAGCCCCAAAGCCGAGAATATTTTCCAGCGCGCCCAGGATAGCGGAACCCCCTGCCGCCTCTGCGGCCTGAGCCCCTGCCTCGCCTACCTGACCCACCATATCAATGATCCCCACAGGCCCGGACATATCCCGAATGCCCACCGCTCCCCGGACCAGTTCGCTGAGACTATACCAAACCATCCGTACATTGTCGGCGCACTCCAGGACCCCGTACTTTACCCTACTGAACACGGTAGCCGGTTCATACTCCCGCATATAGATCCCCAGCATAAGCCGCTCCACCCCGTCGGACTGGGGTACGGCCGTAAGCGGGACTGCGGGAAGGAGCACCCTTTGCCCGTTTCTTTCCACCTCCAGGGCCACATGGGAAGCGCCCGTGCGCCCCAGAAAAAAAGATATGTCAGGCTGGAGATATACGGCGTGTCCGTCCACCCGGATGATCCTGTCCCCCTCCTTCAAATAGTTTTGCGCCAGAACGGGGACCTCCTCTGAAAATCCGGAGATCTCAGGGGTCAGAAATCCCTGGGCCGGAGCCAGAAGAATCAGGATAATCACAAAACCGGTCAAAAAGTTCATAAAAACTCCTGCCAGCAAAATAATCAACCTTTGCCACCAGGGACGGTTGGGAAAGGCCCTTGGATCGGCGGAGCATCCCTCCTCCTCCCCCTCCATGGCGCAGAAACCGCCAATGGGAAACAGGCGCAGGGAATATTCCGTCTCCTTGCCCTGACGATGAAGGAGAAGCGGTCCCATTCCGATGGCAAATTCGTTCACCTTTACTCCGCACAGCTTGGCGGCGGCAAAGTGGCCAAATTCGTGAAGGGCAATGAGGACCCCAAACATGAGGATCGCGATCAGGATATAAAGCGGCAAGGTAGCACCTCCAGCAAAAAATTTGAACGGCATCCGACCAGATAAATGAAAGCGCTTACTCTCCTATGGCTACCCGGCGGGCCGCCTCATCGGCGGCCAGAATATCCTCCAGGGCCGGCTTTTGGAGCACGGGGACCTTTTCCATGGCCTTTTCCACCATACGGGGAATGTCCATAAAGCCGATGCGTCCCTCCAAAAATTCCGCAACCGCCGCTTCATTGGCGCCGTTGAGAATGGCTGTGGCGGTCCCTCCCTCCCCGGCTGCCCGCTTTGCCAGGGCCAGACAGGGGAAATTTTCCTCGTCAGGAGGAGCAAAGGTAAGACTGGGGCAAGAAAACAGATCCAGCAGCGTCGCCGGACCGGGAACTCTCTCCGGCCAGGTAAGGGCGTACTGGATCGGTAGGCGCATATCCGCCGTCCCCAGCTGAGCAAGAATGGCGTTATCACAGTATTCCACCAGAGAGTGAATGATACTCTCCCGGTGAATGACCACCGAAATTTTATCCAGAGGCATACGGTATAGACGCATAGCCTCAATGATCTCCAGCCCCTTGTTCATCATGGTTGCGGAATCCACCGTGATCTTGGCCCCCATAGACCAGTTGGGATGTTTAAGAGCGTCCTTTACCGTAACCGTCTCCAGCTCTTCCCGCTTTTTTCCAAAAAAAGGTCCGCCGGAGGCGGTAAGGATAAGCCGTTTCACTTCTCCCCTGCTTTTACAG
Source organism: uncultured Pseudoflavonifractor sp. (assembly GCA_947644625.1). GTDB lineage: Bacteria > Bacillota > Clostridia > Oscillospirales > Oscillospiraceae > Vermiculatibacterium. The sequence continues at coordinate 4,481 of CANRZY010000011.1, forward strand.
CCCTGAAGAGACTGAAAAATGGCGGAATGCTCCGAATCCACCGGAAGAAGCTCCCCTCCATATTTGTCCGCAGCCTCCATTACCAGCTCTCCGGCACAAACCAGGGTCTCCTTATTGGCCAAGGCTACCCGCCGTCCCTTTTTCAGCGCCGCCAGGGTTGGGCGCAGCCCCACCATTCCCATAACGGCGGTAAGAACGGTATCGGCGCCGTCCCAGACAGCGGCCTCAATAAGCCCCTCCATCCCGGAAAGGACCTTAACGCCGGTATCGGCCAGCCTGAGCTTCAAGGTCCTGGCCGCATCTGCGTCCATACATACCGCCAGGCGGGGACGAAATTTCCGGCATTGGGCCTCCAAAAGCTCCACATTGCGGTTGGCAGTGAGGACCACCGCTTCGTATCCCAGAGCCTCAACGACCTCCAGGGTTTGGCGGCCAATAGAGCCGGTAGAACCCAAAAGAGAGACCTTTTTCATGGTTTAGCCCTCCAACGCCGGCAGTACCCGTACCAGGATCTCAATGAGAGGCGCGCTGAAGATCACACTGTCAAAGCGGTCCAGCACCCCCCCATGCCCGGGAAAAACATTTCCAAAATCCTTCAGTCCATACTGACGCTTGATATAGGAGAAGGACAGGTCGCCCAACTGCGACACCATGCTCCCCACGGCCCCATAGAGGGCAAAGCGGAAATAATTTACCTGCAAATGAAACCCAAAGTCCATCAACGCTCCATAGAGCAGGCAGCCTACAACTCCCGCCGCAAATCCGCCCACGGCTCCCTCCACCGTCTTTTTGGGAGACAACTCAGGGGCCAGCTTATGTTTGCCGAAGGCCATGCCCGCAAAAAGAGCGAAGGCGTCGCTGCAATAGGCGGCTACCATAGGGATCACGATCAGATACTGTCCCAGTTCCATGGCGTTGAGCCGAACAAAGGAGGACAAAAAATATGGAATAAGCATGGCAAAGAAAAAAGATCCGCCCATCTTTTCCAGCGTCACAGTGTAGTGGCTGGAAATGGCAATACAAAACATAATGACAAAATAGGTGAAGATACCTACCAGAGCGGCGTCGATCCCTTCCTCCAGATACACCCAGAAAGGGATCACCCCGGAGAGAAGGATGGACAAGCCGGAAACCCAGGGATTTTTTACAAATCCGGTAGACCACAGCACCTCATGAAGGGCTACCATAGACAGGACAGAGACCATCACCGCCACAAAAATGGGCGGCAGGCAGAAAAAGATGAAAAAGACCAGCGGCAAGCATATCACCGCCACTATAACTCGTTTCAACATATTATACCCCTCCAAACCGCCGGGATCGGCTCTGATAGGCCGCCAGCGCCCTCCGAAGCTCCTCTTTGCTAAAATCAGGCCAGTTTACATCGGTAAAATAGAACTCAGCGTAAGCTGACTGCCACAAAAGGAAATTGGAGATCCGCTCCTCCCCACTGGGCCGGATCACCAGATCCGGGTCGGGGATCCCCGCCGACCAGAGGTAGCCGGAAAAATCCGCCTCCGTCAGCTCCTCCGCCTTCTTTTCCCCTGCCGCGCATTGCCCGGCAAAGGTCCTGGCCGCCCGAAGTATCTCATCCCGGCCGCCGTAGTTCAGACAGATATTTACCCGACAGCCGGTATACCCCGCCGAACGGGTCTGCGTTTCCTGACAAAGCTGCCGCAGCTCCTGGGGCAAGGGACTCAAATCCCCAAAAAAGTAAAAGCGGACCTTTTCTTTTTCCATGTCTGTGATGGCTTCCAAAAGATACTTCTTCAGCAGTCCCATAATAGCGGAAACCTCTTCCATGGGCCGCTTCCAGTTCTCGGTGGAAAAGGCGTAGACCGTCAAATACTTGATCCCGATCTCCCGGCAGTAGGTAGCAATGGTACGGAAGGTTTCCGCCCCGGCGGCATGACCCGCAGTGCGGGGCAGCCCCCGGCTCTTTGCCCAGCGCCCATTGCCGTCCATAATGATGGCAATATGCTGGGGAAGGCGGCTATAGTCCACCTTGGGTTCCTCTTTTTTCCCAAACAGGGGCACCGCACATTCCTCCCTTTCCACCATAGCAAGGGATTTCCCGCCGGGTCCCGGCGGGAAATCCTTATTGACATATGCTCTTGATCCCGGCAGTTAAACCGCCATCAGTTCCTTTTCCTTCTTCTCACACAACTCGTCGATCTTCTTGCAGATCTTGTCCGTCAGATCCTGAAGCTCCTTCTCTCCCTGCTTCCGGTCATCCTCAGTAAGCTCGTTTTTCTTTTCGGCCGCCTTTAGCTTATCCATAGCGTCCCGGCGAATATTCCGAACGGCCACCTTGCCGTTTTCGGCATACTTACGGACCTGCTTGGTCAGCTCCTTCCGCCGCTCCTCGGTAAGCTGGGGGAATGCCAGGCGCAGGACCTGCCCGTCATTCTGAGGGTTAATTCCCAGTTCGGAGGATTGAATGGCCTTCTCAATGGCCTTCAGCAGGTTTTTATCCCAAGGCTGGATCATCAGGCTCCTGGGATCGGGAGAGGAAATGGTCCCCACCTGATTGATAGGGGTAGGCGTGCCGTAATAGTCCACCACGATCTTATCCAACACAGAAGCGTTGGCCCGTCCCGCCCGGACAGAGGCAAAGTCGCTTGTCACCACATCTATGGTCTTATTCATCTTGTCTTCAAATTCCTTGAGAATGTCCTGCATTTTACTTTACCTCCTTGATGAGCGTTCCTATTTTCTCCCCCATGACCACCCGGTAAATATTTTCCGGGTCCTTGAGGGCAAAGAGCATCACGGGAATATGGTTATCCATGGACAGGGAGGTAGCGGTGGAATCCATGACCTCCAGATGCTGCGCCAGGACCTCGGCATAGGTGATATCGTCATACTTGACGGCATGGGGATCCTTTCGGGGATCGGCGGAATAGACCCCATCGATATTCTTTGCCAGCAATATCACATCCGCGTCGATCTCCGCAGCCCGGAGAACGGCGGCGGTATCGGTGGAGAAGAAGGGGCAGCCCGTGCCGCAGGCGAAGATGACCACCCTTCCCTTCTCCAGGTGCCGGATGGCCCGAGAGCGGATGTAGGGCTCGGCAACGGCCTTCATCTCAATGGCTGTCTGGACCCGGACGGGAACTCCGTGCTGCTCCAATACGTCGGCTACAGCCAAAGCGTTGATAGAGGTAGCAAGCATTCCCATGTGGTCGGCCCGGGTCCGTTCCATCCGGTCTCCCCCGTCCTTGACCCCCCGCCAAAAATTACCGCCGCCCACCACAACGCCTACCTGAACGCCGACGCCGATGCATTTTTTGATGACCCGAGCCACCTGGGAGATCACGTCAAAATCCAATCCCCGGCCCGCGTTGCCCGCCAGGGCCTCTCCACTGATTTTCAGAAGCACTCTATGATATGCCGGGCTTGCCATATACCTATCCCTCCGCTTTGCTGATTTTGAGATTTTCTGTTTCTTATTTTAATATAAAATTTTCCTCTTGCATAGGGGGAAATGAAAGATTTTACAAATTGTTTTCTCCCCCTTCCGTTCAAAAAGAGCCGCCCTGTGGGGCGGCTCTTCCTCCTGTGTCAGCTGTTTTCTCTGAGGATCTCCTCCAGCGCCCGGCATAGACGTTTCATATCCTCGTCCGTCCCGATGGTGATGCGCAGGTAATCCCGTATGCGGGGCTTATCCCACCAACGGACCAGAATTCCCCGGTCCCTCAGCGCCTCCAGCAGAAGCTTTCCCCCCACCCGCTCATGGCTGGCAAAGAGGAAATTCGCCATGGAATCACACACGGTAAAGCCCATGTTCCGAAGGGCATTGGCCGTACAGGTACGGGTCGCCCCCAGCTTGGTAACGGTAGCTTGAAAATAGCCCTTATCCCGGATGGCTCCGATGGCTCCGGCTTGGGCCAGACGGTCCACAGGATAGGAGTTAAAGGAATCCTTCACTGTGTTCAGCGCGGCGATCAGGTTTTCGCTGCTTATGGCGTAGCCCACCCGAAGTCCCGCCAGAGAATAGCTTTTGGAGAAGGTGCGGACCACCAGAAGATTGGGGCAGCGCTCAATAAGCTCAATGGCCGAACGGGCTCCGAAGTCTACATACGCTTCGTCCACAATGACCACACGGTTGGGGTCGGCTTCAACGATGGAACGAAGGTCGCAAAAGTCCATTTCCCGTCCCGTGGGGGCGTTGGGGTTGGCGATAACCACCCCGCCGCAGGGCTCCAAAAAAGGCTTCAGGGGTATGGAAAAGTTTTTATCCAAAGGGATCTCCTCATAGGGCAGACCATAAAAAGAAGCAAATACCGGATAAAAAGAGTATGTAACATCCGCAAAACGGATGGGTCTATCCGAATCAAAAAATGCCTGAAACGCCAGACTCAAAACCTCGTCAGAGCCGTTTCCCACAAAAATCTGCTCCGGGCGCACTCCCTGGTCCTGTGCCAGCGCCTCCCGCAAGGCGAGGCAGGAGGGATCGGGATAGAGCCGCAGGTCGGCGGTAGCCTCCCGGATAGCCTGGATCACCAGGCGAGAGGGCGGATATGGATTCTCGTTGGTGTTGAGCTTGATCAGCTTCTGTTCCCGCGGCTGTTCGCCGGGGGTATAGGGAACCAACTCCCGGCAACGCTTGCTCCATAATTCTTTCACTGTTCCGCCTCCTCGCGGATCACCTTTTTAACGCTCTTTTCCGCCTTGGCCCGGGACGTCATAAGCTCGTGTCCACAGCCGCGGCAGCGTAGCTTGAAATCCATCCCCACCCGAAGCACCTGCCATTGGCGACTGCCGCAGGGGTGGGTCTTTTTCAACTCCAGAATATCGCCCACATGGATATCCACGTCTGTCCGCCCCCCTGCCCTTGTCCGTTTTTTCTATTATAAAGTCCCGCCTTCTTTCTGTCAATTCAAGTTGTCCCCCTGCATATCATATCCCATCCCGAAAATGCAGGGCTCAGACAGAAAGGATTTGGTAAAATTGACAAACTGCTTTCTTCCCGAGGGCCGTTCTCTCCATACCCCGGAAAACATAACGGCCTGCGGGAACCTGGAGGCTCTGACTCAGGCTATGGCGGCGGAGCGGGTGCTGGAGGGCACGGCCCTTCTCTGTGATGAAAACCATGATCTGCTGGTCCAGGTAGGTCCATTTACCGGGCGGATCCCCCGGAAGGAGACTGCCCTTGGGATCGCTGAGGGCGTCACCAGGGATATCGCCATCCTGGCCAGAGTAGGAAAGCCTGTCGCCTTTGTGGTAGAGTCTATCGCGGATACGCCTCACGGTCCCTCTCTTCTGCTCTCCAGGCGAAAGGCCCAGGAAAAGGCTCTGGCTCATCTGTTGGAACGCTGGAGCCCCGGACAGGTCGTTCCCGCCACAGTGACCCATCTGGAGCCCTTCGGCGCCTTTGTGGACGTGGGCTGCGGAGTCCCTTCCATGATTGGAGTAGACCGGCTTTCCGTCTCCCGGATCGCCCATCCCAAGGACAGGCTGCGGGTAGGACAGGAAATTTTCGCCGCCGTTCTTTCGCTGGACCGGGAGCGGCGGAGGGTCCTTCTGACCCACAGGGAATTGTTGGGGACCTGGGAGGAAAACGCCGCCCTCTTCCGCCCCGGTATGACCGTCCCCGGTCATGTTCGAGGATTGAAGGATTATGGGGCTTTTGTGGAGCTTACCGCCAACCTGTCCGGGCTTGCCGAGTGTAAAGCCGGGGTCCGGGAAGGCGACCGGGTATCCGTATACATCAAGTCTATCCTGCCCGAACGGATGAAGCTGAAACTGCTTATGATCGATGTGCTGCCGCCCGCAGAGGGGCCGGAGCCCAACCGGTATTTCATCACAGACGGCGTAATGGACAGATGGAACTATGCTCCGGCAGGGTGCCAAAAAACAGGGGGAGAAACCATATTTTCCGCCTGAAAACACAGGGGGCATCCGAAAACCGGATGCCCCCATTTTTCTCTTTTCACCGTGGATCCAGCAGCGCCATACCGTGCAGATTCCGCAGCGCTCCGTACAGTAGCAGCAGAACGGCAAGCACCACCCAAAGACGGCTCTCCCAAGCAGGAGTTTTTCTCTCCCCCTCCCTCACATACCGAACCGCATGAAGGCCAAACAGAGCAGCCAGAAGAGGTGAAAGGAGGAAAAGTCCGGGGTTGGCCCGCCATGCTCCCGCCCAGTCTCCCCGCAGAAGGAACAGGCACATTCGTGATACGCCGCAGCCGGGGCACAGGAGACCTGTGGCCATGTAAAAGGGGCAGGACAAGCCCCGTCCCAACACATGGACCACCCCCGCATAGCCCAGCCCCAGTATCACAAAAAGACAAAGTCCCCCCAGCAGACGCGCAAGCCGGGTCTTAGAGTCCGCCATTGGGCGAAAACCGGTTCAACTCGCTCTGCATCAGGGCAAAGGCAATAATATTCAGTCCAAACAGACTCAGAAGCAAATAGGCGATAGACTGGCTCCCCCCAGGAGTCCCCCGGGCCTCATCCAGAAGCTGCCCCATCTTATAGCACCAATAAATACCGTAGATCCCGCAAGTCACAAAGGTAAGAACGATAACCATTCCCCCTTCGGTCTGCATGGGATTGCCGCTCACCTCCTGCACATCCTGATGGATACAGTACATCCAGTACAGGGCATAAATGCCGCAGGTCACAAGACTCAGGACAATACACATGGCTACGCTTCGGTTCTGTTTCATAATAAAACTCCTCCTTCTCTCTTTCCCTTTATGTGCTCTTGATTTCTCCGCTCCTATGTCATGGCCTTTTTACCGTTCCTCTCTCCCCTCTCCCTTGATCTTCTCCCAGTACTGCCTGGCGGCCTGTTCGTTTTTGTTGTCTCCAAACACATAGTATTGCGCGCCCAGCAGAATATCGGGCAGATATTGCTGCTTGACCCAGTGTCCGGGATAGCTGTGGGGATACAGATAACCCTGCTCCCGCTCCATCCCCGCCGAGTCGGCATGAACGTTTTGCAGGTGCCGGGGATACTCCCCCGTCTTCCCCGCCTTCACGTCTGCCCTTGCCGCGCCGATGGCGGCCACCACCGAATTGGACTTGGGGGCGGTAGCCAGGAGGATGGCCGCCTGGGCCAGAGGAAGCTGTGCCTCAGGAAGGCCCAACTGAAGAGCGCTGTCCACACAGGCCTTTACAATAGAGACCGCCTGTGGGTAAGCCATGCCCACATCCTCGCTGGCGGAGCAGAGAAGGCGGCGGATCGCGGTCTGAAGATCCCCCGCCTCCAGAAGCCGGGCCAGATAATGAAGAGCAGCGTCCGGGTCGGAGCCCCGGAGAGATTTCATCAGGGCAGAGGCAATATCGTAGTGGTCGTCCCCTTCCCGGTCATAGCGCATGGCGGAGCGTTGGGCCGCTGCCTGAGCGTCAGCCAGAGTAACCGTCAAGGTTTTCCCCTTGCGAGGAGCAGAGTTCATCAGAAGCTCAATGGCGTTCATGGCCTTCCGGCAGTCGCCGCCACAGGCGGTGGCGATGTGCCTTGTCACGCCCTGCTCCAGCTTGGCCTTGGCCTCCAAGCGCTCTCCCATCAGTCGAAATCCCCGCTCTACGGCAGGCAGCAAATCGTCGGCGGTAAGGGGCTTGAACTCAAAGACGCTGGACCGGGAGAGAACGGCGTTATAAACATAGAAATATGGATTCTCGGTGGTGGATGCAATAAGGGTCACATCCCCCCGTTCAATGACCTCCAAAAGGCTCTGCTGTTGCTTCTTATTGAAATACTGGATCTCATCCAGGTAAAGCAAAACTCCTTCCGGCGCCAGGAGGGTCCCAACCTGGCCGATCACATCCTTCACATCGGCCAGAGAGGCAGTAGTGGCGTTGAGCCGCCGCAGGGTCCGGTTCGTCCGCTTGGCAATAATGTTGGCCACGGTGGTCTTTCCCGTACCGGAGGGGCCGTAGAAAATAAGGTTGGGAATGCTTCCCCCCTCTATGATCCGGCGAAGAAGCCCCCCCTCCCCCAAAATGTGCGTTTGACCCACGACTTCGTCCAGGGTCTCCGGCCGGATCTCATCGGCCAGCGGGCGATATGGCATAGAGCGGCTCCCCCCTCGGTTTCTTTGGAACAATTGTACCACAGCGGAAATAAATTGGCAAGTTCCTCTTCCATTTTGTTGATTTCTGTCGTATAATCCACATGGTTCCATCACAAAAACCCGAAAAGAGAGGATGAGAAGCTTGAGAGAATACGCTTTTCCCATTCTGGTGGCCGTCCTGGTCCTCTGGGCGGTCTATACCGTTGTCAGACGGCGCAAAAACCTGTCTGCCGCCCTGGAGGGGGAGGATATGGTCCGTCTCAGGGAGACTGTCGCCAAAGCCCTCCCCAACGAGAGCGGCTACAAGGTGGTCTGCGCCCGCTATGAACGCAGCACCCACTCGGGCCGCACCACCACCATCTATCACTACACCTATGCCGTAGCCTTTGACGCCGCTCAGATGTGGGTCATTCCTCTGGGCTTTGAAAAGGACGACATCCGGTTCCAGGCCCCCATCCTCATTACCGGCGATCAGTTGGGACTTGTGGAGGTCACCGAAAAGCGAAAGGGGGAACGGCTCTCCCACATCAACGTCAAGCTCCGGGACAAGGAGGGTGGCTCCCTTCTGGAGTTTTACGCCGACGCTCAACTTTTACAGATAGACCGCTTCCACCACTTTAATATCAACCAACAGGAGGAGCTGGAGCAGCTTGCCGGCTTTATTCGCCCCTTTGCACAAAGGGTCAACGCGGAAAACCGGGCCCTTCAGGACCGGATGGCCGACGAGGCTCTGACCCTGAGTGGTAAAAGGAGTAAGCTTCTGGGCATTCTGAGTATTCTCGGCTGCTGGACCTCTCTGGTGGGGATCATTCTGGCCGGTATCGGCCTTGCCATCGCCCCAAAGCCAAAGGACACCGGGGGCAAGCCGAAGCCGGGCTTTATCCTGTGCTGCGTAGGGCTTGTCCTTTCCCTTGTGGTCCCCCTTGTCCTGCGGCTATTTCTGTTTTAAAAATATTTCTCGCTAAAAACCACCCGGCGGAAGCTGTCCAAAGCTTCCGCCGGGTATCTTTTCAGTCCTTATAGCTCCACCAAGTCTGCTTTTCCGGCGTATCCGCCCGGCCCTCGGCAAAGGCCACCGCCAGGCGGTAGACATAGAGGCAGCACCGGTCCAGCTTCTCCCCCGGAAAGCGGGCCTGGTCTATCCGGTAGAGCTCCTCCGGGTCCTTTCCCACCAAGTCCTCCACCCAATGGATCCCCAGAGCCTTCAGATGCTCCGCCATGCTTTTTCCTACGCCGGGAATGGTCTTCAGATCTGTCATTCCTCTCTCCTCCTGTTTTGCAAAGCCTTCAGTTAAAGAGACCCGGTTCAGATCTACCTACCGCTTCACAGCCTGGGAAACGGTTTCTCCCTCCACCGCCCGGTAAACCAGAAGGATAGCCTGCTCCACAGTGCAGGATTCCTGGGGAGACAGGGTATTCTCCCCCGTTCCCTCCATAACCTTCAAAGCCGCCAAGGCGGCCACGCCTTCCCTGGCCCAGGCGGAGACCAGGGCGTTGTCGGTATATCCTTCCAGGTCCTCCGGCCAGGGGCAGGGCAACCCGGTCCCGCTCATGGCCCGCCAGAGCATGGCGGCCAACTGCTCCCGGTTGAGAAGGCCCTCCGGGGCAAAGCGGCCCTCCCCCACCCCTTGGACGATCCCGGCGGCATGGGCCTTCAAAACAGCCTCGTCGGAGGTATCGGTGAAGGTATTCTCCGGATCGGGGGCAATGGTCTTCCCCGTTTCCTTTTCCAGATAATTCACCGCCAGCTCGGCAAACTGGAGCCGGGTGATAGGATGGGTCTGATAGGTGGAGCACCGGGGGGTCACATACCCCGCTTCCGTGGCGGCGGCAACCTCAGCGGCGGCCCAGTCGGAGACCTTGCAGGCCTCCTCATCCGCTGTGAGGGGGTTTTTCAGCAGGCCGTAGATCCCGTTCGAGGTTACGGAGGCATAGCCGTGGTCAAAGTGGCCCACCGTGTCAAACATCTGGGGGACCGTCCACTCTCCCGCCTCATTCCGAAAGCCCCAGGGGCCCCCGGACCAGCCCTCGCCAAAGCCGTACCATGTGGCTGTGGCCAATCCCTCCCGATAGTTTCCCCTTTCCGCCGGGTTCTCCGCAGGCTCCGTCACCCGGTTGCCCTGGGTATCAATGGTGATCCAGACGCCGTTGCTGCAAACGTCAGCCAGCCCATCTTCGCCAAAGACATTCCCCGCCATGAAGCCCTTTGGATCTGTATAATAGCTGTACTGAGGCTCAATGACCACCTTTCCTCTGCCGTCAACAAAACCCACACCGGCGGACAGCTCCACGCCAAAGAGACCGTACCCGGCCCGCCAGGGCTTTCGGGAGCTGTTCTCCGGCAAAAGCTCCCGGCCTGTTTCGTCAATGATGTTATAACCACCTCTCAAGCTGTAAACGACGGCGTAGCCGTCCTCCCCAAATTCGCCGCCCCCCATCTTCACGTCATTCAGGCTCAGGCCGGAGTATTTTTGTTCTGTGATGGCCTTCCCCGTGGTATCAATGAACCCCCAGCCCTCGCCGCCGTCGGTAACCAGGGCAAAGCCGTTGACAAAGGGACGCCAGGCCCAGAAATCATAGCCGGTGAGCCGGGTCCCGTCCAGCTTTGCCAGGGCGTAGGGGGGCTCTCCCGGCCTCTTGCTGACAAATTGCACCCCCACATTATCCTTGGCTTCCCCTTCATTGTCATAGATGAAATCCACGACAGTGTTTCCGTCCAGGTCGATCTGGCCCCATTTCCCGTTTTTCATGGCCACCGCATGGCCCTGGGCGTCAAATTCCTCCACCACATCAAAGATATAATCGGTGTACTGGGTCCCATCCAGACCGTAGAGGGCCGCCACTCCCTCCTTGACCAGAAGCATCCGGTCCGTACCATAGCGGCGCATGACAACAGTACCGGGCAGCCACCTTACCGAAAGGCCCAGCTCCTCGCACCGTTTGGCGCAGGTGGGGTAAATCTCCTCTTGGGCTGTGACCCTCAACGCCAGCGCCACATTGGCTTTGTCTATATTTTCAAAGGCGCAGGGAAGGACCTCCTCCCCCGTCTCAATACTGGCAAGGCCGCACTTCCCATCCCGATAGACCTGGACCAGATCGGTGCGGGAAACACCGCCTCCCCATATCCGATCATAAGTGGTTGGGATCACCACCTCGCCCTCCAGGGTCATTACGCCGTATTTTCCTTCCCTTCGTATCTTGACCCATCCGTATTCCTCTACGGATACCATATCATAGAGCGCCCCGGTAAGCTTGTTGCCCCAGGTGTCCATCAGCCCACTTTTCTCTCCTAAGCGGTAATCCGCCACGCCGCAGGTAAAGCCCCCCAGATGGTCTATCCCCTGGACCGGAAAGACCCGAACGGTTCCATCGGCCTCCATAATACCGTAAGACCCGTCCTCCGCCTGGAAGGTCCGCCCCCCTTCATAGCCATAGCCTGTCCAAATGTTCTGATAAACAGGCTCTGCCGTATAGGCTCCCGTGGCGTCGATGATACCGGAACGGTATCCGCTGTTTGTATCCCCTCGCATCTCCACAATGGCATGGCCGGTCTCATCGAATTCCCACGCCTTGTCATATTGCGGTTCTATGACCCAATCTCCGTTTTGATCCACATAGCCCGCCTTTCCGGTTTCCCAATCATGGCCGACCTGCCAGGTGACAGGGGCGCCCCGGTCTCCCTCCGCCAAAGCCCCGGCGGGTAGCAGTCCCACAACAAAAGCCATCGTTAAGGCAAAAGAAATATATCGTTTCATGGAAACTCCTTTCCCGGTAGGCAGAGGGATAAAAAATGATGGAGACAGCGGTTTTGCTGTCTCCATCATATCACGGTTGCGGGGGAAACGCAACCAAAGTCAGCCCTCGTAGAGGGGGAAGCGGCTGGTAAGTTCCGCCACCATGGCCCGGACCTCGTCGGCCTTGGCGTCAAAGTCCTTGGCAGTCAAGGCAATACACTTGGCGATAATCGCCATCTCAGGCTCCTTGAAGCCCCGGCTGGTGGCGGCAGGGGTACCGATCCGGACGCCGCTGGTAACAAAGGGCTTCTCCGGATCGTTGGGGACGGCGTTCTTGTTGGCGGTGATGTTGACCTCGTCCAGGCGGCGCTCCAGCTCCTTGCCGGTAAGGCCCATCCGGCGCAGGTCCAACAGCATCAGGTGGTTGTCGGTGCCGCCAGAGACCAGGTCGAAGCCCTCATCCAGAAGGCCTTGGGCCAGGGCGGCGGCGTTTTTGACGATCTGGGCCTGGTATTCCTTAAACTCCGGCTTCAGGGCCTCTCCCAAAGCCACCGCCTTAGCGGCCACCACATGCTCCAGGGGACCTCCCTGGCTGCCGGGGAAGATGGCGGAGTCGATCTTCTTGGCGTACTCCTCCTTACAGAGGATGAGACCGCCTCTGGGACCCCGAAGAGTCTTGTGGGTGGTGGTGCTCACCACGTCGGCGTAGGGCACAGGGGAGGGATGGAGCCCCGCCGCCACAAGGCCCGCAATGTGGGCCATGTCCACAAAGAGATAGGCCCCCACCTCATGGGCAATATCGGCGAAGGTCTTGAAGTCGATGATCCTGGGATAGGCGGAGGCCCCGGCGATAATCATTCTGGGCTTTTCCTTCCGGGCGATCTCCCGGACCTTATCGTAGTCGATACACCCATCCTCCCCCACGCCGTAGAAGACCATCCGGTAGTTCTTACCGGAGAAGTTTACCGGGGAGCCGTGGGTCAGGTGGCCGCCGTTAGAAAGGTCCATGCCCAGCACCGTATCGCCCGGAGTACACAGGGCGGCATAGACGGCATAGTTGGCCTGGGCCCCGGAGTGGGGCTGGACGTTGGCATGGTCGGCGCCGAAAAGCTCCTTGGCCCGCTGCCGGGCCAGCTCCTCTGCCACGTCCACGCACTGGCAGCCGCCGTAGTACCGCTTGCCGGGATAGCCCTCAGCGTACTTGTTGGTGAGGACGCTGCCCTGGGAGAGCATAACTGCGGGGCTGGTAAAGTTCTCCGAGGCAATAAGCTCAATATTTCTCTGCTGGCGCTCATACTCCGCCCGGATGGCAGCACCCACCTCCGGGTCCTGGGCCGCAATCAGATCCATCATTTCTTTTAACATGATTTTTCCCCCTTGAGAGTTTTTCCTGTCGCATTTTCTCTTCTGATATGATATGATATTTCTGACATTTTTGCAAGGGGGATTCTGCCATGAAAAAGAAAGAAAGGGCCGCCCTTATCGTAGAAGCTCTGAAAAAGGAGTATCCGGAGGGGATCTGTTCCCTTCAATATCCCAAGCCCCACGAGCTTTTGTTTTCCGTCCGGCTCTCCGCCCAGTGCACCGACGAGCGGGTCAACCAGATCACCCCCGCCCTTTACGCCCGTTTCCCCACGCTGGAAGCCTTCGCTCAGGCAGACGTCCGGGAGGTGGAGGAACTGATCCACTCCTGCGGGTTTTTCCGGGCCAAGGCCAAAGATATTGTCGGGGCTGCCCAAATGATCCTGTCCGACTTTGGGGGGAAGGTCCCTGACAACATGGAGGATCTTTTGAAGCTCCCCGGAGTAGGTCGAAAAACAGCCAACCTCATCCTGGGAGATATCTACCATACCCCCGGCGTGGTCATCGCCGACACCCACTGTATCCGCATTTCCGGCCGGCTGGGTCTTACCGACGGCACCAAGGACCCCGGCAAGGTAGAGCAGCAGCTTCGTAAGATCCTGCCGCCCGAAGAGAGCAACGACTTCTGCCACCGGCTGGTGCTCCACGGCCGGGCGGTTTGCACGGCCAGGACCCACCCCTATTGCGACAAATGCTGCGTGAGCGAGTGGTGCGATACCTTCGCTTGACAAGGGCAGGCACGGTTTTGCGGGGCCCAAGCCGCCCCCGGACAGCGTTTTATCTCCTTGCCTTACGCCAGTAAGGCTGCGTCGATAACCTTGCCGGGAACGCCTTGGGCTCTCGCAAAACTCCTTCGGACCCCATAGGACCCCAAAGGGTGCGCTGGCGGCGTTCTCCCCCTTGCCGGGTGACAGCCCGCCTGCGGGGTGCGGCCTTGCCATCACACCCTTTGGGGTCCTCTGGGGCGTGTTTGCCCTTGTCAAGCGAAGGTACCTACAACAAAAAATAAGAACTCCACGTTAAGACCAGATTTCATACATAAGCCAAGTTTTATTAGACGGTGGGCCAAGGTGGAAGGTTCCCCTTGCTTTTCCCCCTGTCTTTGGCTATCATGGGCATATACAGAAAGAAGGGGGCGGCGGATATGAACGATACCCAAACCAGGACAAGGCCGGTAAAAGCCCTGAAATATATTCTTTTGGGGCTTCTTCTCTGTGTGGCGGTGGGGCTTTGCGGCTTTTTTGCCGGACAGGCCGCGCTGCGAAACAGCCAGCAGAATACCAAGCTGGACGCGGTGGTCATTGGGAACCAACTGACCCAGATCAGCGAGCTTTCCTCCGTCAGCTACCAGTACACCAATATGGCCCAGTTTACAAACAGCAATGATTTTTACGGCGTCACGATTCCCTTTACCACCAAGAAATTCATCCTCACCTACGACGGCCAGATCAAGGCCGGGGTGGATCTTTCTCAAGCCAGGGTGGATGTGACTGCCGCCGCTGTCACCGTCACCCTCCCTTCCCCCCGGATCCTTTCCCACGAGATCCAGGAGGAGAGTATGGAGGTCTTTGACGAAAAAACCTCCATTTTCAACCCCTTCACAGTGGAGGACTTTTCCTCCTTCCAAGCCGACCAGAAGGCAGAGATGGAACGCAAGGCTGTGGAAAAGGGTCTTCTGGAACAGGCGGCAGAAAAAGCAAAGGAATGCGTAACAGGGCTCCTTTCGCCCCTCCTTCCTATGGAGTATACACTGATCTTAGAGTAAATTATCATTGCCCGGATCCTTTTTCCGCACACAAAAAGAGGGACGCTTCTTTGGAAAGCGTCCCTCTTCCTGTCTTTCTTATTTTTCCAATATGTATCTTTCCACCGCCTGACCCACTCCAGCCTCGTGGTTGGAGGCGGTTTGGTATCTGGCCGCAGCTTTGGCCTCCGGCATGGCGTTGGCCATGGCAAAGGACCAGCGCGCCCAGCGGAGCATGGTCAGGTCGTTGTTGGCGTCTCCGAATGCCATGACCTCTTCTGGGCCAAGGTCCAGATGGGCGGCCAGGGCCGCCAGGGCCGAGCCCTTGCTGGCGCCGCCAAAGTTAAATTCCATGTTCCGCTCCAGGGCCTTGGATATCTCCATCGGGCCGGTACTTAGGGCCGCAGCCCGCAGCCGCTCCTGCCACTCCGGCGGCGCGTAAAAAAGGTTGATCTTTTCCATGGGCCGTCCCGCCAAAACCTGGACCAGGTCCGGGACCAGCTTTACTCCCCGCTTCAGATATACCTCGGCAAACTGCGGGCTCAGGATCCCCTCCCCCAACCGGTCCACATCCGCAGGCCGAAGGTAGTTCTGCCCGTGGCAATAGACCTCAAAAGGTAGGTCCGCCTCCTCCAGGACCCGAATCAAATCCTGGGCCTGGGCATTGGGAAAACCGTTTTCGTAAATGTGTTCGCCGCTACTTACCTCCCGGATGGCGGCGCCGTTTGACAGGATAGCATAATCCAGGCCTCCCAACTGCTCCACCGCATCCTGAAGAATACTCCAGGTCCGGCCGCTGGCCAGAGCCAGCTTAATTCCCTTCTCCCGCGCCGCCTGAAGAGCGGTCACATTCCGGGCCGGAACAGTAGCATGGTCGTCATCCAATAAGGTCCCGTCCATATCCATTACGATTAGTTTGATAGCCAAAAATATCGTTCCTTTACTTCTTTAATTTCAGCGCCTGCCTGGCTTTATCCGCCAGCTTCTCCGCCGTAAGGCCATAATACTCCAGCACCTGGGCCGCCTTACCGGAACGGCCAAAGACGTCCTCCACCCCATGGCGAAGCACCGGCACGGGACAATGCTCACTGACAAAGGAGCAGACCGCCTCCCCCAGGCCTCCGATAATATTATGCTCCTCGCTGGTGACGATACAGCCCGTTTCCAAGGCCGCCTTCCGCACCGCTTCCGTATCCAGGGGCTTGACGGTATGCATGTCGATGATCCGGGCGGAGATCCCCTCAGCGGCCAGGATGTCGGCAGCCTTCAAGGCTTCCTGCACCATCAGTCCTACGGCAATGATGGTCACATCTTCGCCATCCCGGAGGGTGGCTGCCTTCCCCAGCTCAAATGTATAGCCGGGGATGGTGTCGGTGACTGTCTCCACCGCCAGACGGCACATCCTTAAATAGGCAGGGCCTTCATAGTCCAAAAGGGCTTTAACTGCGGCGGTCATTTCATTGCCATCGCAGGGGCAGCACACTACCATGCCGGGAAGCGTACGCATCAGGGCCAGATCCTCACAGCACTGGTGGGTCGCGCCGTCCTCCCCCACGCTGAGACCGCCGTGGGAGCCTACCACCTTCACGTTCAAGCGCGGATAAGCCACACTGTTACGGACCTGCTCAAAGGCCCGGCCGGTGGAGAACATGGCAAAAGAGTTAACAAAGGGTTTTTTGCCGCAGGCGGCAAGGCCCGCAGCCACCCCAACCATGTTACACTCAGCGATGCCCATATCGAAGAAACGGTCGGGACGGGCCACTTTGAAGCCGTCGGTCTTGGTGGCGTTGGCAAGGTCCGCGTCCAGCACCACCAGGTCGGGATATTGGTCGGCGAGCGCGACCAGAGCCTTCCCGTAGGCTGCTCTTGTGGCGGTCTTCTCTCCCATTTTACTCCGCCTCCTTTTCCAGCTTCTCAATGGCCGCAGTCAGCTCAGCGTGGGCCTGGGCATATTGCTCGTCGTTGGGGGCAACCCCGTGCCAGGCGGCCTTGTTCTCCATAAAGGAAACCCCCTTGCCCTTGATGGTCTTGGCCAGGATCATGGTGGGACAGCCCTTATGTGCCTGGGCGGCCTCGAAGGCGGCGGCAATGGCCTCAAGGTCGTGGCCGTCTATCTTAAGTACGTTCCAATTAAAGGCCTCCAGTTTTTTATCCAAAGGCTCGGAGGGCATAACGTCGGCAGTAGCTCCGTCAATCTGGAGACCATTCACGTCAACCACAGCACAAAGGTTATCCAGCTTGTATTTGGCGGCGGCCATAAATGCCTCCCAGACCTGCCCTTCCTCGATCTCTCCGTCACCCAGAACAGCATAGACCCGGTAATCCTTTTTGTCCATCTTCCCTGCCAGGGCCATACCCACAGCGGCGGAGATCCCCTGCCCCAAAGAGCCGGTGGACATGTCCACACCGGGGACCTTGTTCATCTCCGGGTGTCCGGAAAGGTCTCCTTTGATGGAGCGAAAGAGCTTCAGGTCCTCCACCGGAAAAAATCCCTTCAGAGCCAACGCGGCATACAGGCTCGGAGAGGTATGTCCCTTGGAAAGTACAAACCGGTCCCGGTCTGGATCCCTGGGATTCCGGGGATCCACCCGCATGGTATGAAAATAGAGCGTCGCCACCACATCGGCAATGGAGAGAGAGCCTCCGATATGGCCCGCCCCAGCGGTATATACCTCATCCATGGCCAGAGAGCGGACCTTGGCGGCGGTGAGAGCCAGAGCCTTTTGTTCTTTCTGATCCATATGCTTCCCCTTTCGTATATTCAGGTTAGGAAACGGGCCCGATGTTCCCATCGGACCCGGTCAGACTTTACCATGCACCATGCCCAGCAGAGCCTGCTTATTTGGTTCCGAAGATCCGGTCTCCCGCATCACCCAGGCCGGGAACGATATAGCCTACCTCGTTCAACTTCTCATCCACCGCACCGGCATAGATATCCACATCGGGGTGCTGAGCCTGAACCGTATCGATCCCCTGGGGGGCAGCCACCAGGACCATAAGCTTGATATTCTTGCAGCCCCGCTTTTTCATCTCGTCAATAGCGGCGCAGGCGGAGCCTCCGGTGGCCAGCATGGGGTCAACGATCATAATATCCCGGTCCGCGATGTCCTTGGGCATTTTGCAGAAATAGACATGGGGCTCCAGGGTTTCCTCATCCCGGAACATACCGATGTGTCCTACCCGGGCCGAGGGGATCATCTTCAGAACGCCGTCCACCAGGCCAAGGCCCGCCCGCAGGATAGGTACTACGGCAATCTTCTTTCCCGCCCGGGTGGGCTGCTCGCTTTTGCAGATAGGGGTCTCGATCTCTCTTGTGGTAAGGGGCAGATCCCGGGTCGCCTCATAGGTAATGAGCATACCCACCTCTCCCACCAGCTCCCGGAAATCCTTGACGCTGGTCTCCTTCTTCCGCATGATGGTCAGCTTGTGGGCCACCAGAGGGTGATCCATAACGTGAACTTTGCTGTTTCCTTCGTACATTGCCGTCATTCCCCTTCCGTTATTTTTATCGCTTGTTCCCGCTCCATCCGCTCTCGTTCTGCCTGGGATAGGCGGTGATATTCCGGCGTCAGCTCTCCGGCGGTGATAAGCGCGCCGCTCCGGGCCTGCTCCAACGCCGAACGCGCCACGCCCCACGCGCTTTGATATCGCAGATGAGGCGGCGGCAGGCAAGCGTTCAGGCCCATTTCACTGAACCGATTATAGCACAACTGGGCCCCGTCTCCAACTAAAATTTGGCGCTGTCCGCTATTTTTTATCTCCTCTCCCAGCTCCTCCAGACTGATGGCCCGGTCCGGGCACAGGCGCGTTGGGGCTTCCCCGTCAGAGTGAAAGCGGGCGTTGTAGACCTGCTTGCGTCTGGCGTCCATCACACAGCACAGCTCTCCAGGCCAAAAGGCCAAATTCCAGGCCATAGCTTCCAGGGTAGAAACCTTGGCACAGGGCTTTTCCAGAGCCCAGCCCAATCCCTTGGCGGCAGAAACCCCGATTCGCAGGCCAGTGAAGGAGCCGGGCCCCGCCGCCACGGCGATTACATCCACCTCCGCAAGACTCACCCCACAATTTTTCAGCAGCTCCTCCGCCATGGGGAGCAAGGTTCTGGAGTGGGTCAGGCCGCTGTTCTCATAGGACTGGGCTATAAGCTCGGCGTCCTCGGTAAGGCAAACAGAGCAGGCTATGGCGGAGGATTCCAGGGCAAGTATCTTCATTGCGGTCCCTCCTCTGAAACGGTAATGATCCGGTCGTTTTCTTCCGCCCCCCGGCGGATATCCACCCAAAGGGCTCCCTCAAGGGCGTCAGAGACCTTTTCGCTCCACTCCACAGCACAGATCCCACCCCGGCGAAGGTAGTCCTCCCAGCCGATGTCAAAAAGCTCCTCAGAGCTCTCCAGCCGGTACATATCAAAGTGGAACAGGGGCAGGCGTCCCCCTTCATACTCATTGACAATGGTAAAGGTGGGGCTGGGGATCCGCTCCCGGATCCCCAGCCCCCGGGCAAGGCCCCGGGTAAAGGCGGTCTTGCCCGCCCCCAGATCCCCGGTAAAGGCCAATATGGTATGGGACGGAAGCGTCTGCCCCAGGCGCACTCCCAATTCCTCCGTCTCTCCCTCGCTATGGGTCCGGTACTCCACTCCAGTCCCTCCTTCCCGAATATAAGGAATTTATAAATTTACCGCTGATAGTATAGCACAACCGGGAAAGAAATGGTATACTAACTTCAAAGATTTCAGAGGAAAGGAGGTCTGCCCATGTCTTGGCTGCGGGATTCCCTGCGGGATTTTTGGGAGCGGGGCGATAAGCTGTTGCTCTGTCTTTGCCTTGCCGCCAGCGGTTATGGACTGGTGCTGATCTACTCCGCCACCCGATACCTCAGCTATAACCGGGACCGAAGCGTTATGCTCCAGGCCGTCGGTATCCTCCTGGGCGTAATGGTCTACATTCTTCTTTCCTCTGTGGATCTGGAATTCTTTACCGAAAAGACCTGGAAGTTGCTGCTGCTTTTTAACATTGGCTTCAACCTGCTGGTGCGCACCCCCCTAGGCGTGGAGGTAGGCGGAAACCGGAACTGGGTCCGCTTTCCGGGCCTTCCCATGAATATTCAGCCCGCCGAGATCACCAAGCTCACCTTTATATTGCTTTTTGCCTACCAATGCTCTAAGCTTCAGGAAAAAGGGATCAGTAAGCCCTCCTCCGTTATTCAGCTGGCCGCTCATGCTGGGTTGATGGCGGGGCTTATCGTGGTAGTCTCCGGGGATAAGGGAATGCCCCTTGTCTACCTCTTCCTCTTTGCCGCTATGTGCTGGTGCGCCGGTGTAAAACTCCGCTGGTACGTGCTGGCGGCGGCTATCGGCACAGCAGGCATTGCCCTGGTTTGGCCCAGGATCAGCGGTCAATATTGGGCCCAGCGGATCACAGTAGTCATCGACCACATCACAGGAAATGAAGCTACGTTGGCAAACCAGACCCAGGGCGTGGGCTGGCAGCAGACCCGTTCCATTCTGGCCATTGGCTCCGGCGGACTTTGGGGGCAGGGTTACATGCAGGGGATCCAGACCCAAAGTCCTTACGAAACCTCCCTCAACGCCCGCAGCACCGACGAGATCTTTGCCGTATGCGGCGAGGAGCTGGGTATGGTAGGGTGCGTTTTCATTATTCTTCTTCTGACTGCCATTATTGCCCGGTGCGTCTGGGTCGCCCGCCGGGCTCCCAGCCCTATGACCGCCCTCACCGCCATGGGGTACGCGGGAATGCTTCTTTTCCAAAGCGTCCTCAACATCGGTATGTGTCTCTATGTCCTTCCCATCGTAGGCTTGACCCTTCCCTTTTTCAGCTACGGCGGCAGCTCCATCATCACCATGTTTGCCGCTATGGGAGTGGTATCCTCCATCAAGACCCGATCCCTGCCAAGTTGGTTGAAGGACAGAAGCGTTATCTAACATAAAAATGAAGCGGTCCGCACATGCGGACCGCTTCATCTTTAATGTAATAGTGGAACACTATAGATATCGCAGAGTTCGATTAAAATCTACACGGCAGCTTTCATTATTAATTGTTCTGAAGCTTACCTTTCTACGCTCAGAATGGCAGTTCCGGCTCTGGCTCAACAACTTTTATTGTGGAGATTTTTGAAAGAAAATTGTTCAAGATAAGCACCTGTGATTGCGGAGTTGAAGCTCGAAACCAATCTAAAAATGTTCGCACTATTTCAGTGGGGATGCTAACTCTATTGTCGTAACGATAATCGCTGTCAACAACGCTGCTAATCAAATCAGCATTCTTTTGAACGACCGACTCAAAAAGATTTGTTGTAAGAGCCTTTTCCAGCCTTGAAACAAAAATCGAACAGTCAGAATTAAAACGTGGTTCACTCATGTATGAAGTAAGAGAGTCATAGATCAGATTCGTAAAGTCCTGATAGATTTCTTTATCTTCATCAGATATTTTCATGTCCAAAAAGTTGTGTTTTCCTATAGCATTTTGTATTGCAGCAAAGCTTTCAAAGCGGTTCTCAGGGCGTTTTTCCATCATCTTATCAAGAATGTCATTGTATGAAAAATCAGTTCTATCACAGCTTTCCGAGTTGTCTATCATACGACCAAATAATTCCGCCAGATAAAACATATCTGTGAGATTTGTATAGGTTCCGTCGTAGTATTCCTGTGGCAAAGTATCTGATGCCGCACGATTTATTTCTGAAACAAGACTATCCGTGTCTCCATCGGACTTTTCTGCTATTTTACCTATGCCAAAGTCAATAACTTTTACTGTCCCCGTTTTATCTATTAGAATATTTCCTTCACGAATATCTCGGTGAATAATCCCATGCGCTTCTATATAACAAAACGCATCTATGAGCTGCAAAAAAACATCATCCAATGTGATTTCTTCAAATGGCTCAAAATAGTCGTTAATAAAATCTTCGATATTCTTCCCATCAATGTATTCCATTAGAATGTAGCCTGTGAAGATATTCTCATAGGCGTAGTAATTATAAATACGGACAATATTTTTATGATTCAACTTATAGAGTATTTTGATTTCGTCAAGGAAGTTTTTATAGAATTGCTCCTTGATACCATCGTACGCCGGCTCATACTTTTTGGCAACGAACAATTCATCAATAAATGGATCCTGCAACAAAACAGTTTTGCCAAATGAGCCACCACCGAGATTGTTGTTGGCCATGATATAATCTTTCTGTTTTATAAAAGGGATGATATCTCCATTTTGCTTAACAACTGCCACTATAGAACCGCTCCTTTTAAGTCAGCTTTTGTTTTCAGTATACCATAATCCTTATATTTGGGCAATAATGTGACTGCCACTTTACTCAAAAAGGAGATTATACTATGCCGACCACTTATCCCACCGAACTGAAAGTCAAAACTATTCGCCGTTATGAAAAGGGCGAGTCCATCAAAGCATTGAGCCAAGAGCTACATATTTCGCAAAGCACCCTTTACCAATGGCGCAAGGAATACTGCTCAATCAAAGCACCCAACCGCACCTACACACCCGCCGAATTCGATGCCATTTCTCGTCGGCTTCAAAAGCTGGAGCATCACATGGAGATCATCCACCAGACTGGGTATCTGTCCAGTGTGCCCTTGCAGAAAAAGCTTGCCACCCTTGAGGAACTCTATAATCGACTGGGCAATCTTTTTAGCGTCCATGAACTGTGCGACGCCCTCGATGTGGCAAGGGGGACCTTCTACAACCACATCTTCCGTAAGGCGGACAGAAGCCAATATCAAGCGGAACAAGCTCAACTCATGTTGAAGGTCAAACAGATATTTGATGACAGTGAGCAGCGTTTTGGCGCGGAGAAAATCCGTATCATTCTGGCTGAAAGCGGCATTCGTGTGGGCAAAAAGCGCATCTCCGCCATCATGCAGGAGTTAGGTCTATGCAGCGTCCGAACAGATGCCAAAAAGCAGTTCAAGCGCAAGCAACAGTTCGCAAAGCAAAATCTGCTGAAACGGGAGTTTTCAGCAGACCATCCTAATCAAATCTGGGTCAGTGATATTACATACTTCAAGGTCAAAAGCTATTGGGTCTATCTCTGCATCATTCTGGATCTATACTCTCGCAAGATCATCGGCTGGCGAGTATCGAAACATATGAGTACACACCTGGTCACAGCAACCTTTAAGGCCACTTATCAAGAGCGAGGGAGACCGCAAAACCTGACCTTTCACAGTGACCGAGGCAGCCAATATGTTTCAAAAACGCTGACTGGGTTATTTCAACAATGTGGGGTGAAGCAGTCTTTCTCTGCTACTGCCAGACCATTGGATAATGCCGTGGCCGAGACTTTCTTTTCCTCCTTCAAACGAGAGGAGGCATACCGAAAAGACTACACATCCGAACAGCACTTTCGTAGGAGTGTGGAGGAGTATATTCGGTTCTACAATGAGGTACGCCCCCACCAGACGCTAAACTACAAGACGCCACAGGCGTTTGAGGAAAACTGCGGGTTTGTTTTATCGGAAAGCGTTGTCTAAATAGACGCCACATGTAAAAATATTAGTTTTGCGTTTAGGGAGTTTTGGAAAGACGGCATCTTAAAATAAAAAATCAGAAAGCCCTGTACTGTAAGACTTCCCAGATATGACAAGTCCCGCTTTTCGATAAAACTGTTCGAAAAGCGGGACTCATTCAGATGGAGCAGGTGAGGGGAATCGAACCCCCGTGTTCAGCTTGGGAAGCTGACATTCTACCATTGAACTACACCTGCGTCTCTGCGTTTCCAGAGAGATAGCTTATATATGTTAGCATATCTTTCCGAAAAGCGCAAGAGATTTTTGAAAAAATACCTGTCCAGTTTCTATCTTATTCGGTCGAAAAGAGAAAGCGGGTAGTATGGTCAAACTTCTCCCCCGCCTTCAGGATGGCGCTGGGAAAGGCCGGCTGGTTGGGGGAATCGGGAAAAAACTGAGTCTCCAGACAAAACGCGCAGCGTGGGGCGTAAAGGGCTTCTCCCTTCCCTTTCCGCTCCGTCAGGTAGTTGGCGCTGTATAACTGCACACCTGGCATGGTGGTCTCCGCCCTCAGACGAATCCCCGTCCGGGGAGATGTGATGATCGCCGCTTTCCGAAGGGTACCGGGAGTTCCATCGACCACATAGCTGTGGTCATAGCCTTTTGCCCGAAGAAGCTGAATAAACGGTTCATTGATCCGTGCCCCAATGACGGTAGGGGTACGAAAATCCATTGGTGTCCCTTCTACTGCGGCCAGTTCTCCCAAGGGGATGCTGGTCTCATCTATAGGTACATATCTTTGGGCAAAAAGAGTTGCCACCTGATCCAACGCGGAGCCGGAATCATGGCCGGAGAGATTAAAATAGCTGTGATTGGTAAGGTTGCAGGGGGTATCCCGGTCCGCAACAGCCTCATAATGAAGCTCCAGCCCTTCCCCGGTCAGCGTATAGGTAACTCGGACAGAAAGGCGGCCAGGATAGCCCTCCTCCCCATCCGGACTATCCAGGCTGAGAACTGCCCGGTCCCCGGTCAGCTCCTCCACCACCCAGACCCGGTGTGAAAAACCGACCGTTCCGCCATGGAGGTGGTTGACCCCGTTATTCACCGTCAAGGTATATTCCTTGCCATGAAGGGTAAAACGGCCCTTGGCGATCCGGTTTCCATACCGTCCCACCACCGCTCCTAAATATCCATCCTGGGCTATATATTCCTCCAGGGTATCGTAGCCCAGGGCCACATCCACCTGCTTTCCCTCCCTATCGGGCACAACCAGCGATTGGATAATGGCGCCAAAGGTCAGAATCGAGCAGGATACGTTTCCTTGTTCCAGGCACAGCAGCTCCACCTTTTCTCCCGCCGGAGTGGTTCCAAACAAGCGGCGTTTTGTTCCATTCATACCAATAACCTCCTCTTTTGCTTTTTTCTTATTATACACGCTTTTGATTTCCTTGTCATTCCCCTTTTCCCTGTTTTTCCCTTTTTTCTCTTATGCAGGAGATTTCTCATTGTGATTTCAGGAGTGCTATGCTATAATATAAAATAGTTATAAAACTATAAATATTTATGGAGGTAACCCTTAATGAGTACTTGCGACAGTCTGCTCTCTTCCCTGTTATCCGGCGCTCACGATAAGGCCTTGGCCGCCCTTTATGCTCTGGACGGCTCTCCTGAAAGTTTGGATGCTGCTCGTCAACGCGCAGTCCACGTGGTACAGGCTTTTCAGGAAGCGTTTCGCCCTGGGGACGCTCCCGCCGCCCTTTTCAGCGGTCCCGGTCGAACCGAGATTGGCGGCAATCACACCGATCACCAGCACGGGCATGTACTATGCGGCAGTGTTGATCTGGACATGCTTTGCTGCGCCGCCCTTAACGGGAGGAATGTGATCCGGGTCCTCTCTGAGGGCTATCCCGCCCTGGAGGTAAGCCTTGACAGCCTTCTTCCCCGGGAAGAGGAGCGCAATGGTTCGGCAGCTCTTGTTCGGGGCGTAGCGGCTAAGGTAGCTGAACTGGGCTATGCCCTCAAGGGGTTTGACGCCTATGCTACCTCCAATGTACTTTCCGGTTCAGGCTTGTCCTCCTCTGCCGCCTATGAGATCCTCATCGGCAATATCCTGAATCATTTTTGCTGCGATGGAGCCTTGGATGCCATTGAGCTTGCCAAGATCGGACAGTATGCCGAGAATGTTTATTTTGGAAAGCCCTGCGGTCTGATGGACCAGATGGGTTCTTCCGTGGGCGGTGCGGTGGCCATTGATTTTGCCGATCCCACCTCTCCGGTGGTGGAAAAGGTGGAGTACGACTTTTCCCAGTCAGGTCATGTGCTGTGCATTGTGGACACCGGTTCCTGCCACGCCGACCTTACCGATGACTATGCCGATATTACCCGGGAAATGGGTATGGTAGCCGCCCATTTCGGAAAGCAGTTCCTCCGAGACGTTCCTGAGGCGGAGTTTCGCTCCGCCCTTCCCGCCCTCCGGAAGGAATGCGGAGACCGTGCGGTACTGCGGGCGCTCCACTATTATGACGATGACCGCCGGGCGGCAGAAGAGGCTCAGGCTTTAGAAAAGGAGGATTTCCCCGGATTCCTGGCCCTGTTGAACGCTTCTGGCATCTCCTCCTCCCTGCACCTTCAGAACACCTGGTCTATCGCTGATCCAAGAAGCCAGGCCATCCCCATGGCTCTGGCAATTGGCCGGGAGCTTCTGGGAAATACCGGGGCAATTCGGGTCCATGGCGGCGGCTTTGCCGGGACCATCCAGGCCTTTGTTCCTCTGGAAAAGCTGGAGTCCTTCCGGGCGGGAATGGAATCCATTTTTGGCAGCGGGAAGTGTCATGTCCTTCACATTCGTCCCCAGGGCGGCTGTGTCGTCGCCGATTAAACGAAAAAGGAGCGTTTTGTAATGATCGACAAAGCTATTGGTCAGCTTGCCGCCTACTGTGAACAAACGGGACTTATTGCTCCTGAGGAGCGTTTATGGGCTATCAATACCATTCTGGATACCTTAAAGCTGGATGGCTACACTCCCTCCAAAGAAGAGACCGCCTCTCAGGCGTTGGCCTCTATTTTGGATGAACTGCTGGATGACGCCTACCAGCGCGGTGTACTGACGGAAAACTCCGTGGTCTACCGGGATTTGTTCGATACCGAGATCATGGGGCGCCTCACCCCCCGGCCCAGCCAGGTCATAGAGCGGTTCCAGACTCTGTACCGGCAAGATCCAAAGACGGCCACCGACTGGTACTATACTTTCAGTCAGGACACCAACTATATCCGCCGGGACCGGATCGCCAAGGACGTGAAGTGGAAGGCTCCCACAGAATATGGCGAGTTGGACATCACCATTAACCTCTCCAAGCCGGAAAAGGATCCCAAGGCCATCGCCGCCGCCAAAAATCTGCCGGCCTCCGCATATCCCCGGTGCCTGCTCTGCGTAGAGAACGAAGGTTATGCGGGCCGGGTGAACCACCCCGCCCGGCAGAATCACCGTATTATACCTATCACCATCAACGGTTCCCCCTGGTTTTTACAATATTCTCCCTATGTCTACTATAACGAGCATTGCATCTGCTTTAACCGGGAACACGTTCCCATGAAGATCGACAGAGCCTGCTTTGGAAAGCTGTTGGATTTTGTAGGTCAGTTTCCCCATTACTTTGTAGGCTCCAATGCGGACCTTCCCATTGTCGGCGGCTCTATTCTGGCCCACGACCATTTCCAGGGTGGACATTACACCTTCCCCATGGAGGTCTCTCCTGTCGAAACCTCCTTCTCCTTCCCCGGCTTTGAAGATGTAACGGCAGGGATCGTCAAATGGCCCATGTCGGTGATCCGTCTGAACGCCCAGGATCCCCAGCGTCTCATTGACCTGGCAGATAGGATCCTTTCCTCCTGGCGGGGATATACCGACAAGGACGCCTTCATCTTTGCCAAGACGGACGGCGAGCCCCACAACACCATCACCCCCATTGCCCGCCGCCGGGGAGACGCCTATGAGTTGGACCTGGTGCTGCGGAACAACATTACCACTGAGGAGCATCCTCTGGGAGTCTACCACCCCCATGCCGAGCTTCACCATATCAAGAAGGAAAATATCGGCCTGATCGAGGTCATGGGACTGGCCGTTCTCCCGGCCCGCCTGAAGGAGGAGCTGTCGGCGGTGGCGCAATGCCTCGCCCAGGGAAAAGATCTCCGAAGCGACGAGCTCACCGCCAAGCACGCCGGTTGGGCAGAGGCTTTTGGGCGCAAGTACACCATCACAGCAGAAAACGCACTGGATATCGTAAAGACAGAAACCGGCGTAGTCTTTGCCCAGGTATTGGAGCATGCCGGCGTTTACAAGCGGGACCCAGAGGGAAAAGCCGCCTTCCTTCGCTTTTTAGAGAGTGTACGGTAACTTTCTCTTCCAAACACTCCATATCATTTCATTTGTTTTACCTTACTACAAAAGAGAGGGACGCCTAAAGGCGTCCCTCTCTTTTGAATATGTCCGTTTTGTTGCTTTAAACCCATATACAGGCGCTTATTTTTTGACCAGATACTTACGCATATCCAAGGCGCAGGCGAAGAGGATAATGCCGCCCTTGATTACATAGAACAGGTTCTGGTCAATTCCGATCATGTTCAGTCCTACAAAGATCAGGCGGAGCATCAGCACGCCGATAACCACGCCGCTGATCTTACCAATGCCGCCGACGAAGGAGACGCCGCCAATGACGCAGGCCGCGATGGCGTCAGCCTCGTAGTTCAGGCCGGTGTTGGCGGTGTTGGACCCTACCCGCGCACCCTCGATAAAGCCGGTAACGGCGTACATGGCTCCGGCCAGGGCAAAGACCAGAACGGTCGTCATAAACACATTGACGCCGGAAACCTTGGCCGCCTCTTCATTGGAGCCCAAGGCAAACATGTTCTTGCCAAAGGTGGTCTTGTTCCAGATAAACCACATCACTGCCACGCAGATCAGGGCAAACCACACATAGTTGGGAATGGGAGTACCCGCCACCTTGAACAGAGAGCCCTTAATAAAGTTGTTGTAGCTCTCATCCAGGCCGGAAATGGCCATGCCGCCGTTATTGCCCGCCTGCTGATAAAGAAGCAGGAAGGTGTAAACGATCAACTGCGTACCCAGGGTAACAATAAAGGGATGCATCTTGAACTTTGCCACAAAGAAGCCGTTGAACGCGCCGATGGCGGCGCCCACCAGCATAGCCGCGAGCAACACAAGAAGAACGGGAGGGGGCTCAAGGCCGACCCACATCTTATTGGCTGCTGTAACAGACTGAAGCAAAGAGGCGGAGATACAAGCGGTAATACCTACGATCCGGCCCGCGCTCAGGTCGGTACCGGCCAGCACGATACAGCCGCCCACGCCCAAAGCCGCAGGCAGATAGGCGCAGGTCTGGGACAGAATGTTGATGATGGAAGCGGGCTTAACAAAATTAGGGTTACGGATCGCCACAATAATAGCGGCGATAATCATAATGATAATCAAGGCATTGTTGAGAAAACTATCCTTGATCCGGGCAGCGGTCCAAGGCTGCCGCGCGGCATTGGACTGGGCCTTATCGGCCAGGACTTTGGATTCTTTACTCATAAATAGCTTCCCCTCTCTCAGACATATTTGGCCGCCAGGGTCAGGATCTCTTCCTGGCTGGTATTTTTCGCGTCCACCTCTCCTGCCAGCTGGCCGCCGGACATGACCAGGATCCGGTCACAAACGCCCAGCAGCTCCGGCATTTCGGAGGAAACCATAATGACCCCCTTGCCCTCCTTGGCAAGGTTGATAATCAGCTCATAGATCTCATACTTGGCGCCCACGTCAATGCCGCGGGTGGGCTCGTCCAGAAGCAGAACCTCTGGCTTGGTCAGCAGCCAGCGGCCAATAATGACCTTCTGCTGATTGCCGCCGGAGAGCGAACGGATCTGGGTCTTCTGGCTGGGAGTCTTGATATGCATGGCCTGAATAGACCAATCGGTATCCTCGCCCATCTTCTTATCGTTCAGGCAAATACCGCCCATCAGATAATTTTTCACGTTGGCAATGACCGTGTTATCCAAAATGCTCCGCACGCCAAAAATACCGGTGGCCCGGCGCTCCTCCGTGAGAAGGGCAAAGCCGTTTTTGATGGCCTCCTTGGGGCTCTTATTCTGGATCACTTTACCGTGGAGCGTGATCGTCCCGGTCCCATCCTTGGTCATGGCGCCAAATAAGTTTTCCAGCACCTCTGTCCGGCCGGAACCATCCAGTCCCGCAATGCCCAGGATCTCCCCGGCCCGGAGCTGGAAGCTGGCCTCCTTCAAGCGGGTATACTTCCCCGCCAGATGCTGCACATCCAGAATGACCTCCCCCGGAACATTTTCCTTGGGGGGGAAGCGGTTGGTAAGCTCCCGGCCCACCATAAGACGGATGATCTCCTCCATGGTCAGGTCCTTGGCCGGTTTGGTCGCCACATACTGACCGTCCCGCATAATGGTGACTTCATCGCTGATACGAAGGATCTCATCCATCTTGTGACTGATGTAGATAATACCGCAGCCCTTGTCCCGCAGCATATTGATAATACGGAACAAATGCTCCACTTCCGCTTCAGTAAGAGAGGATGTGGGTTCATCGAAAACGATGATCTTCGCATCATAGCTGACCGCCTTGGCGATCTCCACCATCTGCCGCTGAGAAACGGGCAGAGCAGACATGACTGCCCTGGGATTAACGGAAACACCCAGCTTCTCAAAGATCTTGTCCGTTTCCTCCCGCATCTTCTTTTCGCTGACCATAACGCCGCCCACCAGCGGGTAACGGCCCAGCCAAAGATTGTCCGTAACTGTCCGGGTCAGCGCCTGGTTCAACTCCTGGTGGACCATGGCCACCCCGTTTTCCAGCGCTTCCTTGGAGCTTTTAAAGTTGACCTCTTTCCCCTCCAGGGTGATCGTTCCCGAATCCTTGGAGTAGATGCCGAAAAGGCATTTCATCAACGTAGACTTACCCGCGCCGTTCTCCCCCATCAAGGCGTGAACGGTACCGGGACGAACGGTGAGAGACACCTCATCCAGAGCCTTTACGCCGGGGAAAGCCTTACAGATCCCTTTCATTTCCAGCAATGCTGGCTGGCTCATGTACGTTTACCTCCTTTGCGGTAGCCGAAGCTTCTGCCTGAATCTCGAAATGATCCGGGGTTCAGGAAGAAGCCCC
>CANRZY010000012.1 GCA_947644625.1 uncultured Pseudoflavonifractor sp.
GGGCCAGGGTGGAGCCGCAGATGGAGCCCTGGGAGGTGGAGCCGTTGGAGGAGAGAACCTCAGAAACCACCCGGATAGCGTAGGGGAACTCCTCCTCCGAGGGGATCACGGGCTCCAGAGCCCGCTGAGCCAGGGCGCCATGGCCCTTCTCCCGGCGGTTGGTGGACCGGGAGGCACGGGCCTCGCCGGTAGAGTAGGCGGGGAAGTTGTAGTGGTGCATGTACCGAACCTCTTCCTCCTCCCAGATGGTGTCCATCTTCTGAGAGGCGGCCAGGGTATTCAGGGTGCAGATGGACAGTACCTGGGTCTGCCCGCGGGTAAAGAGGCCGGAGCCGTGGACCCGGGGCAGAATGCCTACCTCGGCGCCCAGGGGCCGGATCTCGTTCTTCTGCCGGCCGTCTACCCGGTGGCCCTCCAGGAGCCACTGCTTGACGATCTTCTTCTGGAACTTGTAGGTGATCTCCTCCAGGAACTGGTCCATGTCGGGGTGAGCCTCCAGATACTTCTCGTGCCACTTCTCGATCATGGCGTTCCAGCGGTCCTCCCGGACATTCTTGTCGTCGGTGTCCATGGCGGCCTTGGCCTCGTCCATGAAATCCGCCACGATCTTGTCAAAGAGCTCCTGGTCAAAGGCGGCGTGGTCGTAGGCCATCTTCTCCTTGCCGATCTCGGCCACCATCCGGTTGATAAGCTCGATCTGCTTCTGGATCTCCTCGTGGGCCTTCACGATAGCGTCGTACATGATGTCGTCGGGCAGCTCCTTGGCTCCCGCCTCGATCATAATGACCTTCTGGGCGGTGGCGGCCACGGTCAGGTCCAGCATGGAGTTATGCTTTTCCTCCTGGGTGGGATTATAGACGATCTTTCCGTCCACATAGCCCATTTCCAGACAGCCGATGGGGCCTGCCCAGGGGATGCAGGATACCGCCAGGCAGGCGCTGACGCCGATCATGGCGGCCACCTCGGGAGAGCAGTCCCGGTCCACGCTCATAACGGTGCAGGTGCATACCACGTCGTTGCGGAAATCGTAGGGGAAGAGGGGCCGGATGGACCGGTCAATGACACGGCTTGCCAGTACGGCGGGCAGAGAGGGCTGCCCCTCCCGGCGCATGAAGGAGCCGGGGATCCGGCCCACGGCGTAGAGCTTTTCCTCAAAGTCCACGCTCAGGGGGAAGAAGTCCACCCCGTCCCGGGGGCGGGGGGAGACGGTGACGGCCACCATCACGGTGGTCTCGCCATAGCTCACCATGGCGGAGGCGGTGGCCAGCTCGGCCACCTTGCCCACGTTGATCTTCAGGGGGCGTCCGCACAGGTCCATCTCATAGGTCTTCTCGTTGGGAAACTGCTTATGGGTGATAACGGTTGACATGGTTTGTCCTCCTTTTTCTCCCCGCAGCCTGGGTTTAGCACTTGGATTTGGACCCGAATAGGGGATGGGACCGCGCGGACAGAAAGCCAAGGGGGGTTGGCCGGCAGGCATAAACAGGGGGGTCCAGCTCGCCATTCCGCACGGGTTGAGGACAACCTCCGGGGGAGGAGGCCGTATATAGGGGGGTTATTCGGGCCCAAATCCAACTGCTAAATCAGGGTACGCGGGGGCATTTTCTACGAAAAAAGGGGCGGTACGGTTTCCCGCACCACCCCTGTCACGTACGGGCTGTCACGTTGCAAACCGGACTGGATGCAAAAGCTCTAAGCCGTCCGACTGCGCAAAACGTCCGCCGGGGACGTTGTCCCCTCTGGCCGTTTCGCTCCGCTCCCGTCTTAGCTCTTTTGCAGCCCGCTTCTCCGCGCTTCTTTCTTACTTACGAATGCCCAGCTTAGCAATGATGGCGCGGTAGCGCTCGATGTCCTTCTTCATCAGATAGTCCAGCAGCTTCCGGCGCTGGCCGATCATCTTGTAAAGGCCACGGCGGCTGTGGTTGTCGTGGATGTGTACCCGCAGATGCTCGGTGAGCTCGTTGATGCGGGCGGTGAGAATGGCGATCTGCACCTCGGGGGAGCCGGTGTCGGTCTCGTGGGTGCGGTTGGCCTCAATAACGGCCGTCTTTTCGTCCTTACGGATCATGTGTGTTTCCACCTTTCTGATTTTTCTGTCCAACTGGCCGGGGGGCGGGCTGATGGACCCCTCTGACACAGAGGTGTGTCCCGTCTCTAAGCCGGCGGACGGTCGCGTGCCAAAGTACTATATCATAAATCTTACCCGTTGTAAAGAAAATTATTGGATATCCTCTTGGAATTGTCCCATATTTTGTCTCTCCATTTCATTTTCTTCCTTCTCCGGGGTTTCCTGCGGTCCATCCGGCCAGCGGTATCCCACCGCAAAAAGTTCCTGGGCGGTGTAAAGGATCCCTGTCCCTTCCGAGGGATCCAGGTACATTCTTTCTCCCTCTTCCAGGCTCAGTTCGTTCCAGAAACAGGGCTTTCCTGCCCGTTCTCCCTCTATGACCCAGCATTCCAGTCCCATCCTGCGGGCCAAAAGGGCATAGGACAGAGCCATTCCCTCATCGTCCGCCACCCCGCTTACCAGGGTGTCATAGGCGGTGCTTCCTCCGTCCGGGGCATAGACGGCGCAGCTCCAAAGCTGGGAAAGAGCTTGCCGGGCCGCTCTTTCCGTCTTTTCTTCCCGGCTGGGAAGGGGGAGCGCTTTTACCTGCGCGTCCAGAAGCTCACTCTCCCGGCGAAGCTCCTCCACGCTTTCCGGGTAGGTCAGGAGGATCTCAACGACCCGCTCCCGGCCGCTTTCCGGGTAAAGGGAGATCTCCGCCTGGGGAAGGCCCAGGGCGGCAGCGGGCGTATCGTAGTATGCCTGCCGGATGAGTTCATCAATGGAGGCCTCAGCTTCGGAAAAATAGGCCACCCGAAGGACCACCTCCGTGGCGAACCGGCTCAACGACTCCTGGAGTTCGGTGCGGATGGCTCCGGTTCCCGTTACCCGGACCATGGAGCGGACCTGCTCCTGGCTCCGGCGGTAATGGATATCCAAATTGGCCTGGTAGTAGGATACCACACGGGTATACTCATGCTTGATATAGTCCACGCAGTAAGCCCCCAGAGGGTCCTGGGTAGCCACCTCCACGCAGGCCGCTGGCAGGTCGGTCTCCACCGCCCCGGCATAGTCGTGGAGCTGAATGGTTCCCTCCTCCGCTCCCTGGCTTACCAGGTACAAAACGGCGGAGACCAGTTCCCGGTAGTTTTCCACCCGTAGGACGGAGGGATCCTCCGCTGTGGTGGGACGGTCCACATGGACCGCAGAGGAGATATAGGAGCGCTCCAGCAGATTGGCGCAGCCGGACAGGGAAAAAAGGAGGGCCAGCGTCAGGACCCCCGGTAGGATCTGCTTTTTCATCACGGCGTCTCCTTTCTTGTTTGCCCTGTCCCATCTGGTTTCTCTTGATGGGTAAGGCCCTATTTTCCCTTGGGTCAAAATTCCCCGTGGTAGCTTCCAAATCCCTCCCCCAACACCTCATGGGAGGAAGTCACGATCATAAAGGCATTGGGATCCACCTGGCGGACCGTTTCCTTGATGGCGACGATCTGCCGCTGTTTAAAGGCGCACAGGATCACCTTTTTGGGCTGCCTGGAATATCCGCCCTCCCCCTGAAGATAGGTAACGCTCCGGTCCAGTTCCTCCAGAATGACCCGGGAGATCTCCTCCGGCTTATCGGAAATGATATAGGCCACCTTGGCATTATCCATGCCGTAAAGCACCCAGTCCATCACCACGGTGGAAATGTAAAGGGCCACAATGCCATAGAGGGCGGCTCCCATATTGCGGAACACCAACGCCACCAACGCCACCACCGTAAGATCGGCCAGCAGGAGCAGCTTTCCCATGGGAAGCCAGCTCAGCTTCAATTTCAGCAGCCGGGCCACGATCTCGGTCCCTCCGGTGGTGGCGCCCTGAAGAAAGGTGATCCCCAGTCCGACGCCCAGCACCACCCCGCCGAAGATACAGGCCAAAAGCGTATCCTCCATGGGGGAAAATTCATGCACCAGGGGAAAAAGATCGATAAACAGAGAGGAGGCCGTCATGGCAAACAGGGAACTCACCAGCATATGTCCACCCAGCAGCCTCCAGCCCAGCAGAAACAGCGGGATATTAAACAGGATCACCACCGTTCCCACAGGAATCTTGGGAACAAAGAAATTGAGGATCTGGGCAAGGCCGGTGACCCCGCCAAAGGCGATGCCGTTGGGGACAAAAAAGGCGTCAAAGGCCAGGGCGTAAACCGCCGCGCCCACCAGGAGCATCCCGTAATTTTTCGCTAATTGGACGCCGGTACGCTTCATAGGCCCACTCCTTTAAAAAAGGGATATTTGTTCCTCTCCCAGGTCCTCGTCCTTCAAAACGGCGCCCATAATGGGAAGGGATTTTGCCCGGTACCGGGCCAGGTTGCCAAGGGACAGTTCCTCCAAAGGACAGACCCGCTCCACCTGGCGTTTGGGCTTCAGGGTTATGACCGCCACCCCCTGGGTATTCCGGGTAGTCTTGGGGGCCAGGACGGCGGTATGAAAGACAAGGCAGCGGTTTTCCGAGGAAATGACCGCCAGCTCCCGGTCCTCCCGAAGGAGGAAGGCGGCGGCCAGGGGAGATTTGTCGGAATAGGCTCCGGTAAGCTTTTTCCTCCGAGTCTGTGTCTGGTAGGCAGACAACTCTACACGGGCCGCCTTTCCGTTTTGGAAGAAAAAGAGGAGATTTCCGGTGTAGTCGCTGGTAATACAGGCCCAGACTACGCTTTCCCCGGCGTCCATGCCCAGCTTGGTGGGCAGATAGTCGCCCAGGACGCTGGCTTTGGCGTCGTCAAAGTCGGAAAGCCGGGTCTTGTAGCATTGCTGGCGGTCGGTAAATACCAGCAGATGATCCCGGTTATTGGCCTCCCACCGCTGGGAGGGGCCGTCCCCCTCCTTGTATTTCTGCTCGCTAGCCATCCGGAGGGACTGGGGGGTGATCTTTTTTAAGTATCCCTCTTTGGAAAGGAATACATTCACCGGGTAATCGGGAACGGACTCCTCCGTTTCCTCCTCGGCGGCGGCCTGGTATTCGTAGACGATCTCGGTGCGGCGGGGGGAGGGATATTTTTTCATCACGTCCTGAAGCTCCCCGGCGATGATCCCCTTGACCCGCTGGGGGTGGTCCAGGATATCCTGAAGATCTTCGATCTCCTTCTCCAGCTCGGCGGTCTCAGCCACCCGCTTGAGGATATACTCCTTGTTGATGTTGCGCAGGCGGATATCCGCCACATACTCCGCCTGGACCTGATCGATGCCAAAGCCAATCATCAGGTTGGGAATGACCTCCGCGTCCAATTCCGTGTCCCGGATGATCTTGATAGCCTTGTCAATGTCCAGCAGGATCTTTTTCAGACCCTTCAACAGGTGCAGTTTATCCTTTTTCTTTTTCTGGATGAACCAGGTCCTCCGGCGGACTCCCTCGCTCCGCCAGGCTACCCATTCCTCCAATATTTCCCGCACGCCCAGTACCTTGGGCATACCGGCAATAAGGATATTGAAATTGCAGGAAAAGGAATCCTGAAGGGGAGTGGACTTAAAGAGTCTTGCCATCAGCTTTTCCGGGTCGGTCCCCCGCTTCAGGTCGATGGTGAGCTTCAATCCCGAAAGGTCGGTTTCGTCCCGCATGTCGGAGATCTCCTTGAGCTTCCCTGCCTTCACAAGCTCGGTGACCTTGTCCATAATGGCCTCGGCGGTGGCGGTATAGGGGATCTCATAGATCTCAATGACTCCCTCCTCCTTTACGTGCCGCCACTTGGCCCGGACCTGGAAGGAGCCCCGGCCGGTGGCGTAGATGTCCGCCATCTGCGCCCCGTCGTAAAGAAGCTGCCCTCCCGTGGGGAAGTCGGGGGCCTTCAGAATGGAGAGAAGGTCGCACTGGGGATCCTTCATGTAGGCGATGGTAGCCTCGCATACCTCCTGAAGGTTAAAGCCGCACAGGTTGGAGGCCATGCCTACGGCAATGCCCTGATTGGCGGACACCAACACATTGGGGAAGGTGGTGGGCAAAAGGGAGGGTTCCTGCATACTCCCATCATAATTGTCCACAAAGTCCACCGTGTCCTGGTCGATATCCCGGAAAAATTCCGTACAGATGGGGTCCAGCTTGGCCTCGGTATACCGGCTGGCCGCCCAGGCCATATCCCGGGAGTAAACCTTGCCGAAGTTACCCTTGGAGTCCACAAAGGGGTGGAGAAGAGCCCCGTAGCCACGGCTCAGCCGCACCATGGTATCATAGATGGCGGCGTCGCCGTGGGGGTTGAGACGCATGGTCTGGCCCACGATGTTGGCCGATTTGGTCCGGGCCTTGGTAAGAAGGCCCATATCGTACATGGTGTAGAGAAGCTTCCGGTGGGAGGGCTTAAAGCCGTCGATCTCCGGGATGGCCCGGGACAGGATCACGCTCATGGCGTAGGGCATGAAGTTGATCTCCAGGGTCTCGGTGATGGGCTGCTCCACCACCTCCGCCCGAAGTCCCATCACATTGGGATCGGCGGGGCGGTGCTTCTGCTCGTCAGGATTTTTCTTTTTCGCCATCTTGGCATCCATCCTTTATCCGTTGGGTTTTATGGGGGACGGGTGGGTTCCGTCCTTACTGTAATTTTATTAAGGCTTCTCCGGCAGACTGATGACGCCGATTTCAAAAAGGGAGTCGTCAAAGAGGCCACCCAGCTTTGGGTCTGCTTTCATTTCCTGGTAAAGCTTTCCCCGTTCAGTCTGCCATATATTCTGACCTCGCACGTCGTTTCGTTCCCACCAGTTATAGTCGTCCAGATAATTTTCATAGGCCTCGTCCCAGGAGGAAAAGCTTTCGCAAAGCTTGGCGGCGGCGGGCTCCAACAGGGTCAGAGCTTCCTCGTAGCTTATGTAGCCTGCGGTATATCCCCACTGGACCAGATTCGATATCCGAAACAGGTCCCAAGCCAAAAGTCCCCGCGCTCCCCACTTTTCATCCAAATACGCTGTGTACTCCCACATATAGGAAGGCCAGGAGTTGGACGCTTCAGAGACAGCCGTACGCTCCTCTGCTTGGAGCTTAGCGTCCTCCGCCATCTTCCGAAAGGCGGAGCCATGGTCTTCTGTAGTCATAGACAGAAGGGTATAGATCAACGTGTCCCTGTTCGAAATATTCCAGGCGTTGCTGCCCAAGACTCTCCGGCAGGTCTCAGCCCGGCCGGCGGAGCGCTGATAGAGCCCGAACCGGGCGGGATCTCCCCCGTTTACTTTGGTCAGCATGGCTCCCATGGAAAGGGCCCAGGCCTCCAGATTCGAGTCCTCCGCCACCGACTTTTCTTCCTCTATGATGACCAGCTGCTTTCTTCCGTTCCATTCCACCCGCTGGCCCAAAAACTCAGCCACATACCGGGCCGGGAGCATGGTCCTGCCCTCGGTAGCATAGGGCGCCACATCCATTTCGACCTTTTCTTCATTTACGAGAGCGTCGGTAGAGTTTAAGGTCATTACCACCCTTGTACCCGCTCTTTTCAGCAGGATCTGTTGGCTCTCCGGGATCCATTCCACGTCGGCGCCCAGAGCCTCGGCCACCGCCCGTAGGGGCACCATGGTCCGCTGGTTTCTGACCTCAGGCGCCACATCCATCCGCAGTGCCTCGCCGTCCACCTCTATGGCAATGTGCCCGTCCGCCCGGCCCGCCGCGGCCATCCACTGGTACGTCCGAAGGCCCCGTTTTGCCTCCATGGTCCCGCAGTCCAGAAACTCCTCAAAAGAGGTCATATTGCAGTGCCCCATGACCGTCTCTAGCTGCTCCACAAAGTTGGGGACCCGGTCGGGAAAGCCCTGCTTGGTCCCCTGCTTTTCCGTCCTGCCGTAATACTCCATCTGGAAGGTCCACCTGGCGCTCCACAGCTCCAGCCTAGCCTTTGCCTCCTCATCCAGGGAAGCTCCCAGCTCCCGCAGGATGGAGGGGATGGCGTTTTCCACCCTCCAGAAATATTCGCCCCAGCCCTTGTTCTTGTGGTACATCAGCTCAATGAGATTCATCTCGTACGCCGCGCCGGGGTCCATGGGGGACTGATCGGCCAGGGAGTTCAGCTTCTGAAAGGCTCCCCAAAGGGGATTCTTTTCTCCCGGACGGGGGTTTCCGGCCAGCGCGTCTGCCCGAAGCTGAAGGAGGCAGTCCCAATACTCCGGCTCATAGACCCTGCTTTCTTCAAATATGACATAGTCCTTGGCCTGGATCCACTCCGGCGGCGTGGGAAGCCTGCTTTCAGCCCCCAAAGCGCCTGGAAATGCCGAAAAAGCAATGACCACAGCCAGTATCAGCCAAGCCTTTCCCTGTCTCATTTCCATTTTTCCTCCCTTTTTGTTTCCCGGTACAGTTATATTTCTCAGACGACGGCTCCGGGGTCCGTCTGCTCCAGAATGCCGATCACTCCCGTCTCAAAGAGGGAATCATCCAAAAGGGGGGCCACCCGGGGATCCTGCTTCATCTGCTCCTGATAAGATCTGCCCAGAGGCGTTTCCCAAACGCCGCCCTCTCCCGGTTCCGTCCAAGTCCGCCAGTGGTAGCCGTCCAGGTAGTTTTCATAGGCTTCGTCCCAGGAGGAGAACTGGGTGCTGAGAATGGCGGCGGCGGGCTCCAGCAGGGCCAGAGATTCCCGGTAGGTAAGATAGCCCGCGGTATACCCCCATTGGACCAGGTTGGACATCCGAAACAGGTCCAGGGCCCAGATTCCCTTGTCCCCCCACTTTTGGGCCAGCTCCTTGGTATAGGCAAGACGCCAGCCCT
Organism: uncultured Pseudoflavonifractor sp.; assembly: GCA_947644625.1. Lineage (GTDB taxonomy): Bacteria > Bacillota > Clostridia > Oscillospirales > Oscillospiraceae > Vermiculatibacterium. The sequence goes on from CANRZY010000012.1 coordinate 8,762, forward strand.
CATCTCCCGCGGCGGTCACCGCCGCTTCAAACTCCTCCTCGCTGAGACGGAGGGCCAGCACCGCTGCCCAACGGTAGTCGCTGTCGCTACCGTCCAGGGTCAGTTCCGCCACCACCGCCATCAATTCCTCCCGGTTGGTGACTCCCCAGTACCGCTCCAGCTTCTGCCGGGTGTACTCAGCCACCGTTTGATGGATGGGATAGGGCTCCCCCAGCTCCTTCAGCTCACTGAGGCTCGCCACCGTAAGACCGGTCCTGCTGTAGCCGCCGTAAAGGGAGGCGTCCCCATGGTAGGCCAGCACCATCATGGCGCCCATGGGAAGGGCCCAGGCCTCCAGATTGGACCGGCCCATCACCGATTTGTCCTCCGTGATCTCCACCCGCCGTTCCTCCCCGTTCCAGGCCACCTTCTGTCCAAAAAATTCAGCCACATAGCGGGCCGGGATCAGAGTCCGGCCGTCGGAGGCATAGGGGGCCACGTCCATCTCTACGGTTTCTCCGTCCAGGGTAGCGGTGGCGCTGCCCAGCGTCATGGTCACAATGGAGCCCGCCCGTGTCAGGGTGACCTGCCCCGCGCTTTGATCCCAGCTTACGTCAGCCCCCAGGGCCTCCGCCACCGCCCGTAGGGGTACCATGGTCCGCCCGTCCCGGACTTCGGGGGGGCACGCTCATCCCCAAAGAACTTCCGTCGATATAGACGTAGATCTTCTCCATATATGCTTTTACGTCCCGCTCCAGATATGTTCTTCTCCGGGGGGAGACCCGGTCCATGAAGGGTCCGCTGAAAAAGTCCTCCAGGGTTTTTCCCGTTTCCTTCAGCAGCGTTCCCAAAAGTTGGTCCATAGGCATGGAGTCGTCCTCCTCCAGCACACAGGCCTGAAGCTCCAGAAAGCGCAGGGCGTAGTAGTTTTCTCCCTTTTCCTCCTCCAGCTCCTCCCGGGCCGTCCGAAATGCCTGATAGGCGTTGCTGTAATTGGAAAGGGATGTGCTGTTGGCGGCAAATTGCAGCCGGATAAGCCCCAGCTCATAGCAGGTCCCAGCGGAGCCGATGGGGTTTCCCCGCTGCTGATAGGGATAGGGGTCCCCTGCCCGGGCGCTTTCCCGTAGGGCCAGGATCTGGGCCCAGTTTTCCGGCTCATAGACCTCATCGCCGGGAAAAATGAGATAGTCCTCCGCCCGGATCCATTCCGGGGCCACAGGCTCCATCGGTTCCTCAGCCTCCGCCGCCCCCACACAGGGCAGGGTCAGCGCCAGAGCCAAAAAAAGGGCCGTCCATCTCTTCTTCACGCCGACTCCTCCTGTCCGTTCAGGCCGATCACTCCGGTCTCAAAAAGGGTGTTGTCCAGCACCGCCGCCCAGGCGGGGGTGCTTTTCAGCCGCAAATAATAAAAGCCCCGGGGCAGCTTGGCAAGCTGGGCGTCGGTCCCTCCCTCCCAGCCGGGAACGGTCCAGCCGCTCTGCTGCTGGAGAAGGGCCTGCCCCTGCAAATAGGAAGCCACATCGATCCTGGCCCACCAGGCATAGCCCTCCAGGTAATTTTCATAGAACTCCTCCCAGGAGGAAAAGGTGGCAAAGGCCAGCTCCGCTGCGGGACGCACCTGCTCAAGGGCCTCCTCATAGGTCAGGTAGCCCGCCATATAGCCCCACTGGACCAGATTGGACATACGGGAGAGGTCCCAGGCCAGGATCCCCTTGTCCCCCCACTTTTCCACGAGATATTTGGTGTAGGGCCACATATACCGGTCCGTCTGGCCGGAAACGGACATCAACGCGCCCATGTCCTCCTCGCTAAGGCTTTGGGCGATGGCCGCAGCCTCCTGAAAGCTGTCGTTATGGCCGTGGTGGGTCATGCGTCCGATAAGCTCTATCAATCCCTCCCGGTCTTGGATCCCCCAGGCGGAGGATAAATTTTTCCGGAAGCTCTCTCGTGCCGCGACGGTGCGGGGCGTCTGCCCGAAGCGGGTGGGATCCTGCTCATCCAGAGAGCCTCGAATGGCTCCCATGGCAATAGCCCAGGCCTCCAAGTTGGAGCCCTCCGCCACAGATCGGTCTTCCAGAATATCAGCCCGGTGGGTGTTTCCGTCCCAGGTCACCCTCTGTCCAAAAAACTCGGCGGCATACCGGGCGGGGATCAGAGTTCTACCCTCGGTGGCATACGGGGCTACATCCATTTCCACCGCCTGTCCATCCACCTGGGCGGCAGTGCTATCCAAAGTCATGGTCACTGTAGAGCCTGCCCTGGTCAGGGTGATCCGGCCCGTCTCCTGCTCCCAGCCTACGTCGGCCCCCAGAGCCTCCGCCACCGCCCGTATGGGTACCATGGTCCGCCCGTCCCGGACATCAGGGGGTACGTCCATTTCCAGAGGTTGAGCGTCCAGATAAAGATCCACCCGGTTTGCCCAGCGTTCCTCCTCCTGGGCATGGGCCAGCCAAAAGGCGTCCTTTTCCTCCTGAGAAAAGACGACGCAGTCCAGCAGCTTTTCGTAGGAAAAACGGGGATCATCCAAAAGAGGGGCTACGCTTTCATAAAATTCCTCTCCCACGCCGTAATAATGAAGTATGCTCCTGGCATTCCAAAGCAAAACGGGATAGCGCTGCTCAGGGGTAAGGCTGTCCCGGATATTGTCAATATGATACATCAGGGTGGTCCAGTTGGGGGCCCTTTCCCCATCCTTCAGCCGGTAAAGCCGAAGCTCGATAAGGGCCAGCTCAAACAGGGCTCCTGCGTCCGGGTGCTTTCGGTCGGTAGCAAGCTTATAGAGCCGGTTATGTCCGGCGTCCAGCTCCTTGGGAATAGCCGCCACATGGATCTCTCCCCAACTCACCTCCCGCCGGAGGCCCTGGATGGTCTCCCAGTTATCCGGCTCATAGGCGTCTGAATCCTCAAAAACAGCATATTCTTCCGCCGGAACCCAGTCGGGAGGTGTGGGGTGGGCCCTCTCCAAGGCCAGAGTGGCGGGAAAAAGAGAAAATGCCAATGTCACAGTCAAAAGCAAGGTCACGCATTTCTTTTTCATTCCTTTTCCCTCCTGCTCTTTTCATTTGCTCTCCTTATTCGCCGGGTATTATCTGCCTTTTATATCACAAGTAGGAATCATTTTGACTTTAGGGCGGCAGTGGAAAAGTCCGACTTCCACTCCACCTCGCACCCAAGAGCCTCCCCCAGGGCCCGGAGGGGAAGATAGGTGATCCCATTTTCGGCAAAGGGGGCGGCGTCCAGGACCCCGCCGCTGTATTCCAGGCTTCCCAAGGTAAAGGAGACCGTCCGGTCCCCGTTGGAGCAGACCACCTGGCTTGTCTCCGGCTTCCACTCCACCGTCAGGCCCAGAGCCTCTGCCACCGCCCGAAGGGGGACCAAAATACGGTCATTTTCCACCTTGGGGCAGGGGGTCATATTTTCCAGGTTGGGATAACGGTAAAACCGGATGGGCGACCCATCCACCGTTACACAGTAGTCTCCGGCAAAGCCGGCGCTTTTTTCCACCCACTGGGTAAACATTTCCTTCTTGAAGGTCTCCTCATCCCAGCCCATGCTTTCCCGGTGTACCTCCGGGGGCCAGTAGTCCCCCCAGCTGCCTGTTCTATACCAGCTTTCAGCATCAAAGGCGGCGTACTCCTCGGGCCAGCGGGCAAGGTAGCTTTCCTTCCGTTGGGCCTCCTCCATAGACAGGACGGCGTAATACATATATCCGGCGTATTTTGACTCCTTCCACTCCTCCTCGTTTTGAAAGGAAAAGCGGGACATTTCATCTTCCTTTTTTGCGGGGTCCACTCCCTCGTTGGGGTCAAACTCCTCCCAACTGCCGGGATACTCCGCCCGATATTTCAGAGACGCGTCGTGATCCTGGGCCACCCGCTGCCGTTTTTCAATATAACCGGCGGCGATATCCTGCCGGACCGCCTCCACGTCTCCCTTCAGGGCTCCTCCGTACTGCTGGGCCCGCTCCTCCAGGGTGGCGCAGCCACACTCCTTCACAGTCTTCGCGATGGCCCCATCCAGCTCCCCCGGGTATTCCGCTTCATAGCACTGGGTGACATAGGCGTTATAGTTCCGCTGTGCCTTATCGTTTATGCTGTCGCACCAACAGCGGTAGCGGAATTCGGCTTCGCCAAAGCCGTTGCTGGACATAAAATCCTCTTTGTTCGTCGATCTGCCATAACGAAGGTCAAAATAGCCGTCGGCGTCAAAGGAAGCCAGCTCCTCGGGATGCTGCGCGATATACTCAGAAATGAACCGGTCCACATAGGACCCTGAATAGGTGCGCCAGCCCTGATCCTCCAAGGTGACAGTCTCTATGGCACCGGCGGGGAGGGCCGGCAGGAGGGTCAGGACGATCAGCAGGGAAAAGATCCTCTTCTTCATTTCAAATCAGTCCTTTTCCGCTTTTAACAGTTCATCATGGAACAACGTCCGGGTATCGGGACTGTTTTTTAGGTATTGATACGCCATACCCAGGTCGGTGTCCCACACCGTCTTGTCCCCCAGGTCCTCCCGGAGGCACCAGTAGTACCCGTCCAGGAAGTTTTCGTAGACCTCATCCCAGCTCTCAAATTTCTTTTCCAACTCCTGTACGGCGGGATCCAGAAGCTCCAAAGCCTCACCATAGGTCACATAGCCCGCGGTGTAGCCCCATTCCACAAGGGCGGCGCAGCGGCACAGGTCCCAGGCCCGGATCCCCCTGGACGTCCACTTATCCCACAGGGCCTTGGTCCGGGGCCACATATATTGGTCTACCTCGCTGAGGCTTTTGGTCCGGCGGTCGATCTCCCGGATGGAGAGATACCGGACCTCTTTGGCGGCGTCCCGAAAATCCTTGTCGTGACCCAGCTCCAAAATGCCGTTTACCGTTGCCAGCAGCGTTTCCCGGCTGTCCACGTCCCAGTTTTTCTCCAGATTCTCCCGGCAAACAGCCCAGGGGAACACCGTTTGGTTTTCAGGGATCCCGTCCTCACCGGGAACGGTCTGTGTATAAGGGGTGCGGCTGGAAAAGCCGAACCGGGTGGGGTCCCCCTCCCGCAAGAAGCCCAGCAGAGCCCCCATAGGAAGGATCCGCTCCTCCAATTCAGCGCTCTTCCGGTCGGTTTTATCCTCTGTGATCTCGACCCGGTTTTCTTCCCCGTTCCAGATCACCTTCTGGCCGAAAAATTCCGAAACATAGCGGACCGGCACATAGGTGCGGTTTCCGTCGGCGTAGGGAGCTGCGTCCATCTCCGTTTTCTCCCCGTTCACCATGGCGGCAGTTTTCCCAAGGGTCATGGAGACAGTGCTTCCCGCCCGGCTCAGGATAACGCGGCCGTTTTTTTCCTCCCATTCCACATGGGCCCCCAGGGCCTCGGCAATGAAACGGATGGGGACCATCACCCGCTGCCCGACCACCTGGGGAGCGGTATCCATACGAAGATCCTCCCCGTCCAGACAGACAAAGATCCGGTTTTTCTCCCGGTCATAGCTGCCCTGATACGCTTCCACCGCCTGAGCGACGATGGCTCGGTCAGCCTGATCTACCCGGTCCATGTAGGGGGCGTCAAAAAAATCCTCCAGGGTCATATCCAGGGCGTCCAGGGCGGGGACCAGGCTGCGGCCCCAGTCCCCTACATAACCCACATGATAGATCAAAAACGCCCGGTATTTTTCCACACTCAGCCGGTAATAGATCTCGTCCCGGCCCCGGTTTTGGTCATACCAGCCGCTTTCTGCGGCGGCAAAGGCCCTGCCCGCCGCAAGAAAGGCCCCTCCCGCCTCAAAGGCATCGTCCCCATAGTTTTCCGCGCACCGCAGGCGGATGAGGGCGGTCTCATAGCATTCTCCCACCGAACCCTGGGCCCAGTCCCGGCCCTCGTAGGGGAGAAGAGCCCCCTGCTCCGCCGCCTGCCGCTCCTCCAGCACCTGCGCCCAGCGCTCCTCTTTATATACGGGATCGTTGGGGAAGGTAAGGTAGCGTTCCGACGCCACCCACGCCGGAGCCGTTCCCTCCGCCGCCCTGGCCCCCGGGGCAAGGGGAAGAAGCAGGGTCAGGGCCAAAGTAAAAGCCAGAAGCCGTTTGATCCGGTTCATATAACAATACCTCCCTTGCAGCGGCGGTTTGAATGGGCATATAAAGCGCAGCCGGGTCACGAAATATCCGCCAGCTCCAAAAATTCGTGGCCGTGCTCGGCGATGTGGTCCTTCCGGCCCTGAAGGTTGTCCCCCAGCAGCAGGTCAAACATCCGGGAGGTTTCCTCGGCGTCCTGGGGCATGACCTTGATAAGCCGCCTGGTCTCCGGGTTCATGGTGGTGAGCCACATCATCTCCGGCTCGTTTTCGCCCAGACCCTTGGAGCGCTGAATGGTGATCTTTTTCCCCTCGCCGATCTCCTTGACGATGTCGTCCTTTTCCTTGTTGGAGTATGCGAACCAGGTTTTTTCTTTGTAGTTGATCTCATAGAGGGGAGATTCCGCAATATACACATACCCCCGCTTGATAAGGGTGGGGGTAAGCCGCCAGAGCATGGTCAGGATCAGGGTGCGGATCTGGTAGCCGTCCACATCGGCGTCGGTGCAAATGACGATCTTGTTCCAGCGAAGGTTCATCAGATCAAAGGCCGCCAGATCCTTGGCCTTCTTGTCGTTTACCTCCACCCCGCAGCCCAGCACCTTCATCAGGTCCGTGATGATCTCGCTTTTAAAGATCCGGGCGTAGTCTGCCTTCAGACAGTTCAGGATCTTGCCCCGGACGGGCATGATCCCCTGGAACTCCGCGTCCCGGCTCAGCTTCACGCTTCCCAGAGCGGAATCGCCCTCCACGATATAAAGCTCCCGCCGCTCCGGGTCCCGTGTCCGGCAGTCCACAAACTTCTGGACCCGGTTGGCAAGGTCCATGGTGCCGGTAAGCTTTTTCTTGATGTTGAGCCGGGCCTTCTCGGCCGACTCCCGGCTTCTCTTGTTGATGAGCACCTGCTCGCCGATCTTCTGGGCGTCGAAGGGGTTCTCGATAAAGTAGACCTCCATCTGGGCCTTCAAAAACTCCGTCATGGCGTCCTGGACAAATTTGTTGCTGATGGCCTTTTTGGTCTGATTTTCGTAGGAGGTCTGGGTGGAAAAGTTGTTGGAGACCAGTACCAGGCAGTCCTCCACATCGTTCCAGGTGACCTTGCTTTCGTTCTTCTGATACTTCCCCTGCCGCTTCAGATAGCCGTCGATGGCGGACACCAGCGCTGAGCGGGTAGCCTTGTCCGGGCTTCCGCCGTGCTCCAGCCAGGAGGAATTGTGGTAGTGCTCAATGATCTGGAGCGTATTGGAAAAGCACAGGGAAACGCTGAGCTTTACCTTATATTCCGGCTTGTCCTCCCGGTCCCGGCCCTTCCGTTCGGTTTGCCAGAAAACAGGAGCGGTGAGGGACTTTTCTCCGGAAAGCTCCTTCACATAGTCCTGGATCCCGTTTTCGTACAGGAAATCGGTGGTCTCAAATCTTCCGGGGGTGGTTTCATTCTTAAAGCGGAAGGTGACTCCCGCGTTGACCACTGCCTGCCGCTTCATCACGTCGGTATAGTACTCCGCCGGGATATGGATGTCGGTGAAAACCTCCAGGTCGGGCTTCCAGCGGATGGTGGTCCCTGTCTTCTTTCCCTGGTCGGTGTCCTCCTCGTGGAGTCCGCCAATGTTTTCCCCTTTTTCAAAGTGAAGGGTGTACTTTTTCCCGTCCCGGCGGACGGTCACATCCATATACTCGCTGGCATACTGGGTGGCGCAGGAGCCCAGGCCGTTAAGACCCAGGGAATATTCATAGTTATCGTCCCCGCCGCCGTATTTGCCTCCGGCGTAAAGTTCGCAGAACACCAGCTCCCAGTTATACTTCTCCTCCTTCTCGTTCCAGGCCACCGGGCAGCCCCGGCCCTGGTCGATGACCTCGATGGACTGGTCCAGAAACCGGGTCACGGTAATGAGGCTGCCGTGGCCCTCCTTGGCCTCGTCGATGGCGTTGGACAGGATCTCAAAGACGGCGTGCTCGCAACCGTCCAGTCCATCGGAGCCAAAAATGACTCCGGGCCGTTTCCGTACCCGGTCGGCCCCCTTCAGGGAGGAGATGGAAGAGTTGTCGTATTGCTGCTTTGTGCTTGCCATTTGCTTTCCCTCACAGTACAAATCATGGTAAGCCCTTATAAAAAGGCGCATATCAAATCAATATATAGTATATCACAAAGGGGCAAGTTCCCACAAGTGCCGATTTTTGCCATTAAAGCTACCGGAATGAGTTTTCTTCTCTTGCAATTTTTGGAAGGTTATACTATATTTATTTTGCAAAGCAATATGAAGGAGGACCCTGCAATGAAACGAAAGCTGTCCCTTTTCCTGGCTGGGGCCATGGCGATCTCCCTTCTGCACGGCGTCAGCCTGCCCGCGGCGGCGGAGTCACCCATTCAACTGGGCGACTATGTGACCATGGGTACATACAACGGAACCCCCATTCAGTGGCGGTGCGTCTCCTTTGAAAAAATCGTGGGGACCGATGAAAACGGGAATCCTATCATGGACTCCACCGATACCGTGACCGAACCCACCGCCGGATACCTTCCTCTCATGCTGTCCGACACCTATGTGTGTGAAAAGGAATTTGACGTTTCCGGTCAGAATACCGACCACTCCCATGGCCGGGGCTATAACAGGACCTCACATCCCAGCGTCAACGAGGGCGGTTCCAATTACTGGGGAGACAGCACTCTGCGCTGCTGGCTCAATTCCGCGGAGGAGACGGTGACCTACACCTGCGGGAACCCTCCCTCCTCCAGAGCCCTCTATCAATACGGCAGAGAGCCGGGGTTTTTGACCAACTTTACCGCTGACGAGCTGGCAAAGATCCGGAGCGTCACCCAAAAGACCATTTTGGCAAAGTGCGATTATGACGTTTTGAGCGCCCAAAGCGGCGTTAAAACAGGTGGTTCGGCGGCGCTGACGGTCCACGCAAGCTCAGCAGACTTGGTCTCCGGTCTGGCCGTTTCAAAAGCAGTAGAGGGCTACGCCGACGCCTACTATGAGTACGTTACCGACACCTTGTTTCTTTTGGACATCCAGCAGATCAAAAATGTAAGCGAGAACAGCGGCGTCCTGGGAAATTACTATTATATCCCATATACCTCCTCCGATTATAAAACCGGATACCTAAATCTGATTCGTACCGCTGCCGGTACAGAGTATTTTGCCACCGCTGTAATGTCCGTTGACCCAGGCAATGGCAAGATCTATTGTGCCCACGCTTCCTATGTAAATCGATTGGTACGCCCCGCCTTTTATCTGAACCAGATAACGGAGGCCGACCCGGAGCCGACGCCTACCCCAACGCCGACGCCTACCCCGGAGCCTACGCCCACACCGGAGCCGACGCCTACACCAACGCCGACGCCTACCCCGGAGCCGATGCCTACCCCGGAGCCGATGCCTACCCCGACGCCCACGCCCACGCCGGAGACTACGCCTACCCCGACGCCCACACCCACACCGACGCCTACGCCCACGCCGGACCGGAGCGATGATGACGATGACGACGGCGATTACTACCGTCCCCCCATCAAAAACCCGTTTAAGCCGTCAAATACGCCCAAGCCTACAGAGACCCCCAAGCCTACAGAAACTCCGGCCCCTAAACTGGAACCGTCCCCGGAGCCGGTTCCCGCGGCCGCTCCCCCGGTAAGCGTGGAGCAGTTTTCCGACGTTTCGGAGGACGCATGGTATTATGAACCTGTGAGCTATGTGCTGGAAAACTCCCTTATGGTGGGTATGACCGACACGGAATTTGCACCTGAGGCAGATATCACACGTGCCATGTTTGTGACTGTGCTCTACCGGATGGCGGGAGAGCCCGATCTGTCTCAAGAAAATCTCGGCTACCCCTTTCAGGATGTGGAGGGGGACAGCTGGTATGCCAACGCGGTATATTGGGCTAAGCTTAACGGCATTGTGGAGGGCTATTCCCTGGAGGAATTCGCTCCCCATGAAGGGATCACCCGGGAGCAAATGGCGGTCATGGTATACCGGTATGGGAAAATGAAACAATATGGTAGGGAAGTCGGCGCCGATCTAAGCTATACCGATGCCTCCGGCATCTCCGACTATGCCAGGGAGGCGGTGAGCTGGAACGCGGCCAACGATCTCATGCGGGGCCACGAGGACAACGCCTTTGATCCGTCGGCTAATACGACCCGGGCCCAGGCCGCCACCATCTTTGAAAAGCTCCATCAAAATTGCAAATAGTCTTACTTTGGGAAAGGACGATCTGCCGTGTCTTTGGAAACCAAGCTGAAACAATATGCCCGGCTCCTCATCCGTACCGGCTGCGCTTTGAAGCCGGGACAGGAGGTGCTGCTTACCGCTCCCGTGGAGGCCGCCGGCTTTGCCCGAATGGTGGTGGAGGAAGCATGGAATGCTGGAGCGGGCGCCGTTACCGTGGAATGGGTGGATGATACGGTGACCCGCCTGAAATATCTTCACGCCCCTCTGTCCGCCTTTGAAAAGGTCCCCGACTGGCTCGCGCTTCAACGCAATGGGACGGTGGAGCGGGGAGGGATCATCCTTTCCCTGGAGGGAGACGATCCCGACGGCATGGCGGGGGTGGATCCCAGCCGTTTTACCGCCTGGTCCCGGGCTTCCCACCGGGACTGTAAGGCTTTTTATGATGGGATGGATCTGGGGAGGAATGTCTGGTGTATTGCCGGAGCCGCCACCCCCAGATGGGCCAAAAAGGTGTTTCCCCATCTGAGCGAAGGGGAGGCGGTGGAAAAGCTGTGGGAAGCCATTCTTTCCACAGCCAGGGCGGACGGCCCCGACCCGGACAAAGTATGGCGGGAGCACTCTGCCGCATTCCAGCGCCGTGTGGCCCTTCTCGACGCCCGGCAGTTTGATGCGCTCCGTTATACGGCCGCCAACGGAACCGACTTTACCGTGGGGCTCAATAAGGACCACATCTGGGCTGGTGGAGGCGCGCAGACGGTGGATGGCGTCTGGTTTTTCCCCAATATGCCCACAGAGGAGATTTTTACCACCCCCCACCGGGACTGGGCTGAGGGGATTGTCCATTCCACTCTGCCCCTTAACTATAACGGCGGACTGATCGAGGATTTTTGGGTAAAGTTTGAAGAGGGCAGGGCAGTTGACTGCGGTGCGGCAAAGGGCCTGGATCTTCTCAAAAGTATTTTGGCAGTAGACGAGGCAGCCGCTCATCTGGGAGAGGTCGCCCTTGTTCCCCATGCCTCCCCCATCGCCCAGTCCGGCATTCTCTTCTATTCCACCCTCTACGATGAAAACGCCGCCTGTCACCTTGCTCTGGGCAAGGGCTTCCCCGAGTGTGTAAAGGGAGGGCTGGAGATGGACGAAGCCGCTCTCAGGGAGCACCACATCAACCTTTCCGCTACCCATGTGGACTTTATGATCGGTACGGCGGATCTGAATATTACGGGGATTCTGCCTGACGGCACGGAGACGCCCGTGTTCTGTGACGGAAATTGGACAGGAGAGTTTGAGTAAGGGTCTGCGCGATATAAAAACAGGGTCCGGAAGCAGTGGCTTCCGGACCCTGTCAGTTTTTAACGGACATTGGCCCCCGCTGCGGCGGGGTTTGGAATCCGTCCCTACGTATCGTAATTCCCTTGTAGGGGCCGGTTCTACAGCGCTTTTATTTTTCGATCCAGCCGCTTCCAACCACCGTATCCCCATTATAAAATACCGCCAGCTGCCCCGGCGTGGGAGCCCGAACAGGGACGTGGGCCTTTACCAGTACGCCCTCCTCCACAGGGAAAATGGTACAGGAGGTCTCTGTCTTGGCGTGGCGGAACCGGGCGGTGACCTCCATGGGGCCGTCCAGGCTGGGAATGGCGATCCAGTTGGGGGAGACACAAAAGATCTCCTCCCGAAAAAGGTCGGAGCCGTCGGAAAGAGTGACCGTATTGTTCTTCGGGTCTATGGCGGATACATAGTACCGGTGGGGACCGGAGACCCCCAGCCCCCGGCCCTGGCCCAGGGTGTAGCGGTGGATCCCCTTGTGCCGGGCAAGCACGGCGCCGTCAGGGTTGACAAAGTCTCCCGGAGGAGCGCAGGTCCCCCGGTCTTCCAGCCACTTGCCGTAGTCGTCGCCGGGAATAAAGCAGATCTCCATGCTGTCCGGCTTATGGGCTATGGAAATACCGAGGGCCTCCGCTTGGGCCCGGACTGATTCCTTGTCGTAATCCCCTAAGGGAAATATTACCCGTTGCAATACCTTCTGGGGCAGCCGGGAGAGCATATAGGACTGGTCATTGGAGGGCATTCCCTTCAAAAGAAGAGCCCTTCCTTCTTCAGATCTCCCGATCCTTGCGTAGTGTCCGGTGGCGATATATTCCGCCCCCACCCGGTCCGCCATAGTCAGCAGGGCGGGAAACTTGACCAGGGGATTACACCGGGCGCAGGGCAGGGGGGTACGGCCCGAAAGGTAGTCGGCGGCGAAGGGGGCTTTTACATGTTCTTCCAGGGTTTGGGAAATATCCATGGCGTAAAAGGGGATCCCCAGCTCCTCCGCCACGGTTCGGGCGTCCTCCTCTCCGGAAGCCTCCGGGCCAATGGAGAGATAGAGGGCAATAACGGTATATTTTTCCATCAACAGCCGCCCGGCCACGGCGGAATCCACTCCGCCGGAAAGACCCAGGATCACTGAGGGCTTCATACCTTGCCGCCTTTCTCCAGATAGATCATCAAAGCCGCTACGTCCGCCGGACTGACCCCTGAGACCCGGCTGGCCTGACCCAGGTTTTCCGGGCGGATCTGGTCCAGCTTCTGTCGGGCCTCCAGCCGGAGGCCCTGCATGGAAAGGTAATCCAGATCTGCCGGAAGAGGACGGCTCTCCAGCTTTCTCATCTCCTCCACCTGCTTTTCCTGGCGGCGGATGTAACCGGCGTACTTGATCTCGATCTCCACTGCCTCGGTGACGCAGGCAGGGAGCGACTGGCGGCCAGGGTCCAGTTCTCGGAGGTTTTCATAGGTGTTTTCCGGACGGCGGAGCAGGTCGGCCAGGTGGCCGCCGGGGCAGCTTGTCCGTTCCAGCCTCCGGATCTCGGCGTCCACAGAGGCGTACTTGTCCAGCACCCGCTGGTATTCTTCCCCACTGACCAGCCCCAGCGCATGGCCGATATGGCTTAAACGCCGGTCGGCGTTGTCCTGGCGCTGGAGAAGCCGATATTCCGTCCGGGAGGTCATCATCCGGTAAGGCTCGTTTGTCCCCTTGGTCACCAAATCGTCAATGAGGACGCCGATGTATCCCTGGTCCCGGCCCAGCACCACCGGGGAGAGTCCCTGAATTTTCCGGGCGGCGTTGATCCCCGCCATGAGGCCCTGGGCGGCAGCCTCCTCATAGCCGGAGGAGCCGTTGAACTGTCCCGCTCCGTAGAGTCCGGGAACCTTTTTATGCTCCAGAGTGGGTTTCAACTCGGTGGGGTCCACACAGTCATATTCAATGGCATAGGCTGCCCTTGTCATTTCCGCCTTTTCCAGCCCTGGTATGGTGTGGAGCATTTTTACCTGGACCTCCTCAGGAAGGGAGGAGGAAAAGCCCTGGATGTAAAGCTCTTCTGTATAAAGCCCCATAGGCTCAATAAAAAGCTGGTGCCGGGGCTTGTCGGCAAACCGGACCACCTTGTCCTCGATGGAGGGACAATACCGGGGGCCCACCCCCTCGATGACGCCGGAAAAGAGGGGGGAGCGGGAAAGGTTTTCCCGAATGACCCTGTGGGTTTCCCCGGTGGTGTAGGTCAGATAGCATACCGCCTGATTTTGCAGTGCCTTCTTCGTGGAGAAGGAAAAAGGAATGGGGGCTTCGTCCCCCTCCTGGAGCTCCATTTTGGAAAAGTCCACGCTTCGGCGGTTTACTCTGGGAGGAGTGCCCGTTTTAAAGCGGCGCAGCGTAAGGCCCAGGGCCTGAAGGCTTTTGGAAAGCGCTCCCGCGGCGGCCAGGCCGTCGGGGCCGCTTTCCCTTACCGCCTCGCCCACAATGGTGCGTCCCGCCAGGTAGGTCCCCGTGCAGAGAATGGCGGCTTTCACCTCGTATACCGCCCCGTGGTCGGTACGAACGCCACGGACTCCCCCCTCGTCATTTACCAGGATATCGGTGATCTCTCCCTGTTTTACCAACAGGTTTTCCTGCTCTTCCAGGGTATGCTTCATAATTTCCTGGTAGCCTCTCCGGTCCGCCTGGGCCCGGAGGGACCAGACGGCGGGGCCCTTGCCCTTGTTCAGTACCCGGTACTGGATGCAGGCCTTGTCGGCCGCCTTTCCCATCTCTCCGCCCAGCGCGTCGATCTCCCGGACCAGATGGCCCTTTCCAGTGCCGCCAATGGCAGGATTACAGGGCATGTTGCCCACTGCGTCCAGATTTACGGTGAAGCAGAGGGTGCGCATTCCCAGCCGTGCGGCGGCCAGGGCGGCCTCAATGCCCGCGTGGCCCGCTCCAATGACGGCAATATCAAAGCTTCCAGCGTTGTAATCTTTCATTCTTTTATCACTTTCCGTGTACGATTCGGATGGGGGTATTGACTGCGGCGATCTCGGCCTCGGTATGCTCGCCGCCGAATTCCCCGTCCAGGGTAAAGGGGACCGGTTCTTCACAGATGATACGGTAACGGGAGGAGTGGAGCCCCACCACCCCGCTGTCTGCGTCATACTCCTGTCTGGCAAGGGCCAGAATGACGGAGTTGAGCTGGGCCACCGTTTTGGGCTTTTCTACCAGCACAAGCTCCAAAAGACCGTCGTCCAGCACGACCTCGTCGCTGGGAAGGCCCAGGACCCCGCCCACGGAGACGGTGTTGCTCACCATACCGTAGAGGTATTCTCCCTCCAAAACCCCGCCGTCGTGTTCGACACGAAGGGAGTATCCCTTCAGACTGCCCAGCTCGGAGGCTCCCTTCAGCACATAGGCCAGATGCCCAAAGGCGTTTTTAAACTGTTGAGGGGTATTATAGGCCACATCGGTAAAAAGGCCGAAGGCGGCTACATAGATAAACCAGCGTTCTCCCAGCTGTCCGATGTCCACCGGCCTGGGTTCCCTGGAGGCGGCCAGGAAGGCCATCTCCTCCATCCGCTTGGGAAGGTTCAGGTTCCGGGCGTAATCGTTGGTGGTCCCGGCAGGCAGATAGCCCACCGGGGGCCGGGAGCCTTCGGGCAGCTCCATTAGCCCCGCCACAACCTCGTGAAGGGTGCCGTCGCCCCCTGAGCAGGCCACCCGGTCAAACTGGGGGCCCAGCTCTCTGGCGGCCCTGGAGGCGTCACCGGGGCCTTGGGTGGGATAGACTGTGACAAGGCAACCGGCCTTGGTAAAGGCGTTCAGGATCCCTCCCAGCTTTCCCCGGACCTGTCCCCGGCCGGCGTGAGGGTTATAAATGAAAAGCAACTTCTCCATGACGTGACCTCCGGGCAAATGTTCTTTGGGGTATTATAACCCTTTTTTTGCGGAAAGGGAAGCCTTGCCTTTTCCAAAACCCTGTAGTATAATGGCCCAAAATTCTTCCAAAGGAGGGTCTATTATGAGCCGTAAGGCCCTTTCCGCCGCTTTTCCTGTTACCCTGCCGGTGCTTTTTGGCTTTGTCCCTCTGGGGATCGCTTTCGGCCTGCTGATGAACGCCGCCGGATATCATGTCCTTTGGTCCATCCTCATGTCCTTGCTGGTCTATGCAGGCTCCGCCCAATTTATGGGGGTGGAGCTGCTCTCCGCCATAGCGCCGCTGCCTCAGGTAGCTGTTATGACCCTTATCATCAATTTCCGCCACCTGGTCTACGGCCTGTCCATGTTGGAAAAATACCGGGACATGGGCTGGCGGAAGCCCTATCTGATTTTTGCCCTTCCGGACGAGACCTACGCCATTCTCTCCTCCGGGCAGATCCCCCAGGGGATCGCCTCCAAAGACTACTACCTGGCCGTTTCCCTTTTGAATCAAATATATTGGGTGGCGGGCTCCGCTCTGGGAGGGCTTCTTGGGGCGGCCCTTCCCATCAACACCCATGGGGCCGACTTTGCCATGACCGCCCTTTTCCTGGTCATTGCCCTGGGCCAGTGGGAGGAGAGGAAAAACCGCCCCTCCGCCCTTTTGGGGCTGGGGGCGGCTCTCCTGTCCCTGCTGCTTTTCGGCCCGGACCGGTTTCTCATTCCCGCCCTGGCCCTGATGATCCTTGCCCTCCTGGCCTTTCGGTCCCGGCTGGAGAGAGAGGGGGCGGCAGTATGAATCTCTACCCTCTGGCCTTTATCGCCGTCATGGCGGCGGTCACCATTCTGACCCGGGCCCTGCCCTTCCTCCTCTTTGACCGGGGCAAGGAGCCCCCCGAAACGGTCCTTTACCTGGGCCGGGTCCTTCCTCCGGCGGTGATGGCTATGCTGGTGGCCTATTGCCTGCGGGAATTGGAGTTCTCCGCCGTGGGGAGCTGGGCCCCCCAGGTGATCGCCGTGGGGGCGGTGGCGGCGCTCCACAAGTGGAAGCACAACACCCTCCTGTCCATCTTTGGGGGAACTCTCCTCTACATGGTCCTGGTGCAGGCAGTATTTGTATAAAAACGCCCCGTATTTTCCAACGTGGGAAATACGGGGTGTTTTCTTTTATTTGCCCACTAAAAAAGCCTTAGTCCAGGTTCTCTCCGTTGGAGGCGATGACCTTTTTGTACCAATAGAAGGAGTCCTTTCGGTAACGGTCAAAGGTGCCGTGGCCCTCATCGTCAGAGTCCACATAGATAAATCCGTACCGCTTGCTCATCTCCCCGGTGGAGGCGCTGATGAGATCGATACAGCCCCACATGGTGTAGCCCAACAGATCCACTCCATCCTCCTCCACCGCCTGCTTCATGGCGGCAATGTGCTTTTTGAGGTACTCGATCCGGTAGGGGTCGTGGACCGTTCCGTCGGGTTCCAGCACATCCCGGGCGCCCAGGCCGTTTTCTACAATGATCATGGGAATGTGATAGCGGGCGTAGATTTCGTTCAGGGTAAAGCGAAGCCCTTTGGGATCGATCTGCCAGCCCCAGTCGCTGACCTCCAGGTAGGGATTCTTCGCCCCGCCCAGCAGATTGCCGGAGGCCTGGGCTACATCCGAGTGGAGGGTGACACAGTTGGTCTGGTAGTAGGAAAAGCTGAAAAAGTCCACCGTTCCCCTTTCCAAAGTCTCCCTGTCCTCCGGGGTGATGTGAAGCTCTACCCCATGCTTTTTCCACAGGCTTTCCGCATAGAAGGGATACCGCCCCTGAACCTGCACATCGGCGCAGTACCAGTTGTTTTCCCGCCAATTTTCCTGATAGAGGAGCAGGTCCTCCGGGTCACAGCTGTAGGGGTAAACGGGCATCATGGCGATCATGTTTCCAATCTTTATTCCGGGGTCAATTTCGTGACCGGCGATCACCGCTCTGGCAGAGGCTACTAACTGATGATGGAGGGCTTGATAGCGAAGCTTTTTGTCATCCACCTGGTTCAAAAAGCTTTGGGTCCCCTTATTTCGGATCCCCAGGGCCATGTAGTTGCCCAAGGGCAGACAGGCACAGTTGATCTCGTTAAAGGTGAGCCAGTACTTTACTTTTCCCTTATACCTCTGAAATACGGTACGGGCATACCGCTCGAAGAGGTCGATCAGCCGACGGTCTGCCCAGCCGTTGTATTTTTCCGTCAGGGCCAGGGGCATCTCATAGTGGGACAGGGTCACCAGAGGCTCTATTCCGTGTGCCAGGAGAGCATCAAAGACCCGGTCGTAAAACCGGAGCCCCTCCTCGTTGGGGGTTTCCTCCTCCCCGGTGGGGAAAATTCTGCTCCAGGCGATGGACATGCGGTAGACCTTAAAGCCCATTTCGGCCATGAGAGCGATGTCCTGTTCATAGTGGTGGTAGAAATCGCTGGCGATCCGGCTGGGATAGTAACAGCCCTTCTCAGTGCCGCTGGTAATTTTGCGGGGGGAGGTGTGGGTGCCGTTGGTCAGCATATCGGCGGTACTCAGGCCCTTCCCATCTGCGTCAAAGGCCCCCTCGACCTGGTTGGCGGCGGTGGCGCCGCCCCAAAGAAAGTCCTTTCGAAAGCCCATAGCGTCCCCCTTATTTCTTCTCGTCCTTATAAAGAATCCATGTGGCGGCAAAGGTGGCTATAGCGCCTACCACCACAGCCAGCACCATAAAGAGAAGATTGCTGGGCTGATCGGCACTGGCGAACAGGGGCAGGGCGATGACGGAGGAGGCGCCGGCAAAGGCGTGGATAGAGGCCTTGAGCAGGCCGGCCACACAGCCGCCGATGGCCGAGCCGATCATGGCGCCGTACATGGGGGTGCGGTACTTCAGATTAACGCCGTACATGGCGGGCTCGGTGACGCCGGCGATGACGGCGGTGACTCCCACGGAGAGGCCGGTGGACTTCATTTCCGTATCCTTGCTTTTCAGGGCGACAGCCAGGGCGGCAATGCCCTGGTCAATGTTGGAAATAATAAGGGCGGGGAAGAAGATGGGCTCCATGTAAGGCTCAGCGGTAAGCATCTGCATCAGGTAGGGAACAAAGGCACCGTGCATACCGGTCATGACCACAAAAGGCATTACGGCGGCCAGCAGGGCCACTCCCACAAAGCCGATGGTGTTGTAGAGCCAGAGGACCGCGGCGCTGAGATACTGGCCCAGGAAGGAGCCCACAGGGCCCAGGGCACACAGGGTCAGGGGGATCATAATGATAATGGTCAGAAGGGGCTCCAGGACCGAGCGCAGGATCTCCGGGGTGTGCTTGGCAATGAACTTTTCGATGGGAGCCATGACTGCGCAGGAGAGGATAATGGGGAAGATGGTGCTGGAGTAGGTAACGCCATAGACCGGAATGCCCAGAAAGTTATAGGCGGTGCCAGCTCCCACCCCGGCCGCGAAGGTGGGATAGACCATCAGACCGCCGATAACCATGCCAAGGGCCATGTTAGCTCCGAATTTCTTGGCGGCAAAGGCGCCGATCAGAATAGGCAGGAAGTAGAAGCCCGCGTCACCGGCAAAGCTCAACAGCTGATAGGTGGCGTTGTCGGCGGGAACATGGAGCATATCCAGAAAGATCAAAATGACCTTGATCATGCCGCAGCCGATGAGGGCGGGGATCAGAGGGGTCAAAGAGCCGGCGATAGCGCCGAAGATGACATCCACAACATCCTTTACGCTTCTGGGGCCCTTGGGAGCGTCTCCATCCAGGTTCTCTTCTACGGCGGCCTGCTTGGCAAGGCCCGTCTTTTTGCATACCGCCTCATAGGCGTCGGCCACAGCTTGGCCGATAATGACCTGAAGCTGGTCTCCTGACCACTGGGCCCCCAGCACTCCGGGGACCTTCTTAATTTCCACCAGGTTTACCAGACCCCGGTCCTTCAGGTTAAAGCGAAGCCGGGTTACACAGTGGGTCAGAAATGAAATGTTCGCCTTTCCGCCCACCAGCTCCACAACACTGGCAGCCAGAGCGTCATAATTTTTTGCCATATTGCATTTCTCCTCTCAAATGAAACTTTTTATCTCCTCCGGAGCGCGCGTTCCCCGGAAAAAATACAAACGAAAAACCTCCCCACAAGACAGCGTACAGCTTTTCACTGTACGCCCGTCTTGTGTGGGAGGTTATGCCCGCTTTAGCTGCGGTGACAGTCCTCTTTGGCACACAGCCGGTTGATATGGATCATCAGATAAAGCTGCTCCTCGGTGGAGCACTGAATGGAAAGCATCTTTTCCAACCGCTTCTGGACGGCGGTCATGGTCTCGTAGATGTCCGGGTAGTCCGCCTTGATGTGTTCGTAGAGATCGTCCTCCCCATCCCCGGTGTAGAGGGCTCCTTCTCCCGCCCGCTTGGTAAAATACCTTAGGTGCATGGAAAAGCGGTAGCAGTCGTAGGAGCTTCGGTTGATCTTCAGCCCCTGCCGCTCCTCCACGATCTGCAATACTTGCTCCAGCAGGGTCTCAAACTCAGTGGTGGCGGTCTCGGCGGTATATTGCTGGTAGTTGTTGATGAAGTGGAGGGCGATGCCGGTGGCCTCCTCCTTGGGAAGATAGACCTTCAGCTCCTCCTTCAGCCGCCGGAGGGCGTAAGAGCCGATCTGAAACTCGGTCTCATAGAGGTTTTCGATCTCATAGGCAAAGGGCATTTTGACCTGAATATTTTCCCTCTGCCGCTCAATGGCAAACTGGATGTGGTCGGTGAGGGAGAAGGCAAAGTTGCTGGGGATGGACTTGCCTGAGATCCGCTGGGCGTAGCGGATCACCTCTTGGGAGATCCGAAATACCCGGTCGTCCATCTCGGCGATCATGCTCACCAGCTGGGGGTCCACATGATAGTAGGTGGCGTCCAGCTTTTCCAGATCCACCTCACAGGGAAACTGACCGAAGCCAATGCCCCGGCCATAGGCGATCATCTCCGCGCCGTTGCTGTCCAGACACAGGGCGAAATTGTTGTTGATCTTTTTGATGGCCTGCAAATCCTCACCCCTCTCTGTGTACAAAAAAACCTCAAGGGCACACCAAGCCGCAACAAAACGGTAAGGTAATGCCTCCTGAGGGGGAGTGACAGTCCTTATTTCTACGGTGAAATTATATCACCCGGGAAATTCCCTGTCCATTGTGATATTTTTCAATCTTTTCCCTGACTTTTTGTGCAAGTTGCCCCGAAAATGGAAAGTGGACAGGCTGTTAAGAAGAAAAAGGCGGAATCTTATTTCCTCTAAAGTACAGTAAGGTGGAGGCAGCGAGTTCTGTTGTGCCTATAAAAAAAGCAGTACCCTATTTCAGGTACTGCTTTTCTGGAGCGGGCAACGTCGTCGGCACAAGCTCCATATCCCTCGCTTCGGCCCCAAGGGCCAAAGCTCGCTCATTTCGCTGTGCCTCCTCTCCCCACAAAATTTGAGGGACAATTTTGTAGGGTCCCCCCTCTCGCTCCCTCTGATTGAAAATCCTTTTTACCTTTCGTGTTGATAAACGCCTACCCGGAAAAATTTTCGTCAGAATGCTGAAATGGGCAGTTATCTTCTATGGACAACTGCCTATAAATCAACATTTATAAGTATCTACTCACATCATTTTGTTCAATGACCTTTTTCCCTAGCAGTGTGATTACCTGCTCCGGACATTTGCTAATACAGCGATAACACATTGTACATTTATCACTTGAAACAGCAATTCCATTTTTCACTGTAATGTTACCCATAGGACATAACCTTTCACACAAACCACAACCAATACATTTTGAATGATTGATTTTTAATCTATCCGTATATTTTTGAGTCTTCCCCCAAAAGTACAGTCTTTGCCCAAACAGTCCCGCCAAATGACATACGGCTCCTAATCCCTCTTGCGGTGGTTTTCCATTCTTTATATTGTCCACGCATTTACATATTTTTTCCGTTGTTTTTACTACAATTCTTTAGGTCAGTTTACAAGGAACTACACGCAGACCGTGAAACGGGCTGCTGACAACAAACGGCGCTATGCTCCCGGCTGGGTGCATAGCACCTGTTTGTTGCGGGGGTTTCCAAAGGGGGCAGCGCCCCATTTGGCACACGACTTTGCGGAGCAAAGTGTAGTGTGTTATACGCTCTGTCGGCGTTGCCCTGAAAATACCGTTGCCGCCGGGGAGGGCAAGGGCATTTGACGCGGCAGGAAAGCAGGGCTTTGTTTGGGGCTGGTAAGCCGGAAACAAAGGGCTGATTTCAGCAGCAGACAGGGCGTATTATGAAAGCCCCCGTCCCTCGTCCTCCGCCCCCGGCCTATGGGACAAAAAGTCCCAAAGCTCTGGACACCGTGACCAGATGTGTGGCCACACTCCGGGAAAAGTAGCAGGACGGCAGGAAACCGTCAAGGCTGAAATGAATGGGCTGACGCCCGGCCTTGACCGTTCCCCGCCGCCCCGCTGGATGGGTGGACAAGGTGGCCAATCCCTAAAAGTGTTTGGCCGCACTCGTTCATTTTGGGGCCTTTCTTCTCCCAAAATTGAAATGGGCGGGAAAGCCCTAAAATGGCTTTCCCGCCTTGATTACCCATTAGCAAAGACGGGCGAGACTGTCAACGGCGGCGCTGAAAGCGCCGTTCATCTTGACCGTTGACTGGCTCGCCTGGCTTTGCTACTGCCCGTAAGAGATGGAAAAACAAGATGGAAAACAAGGTTAAAAATGGTTGACAAGTCTATCGGATGTGTGTTATACTGTGCGACAGTTTGAGATTGGAAGGAGGCTTACGTGTGTTAATTTGTGTACGCTAATAAGCAATAAAAAGTAGAAGTACCTTTCCACATGATGGTGGGCTTTTTTTGCGTGCGTATGCAAAGGAACACGTAGGTTTGACACGAGCAGTCTTTGAACTGTATCGTGGTGTTTTTTCGTGCTTTGTTGTTATGCAGGCGTCTGCCCTCTCTGTGGGACAACGCCTGCTTTTTATTGCAGAAACAAAGGAACAATGCAATAAAAAAGGAGGTTCGCATTATGACCCAAAACAACAATTCATGGAGAAAAACTTATTTTACACTTCTTGCCGGACAAGCAATATCCTTTATTAGCAGCGGTATTTTGCAAATGGCCATTATCTTTTATTTGGTTGCGAAAACTAATTCTGCAATCATATTGACGGCGGCAACACTGATTGGATTTTTGCCGCAAGCCTGTTTAGGCCCGTTTGCAGGTGCTTTTGTTGACCGGCACAGCCGTAAAAGCGTAATGATTGGTGCGGATTTGATAATTGCCGCCGCTGGCGGTATTCTGGCGCTGGTGGCGTTTTACATGGAATTGCCCGTATGGTCTATTATGGTTGTCCTGTTAATCCGAAGTGCGGGAACTGCTTTTCATTCTCCAGCATTCAGCGCAGCAACACCTATGATTGTGCCAAAAGAGGAACTTACAAAATGCGCTGGTTACACGCAGACCATGCAAGCAGTAAGTGCGATTATCAGTCCAGCTGCCGCAGCGTTTTTATATGCTGTTTGGCCTCTTAATGCAATTATATTGTTAGATATTGTGGGTGCAATCCTTGCCTGTGTGACTGTTGCGATTTCGTCCATACCAACGCCTGAACTATGTCCAGAAACGAAAAGACAACAGTTTTTACAGGATATGAAAGAGGGGTATGTGGTATTAAAGCAAAACAGGGGCCTCTTTGCTCTGCTCTGGATTGGTGTAATTTATATGTTCTTTTATATGCCAATCAGTACGCTTTTTCCTCTCATCTGTATGTCATACTTCAAAGGAACACCGGCCCATGCCTCTGCCGCTGAAATTGCTTTTGCGGTTGGTATGCTGCTTGGCGGAGTCATTCTGAGCATTTGGGGCGGTTTTAAGAAACGGCGGTACACCATCGGTCTTTCCGTTCTCCTGATGGGCGTTAGCAATATGCTCTCCGGGCTTTTGCCGCCAGACGCATTTCTTGTCTTTGTTGTGTGCTGTACTGTTATGGGAATTTCCGCTCCATTTTACGGTGTGCAAAATGCGATTTTTCAAGAAACGGTCAAACCAGAATATCTGGGGAGAGTTTTTTCTCTACTGACAAGCGCCGCTTCCCTCGCCATGCCGTTTGGCCTTGTCATTTCCGGGCCTCTGGCGGAGCGGCTGGGAGTTGAGAAATGGTTTGTCATTTGCGGAATTGGCATTATCATCGTTGCGCTTGCCGTATTTTTACTACCCGGTTTGAGAGAGATTGACAATACGCAATAATCAACTGCACCTTTTTCTATTACTAAACAAAATGCCTGGATGGTGGTTCTGAAAAACCAGAACCGCCGTTCAGGCATTTTTTATCTTCGTCCTCTCTGCGGTTTTGGATTCTTCAGCAAGTCGGATTTTTCCGCAATCTTTTTCAGCCACTTCCGTTCTTCTACTGACAGCTTCCTAAAATTCAGCTTGAGCCGTTTGCAGATAAACGCCAAGTACGCTTGTTCCGTGTCGCTGTCCTGGCTGACGATTTCACCAGCAGTTTCCAGCATTTCTTTTAGCGGGTTATCCTCTGGGACGCTGAAAAAATCGTCCTTGTGTGTTTCCCGCAGAGCAAGGGCAATCCCGTTTATGTCCCGTTGTATCACATAGCGGCAAAACTCGTCCTCATCAATATGGGCGGTGATAAGCTGTCTTAACTGCGTATCACTCATGCCAGGATTATGCTTTTTTATAACAGTTGCGCTCATCGTGTCCACTATGGCGTTTGCACCCTGCGCCTGTTTCAGTGCCGTTCCGTTCACATAGATTTCAAGGTCAGCCATCAGCCGGGGGAAATCCGGGTGCGCCGCCAGCTCACACAGCAGGGTATTGTCTATCCTCCCGCTTTTCAGCAGGTCAATCATTTCATCACTCAAACGCAGGTCTGCAAGATCGGCGTTTGGGTGATTTTTCATTTCAGACAGCCCCAGCAGATAATCAGCGGTCACACCGTAAAACTTCGCCAGCCGGATAAGGGCATAGTGGCTGATGTCCTTGAAGTCTTCCGTTTCGTAACTGCCCAGCGCAGACTTGGAAAGCCCGGTCTGCTCCGCAAGCTGCCCCAGCGTCAAGCCACGCTCCACACGTAGGTCTTTTAATCGCTCTTGTATGGATAAAGACATATTCACCCTCCTTGCTAGCTCAACGAAAGAGAAGCCGTTATGCTATGTACTATGCTCATAGCATAACGGCATAGGCATTTACAGTTTTATTTTACCATTTGCTACATCTTCACGAAATTTATCAACAAGCTTCGCTGTCAGCTTGGATTTACCGTAGTGTTCAAGTACAAAAGTACGATAACTTTTTCCATCTACAAGCACATCACTTTTTCTGGTCAACAACCAATTTCCGTTACCTCCTCCCTGTTCTCTAATATTCCAGTCTTTCCCATATCTTTTATAGATTTCATCTTTTTTACCTTGAACAGACATTGATTCGCTTGGAATATAAACAATTTGCATAATAGCTCCTCCTTTATTTTGTGCAAGAAGACCAGAAACCTGAATTTGTCTTTTATCTTTTTTTGATTATATCACAAATCCGAGAGCGTGGAAATAGGGAGTTTTTCAGGCTGATTTCCTACCTCTTGGATATACGGCACAGGCGGTCAAAAAGGTGTAGACTTGGGATAGTTCATCGATGGACAAGCACCTTGGAAACAGAACACGCCAAAGAAAACGGAGGGACGCATGAGCAAAAGACCCTATCAACACCTGCCGCCGCTGGAACACAGGCCGGACGGCTCCCCCTACCGCATAACCCCGCCCCAGAAGAGACGAGCCAGCGGCCTGATACGCCGGGAGTGCTGCAACTGCGAGGACGGAAACTGCCTTGCGCTGGACGATGGCGACACCTGCGCCTGTCCGCAGATGATTTCGTTCTCCGTCTGCTGCAAGTGGTTCCGCTGGGCGGTCTTGCCGCTGGACAGGACGCTGGAAGCGGAGATTTACCGGGACAGGGACTTGAAACGCTGTGCGGAGTGCGGCGGTGTGTTCGTCCCGAAGTCCAACCGGGGCAAATACTGCCCGGACTGCGCCGCCAGAGTTCACAGGCGGCAGAAAACAGAAAGTGAACGGAAAAGGAGGTCTGCTGTGGACAGTTAAGAGCGGGAAAAGCCTTGATTTGCAAGGCTCCGCAAGCCCTCAACCGGGGCGGCTGGTATCATTTATCATTCGCCCCGGAAAACGGGCCTCTAACCGTCCACAAAACACGCTATGACAAACACGATTTATATTCACCAGCCGGAAAAGGCGTTCAGTTTCACCCGGCTCCCCAATTTCCTTTTTGAAGCACCCACATTCCAGCCCTTGAGCAACGAAGCGAAGGTGCTGTATGCCTTTGTCCTGCGCCGGGCGGAGTTGTCCCGGAAGAACGGCTGGGCGGACGAGTACGGGCGGGTCTACCTGTACTACCCCATCTGCGAGGTGGTCGCTTTGCTCCGCTGCGGGCGGCAGAAAGCGGTCAACACCCTGCGGGAGTTGCAGTATGCGGGGCTGGTGGAAATCCAGAAACAGGGCTGTGGAAAACCCAACCGCATTTACCCGAAATCCTATGAAGCGGTTCCAAACACCGACTTCAAGAAATCCGGTTATGGTACGCCGGAGGGCTGAAAACCGTACTTGGCGAGTACGAAAATCAATCCTCTTGAAGTACGGAAATCTGACGGTATATAGAAATACAGAGATTAAAACCATCTATTTACATTCATTCCATTCCAATCCTATCAGAGATATTTTCGGCGGGAAAACCCGCCGGAAAGGA
>CANRZY010000013.1 GCA_947644625.1 uncultured Pseudoflavonifractor sp.
TAGTCCGCCAGCATACCCACCGCCCCGATGCCCCGGTCGTTGAGGATGTTCAGGTACTCCAGGGTGGTCTTATTGCTGGACTTCATCCGGCCCAGGGCGGTAGCCACCATGGACATGTCGCTGGTCCCCATGCCCAGCGCCGCCCCCGTATCCCCGATGGTCTGAAGTACGGGAAGAATGCCGTTCGCCCCATAGCCGTAGGTGGCCAGCGTCTTGCTCATAGCGGTCAGGTCATCGTAGAGAAAGGGGGTGGTGTTGGCCATGCCCACCAGGTCGCTCAAATACCCCTTGGCCGTTTTCTCATCGCCAAACAGGGTGGAAAAGGAAATCTGGTCCTTCTCCCTTTGGGCCGCAATGCTGGAACCGGAGGAAATATCGCTCTCCCGCTGGGAGTATTGGTCCTCTACAGCGGTCTGCACATAGGATTGAAAGGCGTCATCACGAGCCTGAAATATCTGGGCAGCCCCGGAAACAAGCCCAGAAACCCCTCCCACTGCGGCACCCACTGCGGCACCTGGAAGACCAAGGATAGACCCTGCCGCCATACCCATTCCTGCCCCGGTGATGGCCCCGGACAGGATCCCGGACGCCAGCCGGGCGGTAGGCTCTCCGATTGCGCTGCTCAGCAGAGTATTTCCCATCTGCCCCATCGCATCGCCCCACATTTTTCCCATCCCGCTTTTCATAATTGCACTTCCGAAGCCCTGATTGTCCAGCTTCCGGGCGGTGCCCCCCACAGAGTCCAGTCCCTTCTCGACCTGCTTGGCCTCCTTGTTCAAATCCCGAAGCTGTTTTTGCAGGGCGTCAAAGTTGGCCTGTTTTCCCTGTGCTGTCATGCGGTCCGCAGCGTCTCCCGTGGCCTGAAACTGCTTTTCCGCGTCCTTCAGTTCCTTTTTTGCCTTCTCCAGATCCATCCGCAGGTCGAACCGCTTTTTGCTCAAAGTGGTCAGCTTTTTCTCCATCTCCTCCGTGTCCTTGGAAAAGGCCTTTGTGGTGGACGCCATCTTTTTTACTGCGGGGGAGTATCGGTCCTCCGCCTTGACTACGATCGACGTTTCCGGCATTTTTCTCACCTCTTGACTTTTAACCTATAACTGCTATAATGCGAATATGGGGATGTGATTCTGTATGGATTCAGAGCGACAATTTGCATACTTTATTCTTGTCTGTATGAATTTAGGGTTTCTTATGGTTCTGACTATGGATAGGTTTATGCCTGAATTTAGATGTTTTACTTTTCTTTACGCTGTTATAGATTTTTTCTTTACCCGCCATATAATTCTCTGGCTCAAGAAAACAAAATGACCTTTCCGCCCTCCCCTCCCCGGGAGGGCGGTTTTTCTTATTTCAGTCTCTGCTCACACTCCCAGGACGCCAGCGCGGCAAGCAGATCTTTCTCCCCTGCGCTCATGCGGTAGACCTTCCCCAGGTCTACCGCATTTTTTGTATGGAACAGGTAGTAGAGAAGATTCAGCTCTCCGTCGCTGCCGTCCCGGAGCCGTTTTTTATCTCTTCAATGGTCTCCCGCCGGTACCCGGACAACCTCTCCACCGCCCGGGTCATGTCCTCGATCTCCCCCGGCAGCAGCATTCCCTTCACCGCCTCCGCCGGGGTGGGTCCGCCAAACTTCTCCTGAAGCACCGGCGCCTTCAGATCGGGATCCACGCACCCGGCCAGCAGGATCGCCACCTCCGCTTCCTCCGCCATTCCCTTGATGTCCTGCACCCGGCCATAGGGCAAAGCTCGCAAGGTAAAGATCACGTCCTCCCCCACCGCCTGGCTCAGCCGCTTGACCTTGTACTTCCCTGTGGGTAGCTCCTTCTGTACGTTGACCACCTCCGGCTTTAAAAGCCGGTCCAGCATTTCGCTCATAGCTCATTTCCTCCTTCCATCTCTTCGTAAGGGCGGCCCCATGTGGCCGCCCTCCGCCCTCACGCCGTAATCTGGTCAAGATACTCGAAATCTTCAAATGTAAACGGGCACTCCACCTTCCCCAGCTGCTTTGCCTCAAAGTCTACCAGGGTGAGATCGTCGAAGCTCACATTATAGAGCGCCACCCGCTCGGCCCCGTAGGCGTCCGGGTCGGCCAGCTTGGAGATCACGGTAAACCGGGGGTCGCTGCCGTCATGCATGGCCTGGCTCAAAAGCTGCCCCATCCGGGAGGAGACCTTGTGCAGCTTCAGGCTCCCCGTCCCCGACAGCCCCAGGACCTTGTGAGAGTCCATCAGCCGCCCCGCCATGACCACCTTCTCCTTATCGGCGGTAACCTTGGCCTGTGCCCCGTAGCACTCCCCCACCTGCTCACCATCCAGCCAGATGGATCCCCATACTCCAGAACAAACCCTTTTCCCACTGTCGATTTTCATATAAACCATCCTTTCCTTTTTCCGGTGTCCAGATTGGACACCTTTTTGATGGACAAGCGGAGACCGGGACCCGGCCGAGAGAGCTTGTCCGCTCCTTCGGTCGATCCCGGCCTCCGTTTGTTCTACTGTTCTGCTTCAGGTGTAAGCTTCTTGTGGATGGGCTCTGTCAATATCCGTTCATCACTCCAGCCTCTTTGTCGTCTACCGTTCAGTGTGCGCCAAGAAATTCCAAGCGCATCCGCCCATTCAGCCATTGATTTGCATTCCCCATGCAGAGTAAGATATATGGTTTTTCGCTTATTTCTCGCCTGTTGCTTTGCCGTGACCCAGCGGCAATTCTCCGGGCAATAATCTCCATCTACGTCGATACGGTCAATTGTGAGCTCCCTCGAATAGCCAGAATTGACAGCCCACTCCTGAAACTCATAAAAATTGCCCCATTCTTTGCAGATAGAAATCCCTCTACCGCCATAATCTCCATAGCTGTCGTTATTTGGATCAAAACAGCGGGAACGAATCTTTCGCCATATGGTAAAAAGGCGAGGTATCTTTGGATACTTATCACGGTGCCTTTCATGTAGGCTTTTTATGAGTTCCCTTGACCGTTCACTGGAATAGCAACCACAGCTGATACAGCGGGTACCACAAAGTGAAACTCTTGAGACTATTTTCTCATTTCCACAGTCACACTTGCATAACCACATTGAGTTTTTCCCCGTTTTATCAAGTCCAGCTCGCCGGATGACTATCAATCGCCCAAACCGCATACCCGTTAAATCTCTGGGGGATTTACACTGCCCACAGCTTTTTGTTCCATTGCTTTTGGTAAGATTATATCCTTTTGCAACCACCGTGTTTCCACAATCACACTGACAAAGCCATGTAGCATTTCTGTGTTTATCTTTCCCCGCCCGCTCGATCACCACCAATTTCCCAAAACGCTGCCCCATTAGATCGTTGAACTTACGCATCATGCTACACCCGCTGGCTCCAGAACGGAGCGCATGGCCTCCAGTATCGCCCTCTGCTCCTCCTCCGTCAGGCAGGCGAACAGCGCCGCCGCGCACAGGGTTTCTCTGTCCCGCTCACTCACGCCGCCGTCCTCCCCTCCAGAAGCTTGTCCAGAAATTGCTCAAACAGCCGCCTTTCATCCACGGTCAACGTGCCCAGCATAGCCACGATCCCGTCTATCATTTCCTGCTTGCTCACTTGCAAAACCTCCTTGACATTTCCACCGCCACCTGATATGATGTGGGTGTCCGGGAGGGGGCGGTGTTCCCTCCCGGATCCCCAGTTTACTGTGAGAGGTTACTGGGGGCTTTTTTTGCCCTTTTTCTGGATCCTGTCGATGGCTTCCTGTACTTCCTGCACGCTTTGGGACTTCTCTGTGATGATCTTGATGGCTTCCAGGAACTGTTGGGTCTGGGTGTCTGTCATGGCCTCGGCTCCTTTGTCTTTCTTGTTCACCGCTCTTTGACCTCCTTTCTGCCATTCGGGGCTTTGTTCTCCCCTCCTGACAATGCTATTGTAGCATATTGCGCAACTTGCGTCTATTGGCATATTGCATAATATTCCGATTGCTCTTTTGTCCATTTCGCATATTGCGCATAATTCCAATGCATGGTACAGTATGGGTGAGGAGGTATGCCTATGGCCTATAAAAACAAAGCTGACGCGATTGCGTACCAGAACAAGTTTATTGCTCAAAAGTATGATCGGGTAAATCTCACCTTGCCCCAGGGACAAAAAGCCATTATCCAGTCCCATGCCGAATCCAGAAAAGAATCTGTCAACGGTTTTATCAATCGCGCCATCAACGAACAAATGAAACGGGACCAGGAGGCCGGGGAGTGATCCCCGGCTTTTCCTTTGCTTCAATGCTCCCCGCGTGGGTATTCAGCCGCCCACGCTCGCTGCTGTCTTGCTCTCTCCGATAACGGCTCTCAGCTCCCGGCGCTTGCTTCGAGGCAGCGCACGCCCTTTCTTCCCTTTTCAAGGTTCCGTTTGTCCGTAGGGGCGGGTTCCAAACCCGCCCGCCGTCTTAATGATTCACGACCAGCACAATGTTCTCAATCGCGTCCAAAATCCCGATGGTGGCGGCCAGGAATACGCTGCTCCCCGTGTCCGCAGCCTTCAGGTCCTGCTCATCCATCCCGGACACGTCCACGCCCTTCTCCTCCAGATACGCCCGGATTGTCTCCACGTCCATCCCCACCGTGCTTCCCTCCCGCAGGATCCCCTCGTTCTCCAGAGATCCCAGATAATCCCGCACAGCGGCGCTCAGCAGGCACTTATCATCGTAGGACGCGGAGTGCCGCCCGATCCAGCTGTCCTGACAGGCCCGGCGCAGGTTGGCCTGAATGAGATCCCGCACCTCCACGATCTTGATCTTCTTCAACGTGGCGTTCTGTCCCTCCCGAAGCGTCTGAAGGCTGTTGACCCCCAGGCCGATCTTCACCTTTTCTCCGTCGTGGATCAGAATGAGCTTTCCAGCCTCCACCGCTGTATCCGCCTCCTCCGGGCTCACACGGTCCACATCGGTGATCTCCGGCAGGGGCGCATATGTACAGGACATGGTCATTGGCGTCCCCACCAGCAGCCCCGCGATCCGGGTGCAGTATCCGGCAGCGGTGTAGGTCTCCTCTCCCACCTTGATCCCTGATGCGGCAAAGTTGACAAGTGCTTCATGGTCTCCAGCGTAGTTGGGAAGTACTGCCTTGGCGATGGACGCCCGGTTCTCCCGCACATCCTTCACCCAGTCCGCGATCTCCTTGGCCTCATCCTGGGTCATGGCAGGCGGTCCCGCCAGATAGTCGAAGGACTGGTTCCCCAGCCACTCCAGCGCCGTCTCAAAGCTGGCCGCCTCCGCAGGAAGCACATAGAGCAGCACCTTCCGGGGCCGGGACTCATACCCCAGGAAGGCCTGCTTGATGTAGTCCTTGTTGGCCTCCCCCAGCTCTGCCGGGATCTGCCGCTCCGAGGTGAGGACGTGCCCCCCGTTCTCCTTGGCGTCCTTGACAATGACAGCCGACACACCCTTCCGGAGCCGCTGTACCGTCTCCTCCGCCGCCGCCTTAAAAATAACGTTGATACTGGGCAATTTCATGTTCATGGCTTACCCCTCTTTTTCCTTGATTTTGACGCTTTTCACTCCGTAGGGGAGGGGCTTGCCCCTCCCGGCCCTTGACCCTAACCCGGCCCTTGTCCCTGACCGTCATCGCGAGGCCCCGGAGGGGCCGTGGCGATCCGTTCCCCCGGCCCTTTGTCCCGGATCCTGACGCTGACGCTTTGAAGCAGGGGGTATTCCTCTTCTTCCGGCTCCCAGCGCTCGTTGAAGGAGATGGACAGAATGACCTCGGCGTAGTCGTATCCGTGGTCCGCCGTGATCCGGTCCACGTGGGGATTTCTCCGCCCCGCCGGGAAATACCCCCGGCCAAACAGGCTCATCACCTCCGCCTCCCGGTCGCACAGACTGGGCACGTGGCTGTGATGGTAGGGATCCACCGGCAGAAAAATGGTGATCTTCCCCTCCATGGTGAACCGGGTATCATATCCCCCCGCTTCCTCCTGTGCGACCTTCCCCACCTCCACCAGAAAAGCGGGCCTCTCAAAGTTCTGGGGGGCATAATCGGAATAGTAGCGCTCCTCCGGCCACCTCTCCCGCAGCCGGTCCATGATCCCGTGCAGGATATCCCACTGTGTCATCTCGTCAAAAGCACCTCCATATCCTTCGCCTCCGGCTAAAGCCGAAGGCTCACTCATTCCGGGCTTTTTCCTCTCCCCACAAAGGCTGAGGACCGCCTTTGCGGGGGCCCCTAAAGAGCCTCCTCGATCCTTGCCTCAAATTTCGCCTTGACCCGGTCTATCAACACCGGAACCATGGCGTGGGTATCGGCGTAAAAGTGCTTGCCGGGGACATAACCGCCCCTGGGCGTCCGGTGGCCCGAAGTAATGGCATTCGTAACGTATCCCACCGCATAAAGCTTTCCGCCCGATTCGGTGTAAACGTCCTTTTTCGGCCAAACCTTCGCATAGCCGCCCCCGCTGCCCACATAGGATTCCTGCCAGCTCTGCACCTTCCCCGCGCCGCCAATCCGGCCTCTCACGTCGGTGAGGAGCTCCTGGGCCAATTCTTCAAACATGGCCCGCCGCTCCTCCGGAATCTTTTTGAGCAAATCGGCAAAATGCTTGTCCAGATCCCGGATGGTAACGCTCTGCATCAGGGCTCCACCGTCCTCTCGATCTCATACTCATGCTTGTCCGGATCCATCTCGTGGGCGATCTTCACCCACCAGGGAGCCTTGTCCTCTCCCACGGTGACCAGACTGCCCAGCTTCAGCTTCACCACGGATGGCGTCACCAGCACCAGCCGAACGGCATTTTGCGCCATGGGCTCCAGCTGCTCATGTCCTTGGTACTTCTCGGTAACCACGGCTGGGAATTGGATCTTCCTCTGTGTCTCCCGCTCGGTCCCCTGGCAGATCCTGGGCGTCACCAGAGCGACCTTCACCTTCAGGTGCCCCGGTCCCAGGGTGGTGATAGAAGTGGGCAGGCAGAATTGATCCTTCCACGAAATGGCGTCCGCCAGGGTAAAACTCTGCCTCCTGAGGATAAATTCCGCCTCCCGGCCTCCCACGCCGCTGTTGGCATAGATGGCAAGCCCGTTTGCACAGGTCACCTTGGCCCAGGCCTTTCGGTACTCCTTCCACTCCCATCCGGCCGGAAGCTCCTCCACCGGTCTTCCACAGATGGCCGCCGGGCTCTCTCCGGCTTCCCGGGCGCACAGTTCCTCCCGCTCACAGCTCTCACATGGATCCACCGCTCGGATTGTCAGCAGCCTTACTTTCTGGTCCAGCTCCCCCGCGTCAGGGATCCGTTCCGCCATGGCCTCCATCCCCTTCCGCAGAGCCGGCGTCCAAATTGGACACCGGCTCCGTCAGCTTCAGTTGATTGAGGGCCCTCCTGATGGCCGGGTTTTCGTCCACCGCGGCGCCTGTCGCCTCTCTGCGCTCGTAGTAGGCCAACGCCAGGCCATGGCACACCAGGTCATAGAGAGCCTTTCTTCCGCTCCCGGCCTCAGGAAGGGCCACTCCAGCCTCCGTCAGATAGGTCCTGGCTGCCAGCACCATGCTCATCACCAGATGGTCCTCATCCTCCCCCTCGATGCGCATATACGCCTTTGCCGCCGCCATCTCCTCCGGGCTCAGCCGAGGCTCCATCACTCCGCCTCCGGCAGGGCGATAAATTCGGCGTCCACCCAGCCGGTATAGTCAGGGGCCGTCACCAGGTACCACCCGGGCACTCGGACGCCGCCGGGCAGCTCCAAGGCCTCCACCTGAGCGCCGTCGGCCAGGATCCCCATGCTGGGATAGCTCTTATGGGGTCCCATCCGGACATTCAGCCCCGCCGCCGCCTTCACAACGGCGTTCGGGCTCTTGTCCGGCGCCTTGACCTCCTCCGCAGTCTGATCCTTGGTCTCCTCCACGGGAGCCCCCTTCGGCTCATTTTTTCTCGCCATGGCTCATGTCTCCTCTCAGCCCGCCGCCGCGGCAGCCACGGCGATGGTCGCCTTAAACGCCGCCGTCTTATCTACCAGGGACGCTCCCATCCGGCAGATGGCCCGCAGTTCGGTGGAATCGGTGGCCCAGGCGTCACCGCCCACGTTGGTGGTGGCCAGCTCAATACCCTTGCGGACAAACAGGGTCCCCAGCCGGTCAAACTTACCCACATACAGGGGGATGGTGGTCTTCACCGTGTCGGCCTTGCCCTCCACCTTCACCGTCTCCTCCTCGCAGGGCAGCTCCGCATCGTCCCCATAGGCCACCTGCCGTCCCTGGAACCTGGTCACCACCGGATCGGCGGGGTTGGGCACCAGCAGGGGGCGCCCGTTGGCGTCCGCCCAGCCGTCCATCTCCGCAAAGCCCGTCTGGTTGGTCAGGATGACCGCGCCCCGGCTCTGAGCCGTGTTCAGCGTCTTGATAAGGGCCTTCTTCAGCTCCAGCGCCTCCTTGCCCGCCGTCAGGGGCACCACCGTCGTAAGCCCCTGCAGGAAGGGCAGCAGCAGGGCGTTCTTTGTCTTGATGTACTTGGGTCCAAACCAGTCCACCACATAGCTCAGCAGCCCGGCGGCGTTGTCGTCCATCAGCTCGCTGGAGATCTGGATCCGGTCCCCGTACTTCTCTACGTTGTAGTCGTAGCGTCTGAACTTGGGCTTGTCGTCCTTGCCGATGGTCCCCAACTCCGCCACCTTGGGAAGGACCTCTCCCCCCTCTGTCTCGATCACCCGCCAGCCTGTGGGAGCCGTGACCTGCTCCACCCGGAAGAACCTGGACAGGTCAAGATACTCCTTCTCCAGCCGCTGGATCCGGTTGTCCACATCGATGGGCACCAGAAAGCCGCCGTCGGAGCCCACGGGATTGCCGCCACTCTCATTCAGGGCGCTCAGCAGGGGGCTCAGCTCCGCGTCTCCTCCCGCCGCCTTCACGCTTACCCCCCGGCGCATGGCCTTGGCAAAGGCCCTGGCGTACTCATTGCTGCCCCGGATCTCATCCACCGTTTTGGTCCGCTGCTCTTCCTGCTTCTTGGCCTGTTGGGCCGCCAAAAGGCCCTTTGCTCTCTCATCCGTCTCCTGAAAACGCCCTTCCTCGGCAAGCTGCTTTTCCCCGGACAGGATCTCATCGTTGAGCTTGTCCACCTCGGCCATCTTGGCCTTGTGGGCCTCCAGGTCCTTCTTGGCGAGCAGGTCATTTCCCTCCGTCAGCAGATTCGCCCGCTTGTTTTTGAGCTCGTACAGTTCTTCTCTGGTCATACCTTGATACCTCCAAATCGTTTTTCTTCCTGCTCTTGCTTGGCCTTGGCCAGCAGGAGCGCTTCCTCCTCCGGTGCCCCGGAGCCGTCCCGCGGCTCGCCCTTGCCGCCGTACCGCTTGATAACGCCCGCCCTGGGCTGGGCGGGGACAGCAACGAAGGAGCACTCATAGGCGTCCTTCGCTTCGTCCAGATCAATGTGGCAAACCCGTCCATCATACGTTTTCCCAGGGATATGACCGCAATAGACCTCCCCACAGTCCTTCCCGCAGATGGAGCATATCGCCCGCTTTACAACGCACCCTACGGACACCTCCCGCATGATCCCGCCCTCAATAGCGGCGATCACCGGAGCACTCTCCTCCGTCCGCAGCATGTATACCCGCAGCACCAGGCGGTTACTTTCTCCGTCCTTTTCCACCTGAGCGGCGTAGATTCGGGCAAGCTGCTTGCCGGCGCTCCATTGGTGGTCGCAGATAACGCTCCTCCCCACATAGAGCTTTGCCAGCCCCTCCAGCGTCCGCAGCGTAAAGCGTTCAAATTCCCGGTCCACCTGGTCGTCGCAGGCCGCTACCCGGAAAATAAACACATCTTCCGCCGTCAATGGGCGGAGCGTCTGCCGATTGATCAGCCCCAAATCCTGATCCGTAACGTCCAATGCCTTGACCACGGAAAATTTCTTGATCTCATCCATCCCTACATCCCCTCTCTCAGCCTGTTGATGATCTCATCCGCCACCCGGCTCGCTTCCGCCTCTGGCAAGAGCTTACCGACATTCCGAAATACGCTCAATGCGGCAAACATGTCCATGGGGCCATAATTCCAGCTGGAGTAATAGGTATCTCCGCCCGGAACGGGCCCCCGGTCGTCCAGCGCCCGAATATCGTTCGCGGAATAGCCGCCGATCTCCCGCATGGCCTTGTAGAATGCCGCCTGGGCCTCCGTATCCCCCCGCAGGAACACCTTCAGCTCCCGCTTGATCCGCAGGTTCGCCGCCCGCTCGGAGGGCAACAGCAGCCTGCTGGTATCCTCCTGCTCCCTCTGGATCGTATCCGGAAGCATGGTGTAGTTGACAAACTCGATGGAGTTCTGCTCGTTGCTCTCATAGCTCTGCTTTCCCGCAAAAACCAGGTGGGGCGGCACACCGAAGAACCGGCACACATCCAGCACCCGTACCTCCTTCGATTCAATAAATTGGGCGTCGGAGTTGTTCATGGCCACCGTCTGGTACTTGAGCCCCAGATCCAAAACAGCCGTGCGGAACTGCTTCCCCGGTCCCCGGTGGACCGCCTCCCACTCCCGGCGCAAACGCTCCTTTTTGGATATGACCTCTATGACGTTCCCCTTGGCGTCCTTTACCTCGAAGTTACCTGACAGGTCGCTGTCCGCCGTCAATACTCCCGACGGGCGCCCGCCGTTATCGTATACGTCCCGCTCGTAGCTCTGGGCTGCCAGGTCGGTCCGTATGGTTTCCGCCGCTCTGCGAAGGATGGAGATCCCCTCAATACCGTCCTCGCTGTACTCCTTGTAATGCAGGATATCCTCCGGTGGGATCCAGGTGGTCTCCCCTGTCGTCGGATGGAAGAATACATACCAGAGCTTTCCTCGGGGATCTACAAATGGGGTCACGGGATCCGGCGGCAGCGGGATCAATTCCTCCGGCCATCCGGTCGCCGGATTCCGGGCGATCCAGGCATAAGCGTTTCCCTTCAGATACTTGTTGCAGCCCATCAGCATTTCATAGTCAAGCCTGTTCATGGCCTCATTGGGCCGCCCCCACAGCACCTTGCCCAGCCGGTGGTTCGGGATCCGCTGCTTGCTGCCTTCGTCCATCACATAGATGGGCAAGACCGCCATGGAGCCCGCCCGCAGCGTCACGCACCGACTCACCGTGGACACCTTCATGGCCTTGTCCCGGCTCAGCATAGCATTTTCCCCGGTAAGCCACCCCTCCGGGTTGTCCAGGGTCAAGGTGCGGACAACTCCGCCCGCCGACTTAGCCACCCGGCCAAGCCCTTTATCAAACAGCACCTCTCCGCCCCCTCTCCACCAGGACCGCTCCAACGATACACATCCCGCCGCCTGCGATCAGCCCCGCAGGCAGCCACACAAGAGCCGCCCCCACGCTCACCAGCACAGCGCCGGCAACAAAAAGCCCGTCCACCACCAGCCCCAGCCGTTCATCCTTACTCAGCTTCTTCATGCCATCCTCCCGTGTCCAAATTGGACACCCTACAAAGTAAAATCATCCCGTCCCAATACTTGGGCCAGATCCGGCCCGCCGTTCCGCTTCACCAGGGCCCGCGCCAGGGCGTTCATAGCGGCGGCTACCGGGTCAATACGCTCAGTGTCGTCCTTATGCTTCTTGGAGAGCTTAATGTCGCCATAGTTGTTGACAATCTCCACAGCATTGGCCAGGCACCAGATCAGGAGTGGGCTCTCCTCCAGCACCAGCCTGTCCTGGAGCAGCAACTCCCGAAAGCCCTTGACCGCCAGATTCTGCCCGGCGCAGGTCTGGGAGATCTCCACACAGAAGTCCTCGTTGTTGCGATCCTGGCACATCTTGATGGCCAGGTCGGTGGCATTGTGGCCGTCATAATCCACCTCCACCACCGCCCAGCGGTGGTCCCGTTCGCCCTGGCAGATCCAATTTTCCACGTAGCTGTTGTCGGTCACATCGCCGGGGGTCAGAGTGCAGTGCCCGCTCTTGGCCCAGGCCACGTAGGGGACCCGGTCCGTGTGCTCGTGATACCGGGCCCGGTTCTCCGGCATGAAGCCATGTACCTTGATGGCCACCCGGCCATCCGGCAGCAGGAACACGGCGGCCGTCCCGGATAGGTCGATCCGCTTGCCCAGGTCAAAGCCAGGCCAGCACTCCAGGCCATCGGTCAGCTCGGCAAACTGCTCTCTGGGCACCTGGGCCCTCTTGGCCTTTTCCATGCAGATCTCATCCAGGTACCGGTTGACGCTGCCGGTCTGCCACTGGCACATCCGGCGAGTAAGGAACTGCCGGATCTTGTGGGGGTCGTTGGAGCCGTACGCGGCGGTGTACTCGGTTTCGATCTGCTCCAGCAGGTACTTGCTGTACTCGTTGGGGTACCGCAGGCAGGGATTGGCCATACACCACAAGCTTTTGTCGTGGGGGTTGGCCCCCTCCGGCAGCTCCCGAATCATAACAAAATAGGTCTCATCGACCACATCGCCGTCCAGCACCCGCTTGGCGTAGGCTTCCTCCGAATAGCACGGCTTGGACTGGGCGTCATCGCCAGCAGTGGTAATCGTATCCAGAAGGGCCTGTGGGCGCTTACCAAAGGAGTTGAGGCCGATGTCATAGATGTCGGAGGTCGGATGGGCGTGGTACTCATCCACCACATAGTAACTTGGAGCACCGGAGTCCTTGTTCTTGGTGTCCTTGGACAGCGCCCTCATATATCCGCCCCGTGTTCGGTGGGTAACCGGATTAGACTTTGGGATATAGAGCCGCTGGGCGATATTGGGGCTGGCCTGGGCGATCTTCTTGGCGTCCCCAAAGACACGCATGGCCTGGCTGCGGTCAACGGCGGCACACTCCACCTCCGGCTCCATCTCAAAGACAGCCAGTTCCGGATGGTACGGCGGATACATAGCGTCTCCGCACATATGGTAGAGGGC
This sequence comes from uncultured Pseudoflavonifractor sp., assembly GCA_947644625.1. GTDB lineage: Bacteria > Bacillota > Clostridia > Oscillospirales > Oscillospiraceae > Vermiculatibacterium. The sequence goes on from CANRZY010000013.1 coordinate 12,824, forward strand.
CTGACCAGACTTTTCGGTGGATTTGAAATTGCCACGGGCCCGCTTGTTGTAGGTCCGTTTGAACCGTCTGGCCCCGGTATCCTTGTGGACCCAGCCATAGGTGCAGCCCAGGTCAAAGATCTGCCAGGGCTGGAGCCGGATGGGCTCCCGCTGCTCCACCCCTCGAACCTGGATACATTGCCCGAACCACCGGATGATCCGGTCCGCTCTGGTGGTGTCGAACACATAGGGGAACTCCTCAGTGCCCTGCCGCTCCAGGTCATTCAGATGCCGTTGGCAGGCGGCGATCTCATAGGGACAGCACAGGTTGTGCAGCTTCCCCCGGACGACCTGCTTGGCGTATACGCTGACCGGGTGGTGCTTGCCGCTCTGATGCCTGACCTTCTTAGTCATCGCCAAAGAGATCAGCCTCCTCTCCGGGGGACTCCTCCGGCTCGATCTTGGCAGGGAGCTCCAGACGGCCTCGTCCGGATACGGTCAAGCCCAGGTCGCCGCCAGCGACCCGGCACTGCCTGAAAAAGCGATCCTGGATAGGGAATCAGGTCTGCAACAGCCCGCATTTCAAGTTTCGTTATTGTTTTCATGAAATCGCCTCTCAGTCCCCAAATAGGTCCTCATCATCCCCCACATCGCCGGTGGCCTGGACCGCCCGCTTTCTGGCCAGGTGTACCCGTCCAGAGGGTGTCAGGCCCAGTTTGTCAGCGAACTGCAGGATAGAGCGCTCCTGACCCTGGAGCTTGGTCATGAGGCTGTCCAGCTTCCCCAGGATGGCTGCCTGGACCTCCGGATCTGTGTCTTTGGCCTTGGATTCCTTCAGCAGCCGGGTGAACAGTTGGTGGGTGGCATCCCGGCGTGACAACATGGTACAATAGACGGCGAGGATCTCGCCGTCCAAAGCATCCAGGATACTCACGCCATCCATTCGCTTGACGATCTCCAGCCAGTAGCGTTTTGCCTTGGCGTCAGTCTTCACGTAATTGGGCGGCTGCAGTTCCAGCTTAGGCCGAACTGGCATGACCTCATTCTCGGCCTGCTCCCTGGCTAACCTCTCGCTTTTCGTCAAATGCTTGGTCTGTTTTTCTAGCAGCTTAACGTTTGCCGGCATGACTATCTCCTCCCGTCCCTGGCGGGCAAAACGCCATTGGGGAATTTTTCTCACGTCCGAGGCTGCACGGGGTATCCAGAGCGGGCGCTCAAAACTTTCCGAGGGCGGGGGGGCACCCCCGTAGGGGGTGACGCCGCCAAGCGCCAACGCCGGAGAGAGTATAAGGGCAGACACACGCACCCACGGACGGGCGGGCGAAGCCTCCCGGTGCAAAAGCGTGTTATTTTTCGCCGTTTTTTCGGCGTTCCTCTGCCTGCTCCTCAGCCGTCTTTTTGTCGTGATGGTGCTTACATAGGCTCTGCAGGTTCTCCGGGTCGATGAACAGTGCCCAGTTCCCACGGAACGGCCTGACATGATCCGCCACCGTGGCGTAGGTGCGAATGCCCTTGGCAGCACACACCCGGCAGAACGGCTCCCGTATCAACTGGGCAGGCCGCAGGTCAATCTTCCAGATCGGCAGATTGTACCAGTCGTGCCACTCGGCGCTCAGCCTCCGCTGGTGCTTGGGCTTGTGCTTCACACACCATCCCTCTCGGGTCAAAACAGCACACCCAGGATGTCGGCAGGGACGGAGAGGCTTGCTCGCCATGGGCTATCACCTCCAGGATCCGAGCAAAACAAAAAGCCTGAGCCAACACAGCCGCAGTTGCGGTTGGATGGCTCAGGCTCAAGGGCTCAGGCTCAAATCGATATTGAGAGCTTGCTCTCGTTTGCAATGCCGGCAGTAGGCAAAGGCTTTAACCTTGCCGTCCGGCGGAAGGCGGAGGAGTTTCATCTGACCGCACTGGGGGCAGAGTGCCCATCCGTCCTTTGTGACCAGTTTATCAGGTTTGATTGACATTTGCAACCCCCTATCTCAAAACGTGCACAAATAACCACCCTGTTACAAGATAGTTCGCGCGCGCACGCGCGCGTTACTTAACTATGGCTGAGGCTCGATCCAGGCACCGTAGCTGTAGGCGCCGAACTGGTTGGTCACTGACTTGCTGCGGTGCCAAGGTACCAGCTGCGGGATCTCGATGGCGCCGCTGGGGTCCATCCAGCGCTCCGGCGCCGGCGCCTTGGCAAGGAGGCTCCGGGAGCAGCCCCAAGGGTGGCGGCCGATGGGGATGATGATCCCATCGGTCCGCTCCTTGTGTAGATACTCCGCCAGCCGTCGGAAGCCTCCGTCATACTCCTTGCGGTAGATCCCCGTGGAGGGATCCCGGCGGATCTTGGCCTTAAGCACCGGCTCCTCCCGGAGAACCATCCCGTCCCGCCAGAGGTGCCGGACCTCCTCCGGCGCCAGGACATTGTAGTCGCAGACAAAATGGATGTGATACCGGCCGTCTCCATGGAGGCCCTCGATACAGTAGATGTAATCCAGAGGCCCATCCTTCCACCGGACCGCCCGGGCCACATAGGCCCGGAGCGCCCGCCGGACCCCCGGGAAGTCCCAGGGGAGATGGGCGTCGTCAAAGGTGAGGACGTACTGGGTACCGCCATAGCCGATCACCCCCAGGAGGTTTTCCAGCCGGTCCACCGATGACCTGGTCACGGCCGTCCGCTGGTGGCGCTTAAGCTCCGCCTTGTCCCGGTGGTCGGCAGAGGTATCCGCCGACGAGTACCGTGGGCGGATCATCCGCACCTCTTTGACCAGCGGGCCGGCCCGGATCCGGCAGCATTGCCAGATGGGCTTCTCCCCGGTGTCCAAATTGGACACCGAGATCCCGTCCCTGCCATCTATCATATCCGGACCTCGTTATCAAGGACGCCAAACATAAGGACGCCCTCCACCATCTTGTAGCTTAAGGTCACGCTCCCCTTGTCCGGCGCCCCAAGCTTCTCCCGCAAAAAACGCACGATTGGCTTAGACGTACAGCGCACCCCTCCCGATTCACTTGATGGGCAAAACCTGAGCGCTCCGCTCTTGCCTTCCGCTGGCTCCAACACAAAGCGCCGGCGGCCATCATGGCCCAGGTTGTAGCTGGAAGCCTTAGGCAGCTGGGCTGCCACCTCCAGCCCCAAATTAAGGGCTGTGGTGGAGAGGGTTATACCCCTCCGTCGCCCTCTGGTAGGTACCACGAGCTTAAATCCTGACATCATGGTTGATCGTCCTCCTCATCTTTTGTGCGGGATCACGGCGGATACCACACCATTGCCAGCAATAGGTGGCTCAGACCACACCGGCGATTCCGGCAGTAGCATCACGGATATCATTCCGCGGAATTGTTCCGCGGCCGTGGGATTGATCGACTTACCGTGTGCGTAGACCTGGGATATGATGGCACCGATCTCACCGGCGATATCCAGGTCGGACCCTACGACATCAAAACGGGAGATACCGCCATGAGCGTCTATCTTAACGTCAATCATGGTCTGCGCCTCCCTGTTCCTCGCCGGGCAGGGGGAACCAGCCGGTGGGCGGTGTGAACATAGGCGTGCCGCCGCTAAAGCACCAGTCTCCGTCCTTCCACCGGCCCACGTTATACATCACACCAACCTCGCCCAAGTCAAATTTCAGCGCCACAAGCTGGCCCTCCTCCGGGGGCTGGCTGGGCGGGAGCCACTGGGTACCCACAGCCTCCACCTGGACCGGCTGGCTCCCACCGCCCCGCTCATCCGTCCGGCACAGGAGGTAATCCACCGAGCATCCCAGAGCATCGGCGGCGTATATCAGAGGTCTGATCCGACACTCATCCAGACCGTCCCCACCGGTGTAGGGCAATCCTCCGCTGCTGGGAGTAAGTTTCCGCCCCTGCTCAAAGTCCTCCACCATTTTCTCCCTGCGGAAGGCTCTGACGTGCGCCTTTTGGGCGTACTCCTCAAAGGTAAGGCCGGCGGCTGCCCGAGCCTCTCCAAAACGCTTCCAAAGCCGGATCCGGGGCGCCAGGATTTTTTCATTTTCTTGGGCCTTCTCCTCTTTTTCCTGCGCCCGTTTTGCTTTTGCCTTCTTCTTGGCCTTTTCCACCTCGCCGGAGAGATGGGGGCAGGCATACTCACAGACGCCAATATTGGGGCAGCAATGGCAGCACTTCCCATCCTGGCAATGGTCATCCCATTTACCATGCGCCATTCGCTTAAGCCGCAGCCCGGTGGCGTCACAGCTCTCACAGCTACCTTTGGGACCTTTCCTGGGCTTGAGTTCCCGCGCCGCTCGTTCGGCGTTATATTTTACGTTGCTCTCGTGCCAGTATTTACGGTCCAGATTTGACGACCCGCTGAGGGTTATAAGCTGGATCATAACTTGTTGCACACGCGGCGTCTGCTGGGCAAATACATACGCAACGCTTTCTTTGAGTTTCCCGGACTCCCAATCTTTTTTGAGCTCCTTGATTAGTTTCTCCCTAATCACCTTCAGCCGCCCCACCCTGGAGGACGCAATACCGCAGGTTTTGGCCACCCAGTCCCGGATCTTCCCGGGGAACTCATAGCCCTCCTCCTGGAGCTGGTAGAGACAGTCCTCCAGATCCTTGGTGGCCTGGGCCATCTCCGCGGGCGTCAGGCTTTGGGTCACGATGTTGCCCGACAGCAGCTTAAGCCGTTGCATGGCCGGCGATTCCTCCCGGTCTACCAGGCAGGGCGTCATGCGGTATTTCTCCTCGCCGGAGTCCACCAGCATTTTGATGGCCAGCCGCCGCCGGTGGCCCGATACGGCGATATACCGTCCCTCCGCCTCCGGGTTAGGCCGGACGTCCAAGGGCTGCCGGAGTCCCACCAGGGAGATGTTTTTAGCCAGTTCCTCGATTCCGTCCACCTTGCGGTTTTGGGGATCCGGGTCAATCAGATCAATGTCTATGTACTCGATCTGCTTCCGTCCCTCCCCGCCGGTGTCCAATTTAGACACCGAGCTCAGGGCGGCGGTCAGGTCAAACCCCTTTTTCATCTCAGCCATGCTTTTTGCCTCCTCTCAGAAGATCCCGGACAAATTTGCGGTAATCCACCCCCGCCGCCGACCGGGGCGAGCTCACCAGCAGCGGCTCCTGGACAAAGGTCATGTCATCCACCTTGTCGGTCCGGCGGATATGGCCAAATATCGGCAGGCCGCTCTCCCGGAGGATCCTCTCGGCCTCCTCCGTCCGGGGCGACTTGTACCACATGGTGGGCAGGCACCCCAGCAGCTTAAGGGCTGGGTTGATCTTGCGCATGTTGTCGATCTGCCGGATGAGGTTGGTCATGCCCCGAAGGGCAAAGGCGTCCAGCTTGATGGGGATCAGGACCTCATCAGCCATCAGCAGGGCCGCCGCGCTGGCGGCGTTAAAGGCGGGAGGGCAGTCGATCAGGCAGTAGTCGTAGAGATCGCCGCCCCCGTCAGGATCATACAGCTCATCCAGATAGTCCCGGAGCTCCCGGAGGACGCCCACGTTGGCGTCTCCCCCCTTAACGCTGGAGAGATCCAGGTCCATCAAGCTCTCATCCCCGCAGATCAGCTCAACCCCGTCAAAATTGCTGATCTGGATATCGCTGCGGAGGGCCTCTCCGGGATCCGTGAGTGTCGGCCACTTGCGTAGGTGATGGGCAAGGCTGCCCGCCTCCGGATCCCCGCCGAAAAACTCGGTGGTATTACATTGGCTGTCAGCGTCGATCACCAGCACAGACTGTTTGTAGTCCTTGGCCAGCACCGCCGCCATGTTGATGACGGTAGCCGTCTTGGCCACGCCGCCCTTCAGGTTTACCACTGCAATGGTCCTCATGTCATCACGTCCTTTTCGTCCATCTTCGCCCCACAGTTGGGGCAATACTCATCAATGATTCGTACTTTGTGGCAACAACTACATTCCATAGCAGTGGAACCATGAAAATCCACTTCCTCGCCAATCCACCGCCCATGCCGCACCGGGGCCACGTCGGCGGCTTTTATTTCTTGCAAGTACATAATCACCAAGGATTTTCCCGGCCTCTTCATGCCCTCAATAGCTTGAAGCGCCCTATCCCGCTCAATGTACTCAGCCATGCTCTGCCTCCTTCCCCAGCGCCTCCTCGGCCTCCTGGCGGGTCAGAAAGACGGCTTTACCAAAATCCCTTAGCTCAAAGGTATAAGAACCTCCCTTGCCGTGGCCTTCAACAACCTCGACCTCAACGTCAACTGAACTTACTATCTCATTCCCCGGAACGTGAAACCTGGGGCCTTTGTAATACATAATGGAAAGCACTTTGCAGGTAATAACGCCGTATTCGGGAAGGTCAACCTCATACAGTAAATCCCCCACCTTGCACGGCAGCACCACCAGCCGCCCTTCCTTCTCGGCACGGGCAAGTTCACGAATCCGCTTCAACCCAATTCCGTCTGCTGCTTCGGAATACCGTCTTAGAATGTCATACTGGATTCTGACCTCCTCAGGCTCCAGCCCGGTGTCCTCATAGGCGGAAAGGCGGTCAACCTCTTTTCCGCGCCTTTTTTCATCGTAGGCAACGCTTTGGTCATCAACGTACCATCCCTTATTGTCAATATGTGTCAACCTCTCCATGTCAATCCTCCTTCGGCGGCTCAGGCACGGCAAAGGGCATCCAGTGGGACGGCCCATAAGTCCAGTAGCGTCCATACCTCCGCCTGTCCTCGTCTGTCAGCGACTCCCAGCTGCCCACAAGGCACCGCCGACAGACATGTACCTGCCCGTCCTTGTATGCCCATACTATGGTCAATTTTCCCGGCAGTCTCTCCTTGGCGCTGATCCAACCGTTACCCTGGGGCTTGGTGGCCGTTGACTGGGCGTCCGGGAGGGTGTGGAGCAGGGCGATGGCAGCGTCGTAGGCCTGCAAGATGACCTTGTCAGGCAATACAAGATCGCAACGCCCACAATCCCGGTCACAGCCGGGTCCACCTTGGCGGGCCACACAGGCCCGCTCATTGGTCAATACGTTGATGATCTCCTCAATGCTCATAGCCTTTCCCCCCCATGCCGATAGGGCCTGGACTTGTTGTACTTGTGCTTGATCTGCAGGATGGTTTCCATGGGCACGTTGTTTTGCTTTGCCCAGTCAAGGATCATCTCCACACACATGATCAGGTGGGTGTAGGTAGCCTCCATGGGTGGGTGATCCTCCCCCCTTAGCGCATGGATATACGCCTCCGATATTCGGACGTGACAGAGGGCAATGGTCTGTATCACGCCCTCATACGCAGGGCTAAAGCCCATCTCGGCGTTAATATCCACCCCAGCCTCCGCCAGGGTGGCCAGGATCCGGAGGATACAGTCAGCCAACTCTACGGCCACGCCGCAGGGCTTATCGCTCTTTGCCTTACAAGAGATCTCCGGGTGCTTCGGGTCGCGCACCCGGCTTCCGCAGTCCATCCTTTCCTCCGCCGGCCTGTCGTCCTCACAAGCGCCCCCGGCATTGCAGGGGTGGTATAGCATAGGCCGCCCGGCCCTGTACTCCGCCACCGCCTCGCTCAGCTCCGAGTGCAGCATAACGGCGACTTCCGCAAAGCTGGGCCGCTTCTCCCACCAGCCATGGTCCACGGCACACTGGTGGACCTCCTTTGCAAATTCATTCCAGTTCATCTGTCAATTCTCCTTATCAATCCTCTCCAAACGGCACATTGGGATCGGGCGTTGATAGCTCCTCCCATTGGAGTTGCTTATACTCCGGCTCCTTGCGCTTAGGGGGTGGCTGCTGATTGATGTGCCGCCGAAAGCTCTGGGTGGCGCCGTCAAAGGCCAGATACAGGGTGGCGAGTTCGCCCTCCTTGTTTTTCTCCAGGTTGAGGACACGCCGGGAGTCGGGATCATCCGGCTTTTCCCGGTATAGGATCATGATGGCGTCCGCGTCCTGCTCCAGCTGACCGGACTCCCGCAGATTGCGCATTCGAGGGGCGGGGATCTTGCCGTTGACCTTCTCTGGCCGGGTCAGCTGGGAGAGGGCCACCACCGTGATCCCCGAGGACCGGGCGCCGTTGTGGAGGGCCATGGAGATCCCGCTGACCTCCTCCGTCCGGTTTCGCCCGGAGGTGGGCCGTATGAGCTGCAGGTAGTCGATGTAGATGACGTCATAGCGTCGGTACCGGGCGTAGGATATGATATCCGCCGCCGTCATGCCAACCGCGTCCACGATCTCCAGCTGGTGAGCGGCAAAATCCTGGGACAACTCCGCAATGGTATCATAGTCCTCCTGTGTGAGCTGCCGGTCCTTGATCTTGCCCATGGCGATGAGGGCCACCCGCGCCACCAGACGGTCTCCGATAGTGTCCTCATCCGTCTCCAGGCTGTAAAAGCCCACTCTCTTGACCCTGGATTGGGTCCAGGCTGCGCTGAGAGCAAAAGCCGTCTTACCGTCGGAGGGATAGCCGGCCAGGATGACAAATTTACCGTGGGTGATCTTGAGCCGGTCCTCCATCCGGGAGATCCCCCAGGGGAGGTAATCCGGCTTGGTCTTTTGCCGCGCATAAAAGTTGGCCAGGATGGTCCCCATGTCCGACGCCTTGACCCCAGGCCTGTCCACCATAAGAGCGTCCAACTGGGCCACCACGTCCCGGATCTCCTCCGGCGCCACCGTTGTGGTGAGCCGCAGACCCAGGCTCTGGGCCCGGACGGACCTGGCCTCCTGGCGGAGCAGGGGCAAATACTCCCCCAGATTGGCGGTGGTAGGGGTCTCCTCCATGCAGGTCTTGACCAGGTCATAGAGTCCATCGCCCCCGTCGGCCTTGGCCTGCTCCAAAACCGTTACCGGGTCCACCGGCTTAGCCGCCGTATAGAGCTGCCGTGCCGCCAAAAATAGGATCCGACATTGGGGATCCGTAAAATCCTCCGGGGTGAGCTCCGACAACACCCGGGGCACACAGCGCTCCTCCAGGAGCATGGAGCCGATCACCGCTTTTTGTGCCGGCGTCACCATGGCTGTAGCCTCCTATCCTCCACCACGGCCGGGCTCTCCTTCGGAGGCACGGGAGGCGGCGTTTTGACGTCCTCCCATCGTCGGTTGCGCAGCCACCGGCAGGCATAGGGGATCCCGATCCTCCGCCGCCAGTCCTCGCTCTGGACCTGGACTTGGAGGGCTTGTCCCATGGTCCGGATCAGATCGTCATCCGGCTTGAGCCTGTCCCACTCCCGGACCGCCCCGGCCCGGTCCTCCCCCCGAGCATGATCCCGGTAATAGGCCCAAAACCCTTCAAAGCGTTCCGGCTTCCATTTGGGGATCGCTTTTGCACGATTCCCCCTTTGGGGGGATATAAGGGGGATGTTCTCTTTACACTGTTCATCCTTAATAGGAAATCCATTTTCGGCGGGAGGGTCCGCTTTTTTTTGGCGGGACCTCCCGCCATTTTTGGCGGGAGGGGTCACACCTGTCTGGAGCCCCGCATAGATCCGTCGTTCCTCCACCTCTTTTGTCCGTCTGTCACGGACGATATCCACTTGGATGTATCCCCGCTCGCTCAGAGCGGAAAGCAGTCGCCGAATCGTAGTCGTACCCCAGCCGTATAGCTTGGAAAAATAGGCATTGGTGGCATAGCAATATCCCCGCTGGTCACACAGGGATGAGATCTCCCCATACAGGAGTTTGGCATTGGGCGGCAAGTCATCATCGTAGCGCACCTCTGCCGGTATCACAGCCCAGTAGGCTGGCTTTTGGTTATCCACCGACATCACCCCGTCCCCCTATCTTGCAGCTCCAACACCAGCACCGCCAGGAACTCCTTATTGGTAGCCTTCCCTCTCCCCGCAGAAAGCGAATTGCCGAACAGCTCCTCCTGAAGCTCCATCGGCATACGGCCGAAGGCGTTCTCAACCGCCTCCCGTGTGCAGCGCTCCACCGCGGCGGTGCTGATCCCCCGCTTGCGGGCAACGACCGGATAGAGCCGCCGGTGCAGTCCTCCATGCTCCAGGTAAGTGGGATCCTCTTCCGCCAGCTCCAGCATTTCCCGCAAACACGAAAAGCCCTTTGCGCTGGCCGGTACGCCTACCCGTAAAAGCAGTCTGTTGATCCGGTCCATCAGCTTCCCTCCTGACTTAATCCCAGGGCCAGTCTCAGCGCCCGGTCGATCTCCGCCATCTCGTCCTCCGTCACATGTCCCAGACACTTTCCCAGCCGGGACAGGTCCACCGTGTAGATATGCTCACACATGGCCCGGGAGGGCTTGGGTGTAGACCGGAGCCTCACATGGGTCTCCAGAGCGTGCCCGTTGGAGCCTGAGCACATCACCACCTGCAAAACCTCCCGCTTTTCCAGTTCCCCGCCCGACACGATCACCCCGGGCCGGTTCTTCTGCATCTCCCGCCCTGTGGCGCAGGGGATGCTGATCACGTAAATATCGCCTCGCTTCATAGCAGAACCTCCTGTTTCCGGTGTCCAATTTGGACACCGGGTAGTTTGTCCGGTTAAGACGCCCGCTCCTCAGTTGAACCATGATACGGCACGCCAAACATCTCGCACAGCTGCCGGTCGGTAAATCGGTCCTTCAGACACAGCAGCTCCCGGACCGTCAGATGGGAGGCATCCCGCATCCGCAGATAGAACGTGGACAGCCCCATGCGGGTCTGCCGGGCCACGTCCTCCGCATCCTCCATCCGCAGATCCATGGAATACCGCAGCGCCGCCCGGAACAGCCTGGTGGTCCGCTCCATATCGCTCTCCATCCTTTTCGCTCCCAGCCTCACCTTCGGCATTGCGCCGCCTCCTTTCCTGCTAACAAACTTGCATTATTGCAAGTTTTGGAATAAAAAAATTTCTTTTACGTCAGCCTCTGAAAGACACAATTCCTCCATGATCTTGTGCATTTCCCCTACGGTAAACGCCTCTCCGTCAGATAAAAACTTCCGATACACTGTAGACGGATTTACTCCCAGTCGCTTTGCAAGCCCATCTACAGACATATCCTTCTCTTTCATCTTCTGCTTAAGCATTTCAACATTAACGGACATTTCTAATCCCTCCTTTCGCCGTCTGTACCGTCATCTTATCACTCGCATTTATGCAAGTCAATAGCAAATTGCATTTTTGCAAAAATTTTTATGTTTTGTATTGCATTTTTGCGAAAGCGTGTTATACTTGTTTGCATGAGGTGAGATAATGACTACAGGCGAAATTATGCGACAAAGGCGCAAAGAATTGGGGCTTTCCGCCGAATCTATAGCAGAGGCTTTAAGTGTCTCTCCAACAACCGTATATAGGTATGAAAGCGGTGACATTGAAAAGGTTCCCGGAGATTTTCTACCAAAACTAGCTTCCGTTTTACACACCACACCCTATTATCTGTTGGGTTGTGAACCCATCCCCCCCGAAAAAGCAAGCGGCCCCGGTGCCGTTTCCGACACCGAAACCGCTATTTCTCCCGATATGATAACTCAGCTAAAGCAACTGACCCCTTCTGAGTTGGCGCTTGTCTTTGCCTTTATTCAGGGACTTTTGGCCCAACGAAAAAAAAATGATTCATAGTCATTGAATATGCAGTTCCTGTTTCAGCGCCACTTGCAGGATCATGGAAAAGTTGACCCCCGCCCGCTCGGCCATAGTGTTGAGCCACGCCGGAATCGTCAGCGTCTTCTTTACCGCCCGGCTGTCATAGAACTTCCGGTACTCCACAGTATCACAGGCCACCAGGGTGACAAACTCATCCCCTGACACCTTGACCTCCCTCACTTTGGACGCTGCCGGAATGGGCCGCTCCGTTTCCTCCATATCATAGAGCGTCAGGCAAAGGACGTCATTTGCCATCTCCATTCCCTCCGCCAGTGTTTCAGCAGAGGTATAGCAGTTCTCAAAATCAGGAAAACGGATAGAATAGCCGCCCTGCTCTGGAGTGAAGATCGCGGGATATGCGTACTTCATCGTCTCCTTCTCCTTTCTAAATTGGGACAGCAGGAACGGGGGCTTATTTCAGCCCCGCGTCCCGCTTGATGGATTCCAGTGTTCCTTTTGGTACTTCTTGGGTCTTGTGCCGGGGAACCGGAAAGGTCGTTTTTGTGAGGGGGCTGTACCATAAATCGTGATTCTTTCCCGGTCGACTGATGTAGCACCCAGCTTTTCTCAGTTCCCTTTCCAGTTCGCTATATCTCATCGGCGTCACCTCCCTTACTCTGGTTATAGTATAGCACGTATTAACACGTATGTCAATATTTTTTTACGTATTTCTACGTATTTTCTCTTTGCTCCATCAGCTTATCCAAAAACCTTTCAAACAGTAGCCTTTCTTCAGCGCTCAAAACACCCAAAAGGCCCACAACATCCTCTACTGTTACTTCTGCATAACAATCGGCCCCCGGCGTTCCGGCGGCTTTCACGGTGTCCAATTTGGACACATCTTCTATTTTGTCCATTCCGGTCACAGCTCCTTACTTGATAGTTGCTACCGGTAGCATTTCCCATTATAACATTTTTGGGCGAAACGTGACGAAAAAGGAGGAAAAAAACTTCCAAAACCGTTCGACATAATTTGACATATAATCACTATAAATTGCTACAGAAGGAGGGGGGTTCTATGAGCTCTACCGAAGTATTGATTTCCCTTGGCCCTGACTTTTCAGGGGCTCCACGTCCAGACAAAGGAAAAAGTAAGTTGATTGCAACAGAAAGTTACATTTCTATTGATATTGAAACTACTGGTTTTGATCCCCGTTTTGACTCCCTCATTGAATTTGGGGCTGTAAAGATGAAGGACGGCCTGGTCATTGACCAATTTCAGTCTTTAGTTAAACCTGAGTCTGACATTCCCTCATATATTACTGAATTGACGGGAATCTCTAATGACATGGTTGCAAATGCGCCTTTTGTTGAGGATGTCTTGCCTCAATTTCTTGCCTTTATTGGCGACAATCTGCTTGTTGGCCACAACGTCAATTTTGATATTAATTTTATATATGACCTCACCAGATTTTATACCCTGCCCCCACTCTCAAACGATTTTGTTGATACTCTAAGATTGTCTAGGCGACTTTTCTCCGACTGGACCAACTATAAGTTGGAAACTATGGCCAACTACTTTCAAATTGGTGAGGTTACTGCGCATCGCGCTTTATCTGATAGCCTTAAAACAGCTCAATGCTATGAACAAATCAAAAAATATATTAGAGAAAATGACATTCAGTTAAAAAGTTTCACTTCCTGGAATTCATTGTCAAAACACATTACCTCGCAAACAGATACTTTTGACCCTGATAGCCCTATCTTTGGAAAATCCTTTGCCTTCACAGGTGCCTTGGAGAAAATGCACCGCAGAGATGCCATGCAATTAGTTGTCAATGCCGGTGGTGTTTGTTGCGACGGTGTTACAAGGGATACCAATTACCTTGTTTTAGGTAGCACTGATTACTGCAAATCTATCAAGGATGGGAAAAGCTCGAAGCAAAAGAGGGCCGAGGCCCTACGCTTGGCCGGCTATGATATTTCAATTATCTCAGAAAATGTTTTTTATGATATGTTAGAGTAGTAAGCATATAACTGGACACCGGGGCAAAAAAGAAAGGAGATATATCATGGCTACAGCGCGTCAACTCCCCTCCGGCTCCTGGCGGGTCCAACTCTATACCGGCAAGGATCCCACCGGGAAACGCCAGTACCTTTCCTTCACCGCCCCCACCAAAAAGGAGGCGGAGCTGGAGGCTCTCCAGTACCAGCTCCACTATAAGGAGATCTCCAAAGACGCCTCCGCCATGACTCTCCGGGAGGCAGTGGATAAGTACATCCAAAGCAAAAGCAACATCCTCTCCCCCTCCACCATAAGGGGCTACGACATCATGGCCCGCCGCCGCCTTCAGGGCCTCATGCCCATCCGCCTGAACCGGCTGAACAACTCCCTGATCCAGCAGGCCATCAACACCGAGGCCAAGACCGCCTCCCCCAAATACATCAGAAACCTGCATGGCCTGCTCTCGGCGGTCCTCCGGGAATATTACCCCTCCTTTCAGCTCAACACCACTTTGCCCACGAAGAGACCCGCCGAGCAGCGGTTCCTGGAACCGGAGCAGATCGCGGCCCTCCTCCGTGCCGTCCGGGGCAACGAGATAGAGATTCCCGTCCTCATGGGCCTGTGGCTGGGCATGCGCTCTTCAGAGATCACGGGCCTGGCCTGGTCCGATATTGACTTCCAGCGGGGTACCATCTACATCCACCGTGCCAAGGTCCGAGATGCCTCCAACCGTTGGATCACCAAAAACGTCACCAAGAACGCCACCTCCACCCGCACCCTCCACGTCCCCGACTACCTTCTGGACCTTCTCCGCTTTTCCAAAGGTGATGCCGCCCCAGAGGATCCGGTGGTCCCCATTGAGGGCAACTGTCTCTGGCGCAGGCTTCAGGTGATCCTGAAGCGGGCCGGGCTCCCTCCGATCCGTTTTCATGATTTAAGGCATACCAACGCCAGCGTAATGGCCGGTCTCAACGTCCCGGACATATACGCCCAGCAACGGGGCGGCTGGTCTTCCCCCGCCGTCATGCAGCGGATCTACCAGCACACTCTCTCCAGCAAGCAGACCGAGGTAGACCAACAGATCGACAGCTTCTTCCAAGGCTTAATGCACGGTTAACAGCAAGGCCCCCGGCGTGAAAAACTCCCGCCGGGGGCCTTGCTGCGTGTTGCATTCCGTGTGATATTTTATTATTTTGTGTTGCTTTTTCTTGCATTTTGTCAAAGGTTATTCTATAATATTAGAAAGCAAGAAAGGAGAGAAGCATACGTCAACCCATTGCGCCCCAGCTGTTTGTTGAAATCAAAAAGAAAACCGACCCTATGAAGGGTCGGTTCTTATGGTGCACGAGGTGGGACTCGAACCCACACGCCCTCGCGAGCACCGGCACCTGAAGCCGGCGAGTCTACCAATTCCACCACTCGTGCGTTGCGCGCCCTTTGGCGCAAGAGATATGTTATCATATCCCCCTTAGATTTGTCAAGTCCATTTTGGTGATTTACACACTTTTTTACAACGCTCAGAGGCTTCCGAAGTGTTCCTTCAACCTTTGAAAGGTCTCCGCGCTGATATCGTGCTCCACCCGGCAGGCGTCCTGGGCGGCCTGGGCTTCGCTGACCCCCAGTTCGGTGAGCCACAGGGTCAGCAGGCGATGGCGCTCGTAGATCCGCTCGGCGATCTCCCGTCCTGTTCCAGTAAGCTCCAGGGCTCCGTCGGAGGACATGGTCACATGCCCCTCCTCCCGCAGCAGCTTTACCGCCCGGCTCACGCTGGGCTTGGAGAACTCCAGCCGACGGGCCACATCAATGGAGCGAACAAGACCCTTTTCATTTTTCAGGATCAGGATGGTCTCCAGATAATCTTCCGCCGACTCCTGGATCTTCACCGCCGCCGCCCCCTTCCGATTTGGTTCATCTTATCATAGCGAAAGAAAAAACGCAAGGAATAGAAAATCCCCTCTGCCGCTCTTGCGATTTTTTCCAAAACCCACTATAATGACCCTATCAGACAGAAAAGGAGGAGCCTATCCATGGTACAGCCTCACATCCAACTGGATGAAACTCTGAATATCAAGTACGCCATCCTTCCTGGCGACCCGGCCCGGGTGAGCCGCATTGCCCAGCAGCTGGAGCAGCCGGAGGAGTTGGGCTTCAACCGGGAATACCGTTCCCTTCGGGGCCTTTATCGGGGAGTGCCCGTTCTTGCCATGTCCACCGGCATGGGGGGTGCGTCCATGGCTATCGCCGTGGAGGAGCTTCGCAACATCGGGATCACCCATATCATCCGTATCGGCTCCTGCGGAGCCCTTCAGGAGGGGATTGGCCTGGGGGATCTGATCCTGGTCAACGCTGCCGTCCGGGACGATGGCGCCTCCCGCACCTACGCGCCTGCGTCCTACCCCGCCGCCGCAGATCCGGGGCTCCTGTGCGCCTGCGCCCGGAGCGCCGGGGACAAGGGCTTCCGTTATCACGTGGGCCTCTGCCGCAGCCATGACAGCTTTTACATCGACAACGCGGAGGAGGTAAACGCCGCCTGGTCCCGCCGGGGGATCCTGGGCTCCGACATGGAGACCGCCTCCCTCTTCACCGTGGCCCGGCTCCGGGGGCTGAAGGCCGCCAGCATTCTCAACAATGTGGTCGTTTGGGGGAAGGATACCAGCTCCTCTATCGGCTCCTATGCCGACGGGGCCAGTCTTACCGCCAAGGGAGAAAAAGACGAAATCACCGTGGCCCTGGAGGCCTTTGTCCGTGTGGAAAAGGGGGAAACGCTGTGAAGGAGCTACTTTTTATAGACTGCTGTATCCGGGGCAAAGACTCCCGGACCCGGAAGCTGGCCAACGCCTTTCTGGAGACCTTAGACCAAAACAAATACCATGTCACTGCGGTGAATCCTGAGGCGGAAGGAATGCTTCCCCTCACCGGGGCCAATTTCGCCCAACGGGAAAAGCTGGTGGAGGAAGGGACTCTGGACCATCCCCGGTTCCACTATGCCCGCCAGTTTGCCCAGGCCGATGTCGTGGTCTTTGCCGCCCCCCTGTGGGAGTTGAGCTTTCCCGCTATTTTGAAGGTCTACATTGAA
This sequence comes from uncultured Pseudoflavonifractor sp., assembly GCA_947644625.1. Lineage (GTDB taxonomy): Bacteria > Bacillota > Clostridia > Oscillospirales > Oscillospiraceae > Vermiculatibacterium. The sequence goes on from CANRZY010000013.1 coordinate 29,324, forward strand.
AACGTATCGGTAAAGGGGCTCACTTTTGGCTGTGACGCCGATGGACTCTTTGGCTCCTGCCGTGGCTCCCGGCTCATTTTCCTCACCACCCGCGGAGAGCGGTATGAGAACAGTGAGCTGGAGCAGGGCAGCCGCTACCTGGAAGCCATATCCAAATTTTTTGGTTTCAAGGACTACAGCTGCATTGCCGCTGACGGGATGGACGCTGCGGGAGCCGATCCCAGGATCATCCTTGCCGACGCCTGCGGCCGGGCCCGGGGGCTGGCCGCCTCCCTCTAAACACGCTTTTAAAAACAAAGGAACGCCTCCAGCCATGGCCGGAGGCGTTCCTTTGTTTCTGTTCCTTCCGGACAGTCCGTGTCTCCCCGGGACCAGGCTTCAGCCTTTCCTTTTTTCTTTCTCCACACTCCATATGCTCAACAGGATACAGCCCAGCAGAAGTCCGGTATACACCGCCACCACCGCCATACCGGAACGAATATTCCCCGCCCGCTCCGCCACAAAGCCAACCAGAGACGGGGTCAGAATCCCTCCCGCGGAACCGGTAAGGATCATAATGCTGTTGCCCAAATCATTTCCCTTGGTGTACTCACTGCCAAAGGCAAAAGCGGTGGGATAGATGGTGGCCATAAACAGCCCCGCCCCCATGAGGCCCAAAATAACGGGGCCTGGGCTGCGGCTGAAAAACATGAGAAGGAAAAAGGCAAAGAACCCAATACCGTCCAGTACCAAAAGCCTGTTTCTGGATATCTTCCCCGTGACCGCAGCTCCCAGCATCCGGCCCAAGAAGATCACCAGCCAAAGAAGACTGTTCATCATCTGGGCCTGGTCGGCGCTCAGTACGCCCACGTCCTGAAAATAGGTCACCAGCCACCCCGTAATAGCATACTCGGCGGATATATAGAAAAAGAGGATCAGGGTCCCCAGCCAGAACTGCTTTACCCTTAAAAAGCTCAGATCCAGTCCCTTTCTTTCCCCCCTTTGTCCCACTTCTTCCTCTGGCAGCGGCATTCTGGCGTAGACCAGGATCTGGCACAGGCTCATAACAAAGAGGATCCCTGTCATGACCTGCCAGCCACCGTCGTTTCCTCCGGTGGTACAGAGCACCAGTAGCAGTGGCGACAGTAGCGCGCCCACGGCAAAGGCTCCGTGGAGCAGGTTAAAGCCCCGGGTAGCCTTTTCCCCCGGCAGGGTGGAAACCATCGTATTGGAAAAGTTGGCGTTTCCCCCCCGGGCGATCCCCGTCATAAAGCAGGCCATCAGCAAAAGCCAGGGCAGTCCCAGGCCGCTGGTGAAGATCAGGTACCCTGCCGCCATCCAAACCGCCGTGATAAGAATGGTCTTTCTCCGCCCCAAATAGGCGGGAAGAAATCCGGTAAGCAGCACCGCCGCCAGATTTCCCACCGACTGGCATGAGAGCAGCAGCCCCTGAAAATCATAACTGAAGCCATGAGCTTTCCGCAGAAGGGGCAGCAGGGAACCCAAAGACTGGCTGGCCGCTCCGCTGACAAAAAAGGTAAAAAGTACGTTCCGCAGCAACCGGTTTTCCCGGCTCCGCTCCTGATTTTCCATAAGGCTCATTTCCGCTCCTTCCGTTTCTCCTCCGGCATATGCTCCGAGACCCACGCCCAAATCTCCCGGCCCCCCTTCTCCTCCGCCTCGCCGGGCAAAAGATAGGCCTGCCGTGGACTGACATAGAGGCACACCGAGGACTGGAGCCGGAAAGCTCCATAGAGCTGTCCCCAACTCAGCTCCATCCTCTCCTTGCCGTTTTCCGCCAGGATCCCCTCCTCCCGAAGGCGGACCGTGTAGGCGATGGGCCCGTTCTCCCCGCCCAGCTTCTTTCCCTGGGTTTTCACAGAAAGAAAGAAATTAACGAAATAAGCCAGCGGAAGTCCCACTCCAATGGCAAGGAGCACCGTACCCAGCAGTCCCGCCCCCCGAAGCCTGTGGGCCTGGGTGTAGCATAAAGCGGATAGGATCCCGAATATCAATGTAAAAACCACAGGCCCTCTCCACCTCTTCTGGCGGCCCATGGCGTCGAAAACAGCAAACTCCTGAAATACCGGCGGCGTGATCCGAGCGGAGATCAACAGTTCCTTCTTCGCCATAAAGTACCCTCCTTCCATATCTTAATATGGTGTACCATCTTAGATGAGTTTTTGCAAGAGCCGCCATTCCTTTTTGACAATTTGCACAAAAAACAGGGCCATTTTTTAACTAGTATACTAGTAGACGTAAAATAAAAGACGTGATATAGTATGAACGGTAAAGTTCCACCCTACATCACAAAAATTTGATCGAAATCAAGGAGGAAACTGAAATGAAGAAGCGCGTTCTTTCCATGCTGCTGGCCGGCGTAATGGTAGCTGGCCTCACCGCCTGCGGTGGCAAGACGGAGCCCACCCCGCCCCCCGAGAGCAAGGCTCCCACCACTGAGAGCACCGCTCCCGAAGCCAACACCAACGATGTTGCCAACGATCCCAAGGTGACCCTGGTGTACGCCGAGGTCAACCCCCTGGACACCATTGTGGGCCAGACCGCCAGCGAGTTCAAGCGCCTGGTGGAAGAGAAGTCCGGCGGCTCCATCACCATCGACGTGAAGGCTTCCGGCGTTCTGGGTTCTGAGAACGACGTGCTGGACGCCATCGTAGCCGGCGACGACTCCATCGACATGAGCCGGATCTCCGCTTTCGCCCTGACCAGCTACGGAGCCAAGAAGTCCATGCTCCTTTCCATCCCCTACACCTTCGCCGGCCGGGATCATTGGTGGGCCTTCGCCAACAGCGAGCTGGCTACCGAGTTCCTCAACGAGCCCCAGGAGATCGGCCTTCCCCTGCGGGGCGTCTTCTACGGTGAGGAGGGCTTCCGTCACTTCTTTGCCAACAAGCCCATCAACTCCATGGACGACCTGAAGGGCATGAAGATCCGCGTCAGCAACGACCCCGTTATGAACGGCATGGTGGAGGGCCTGGGCGCCTCCCCCACGGTGGTCTCCTTCGGTGAGCTGTACTCCGCTCTGAACACCGGCGTGTGCGACGCCGCCGAGCAGCCCATCGCCAACTACAAGTCCAACGCCTTCCCTGAGGTTGCCAACAACCTGATCCTGGACGGCCACACCCTGGGTGCCATTCAGTGCGTTATCACCGATACCGCCTGGAATAAGCTGACCGAGGCTCAGCAGGCCGTTCTGATGGAGGCCGGCAAGGAGGTCCAGAAGTTCAACCAGAACCTGTCCCAGTCCGCTGAGGACGAGGTCCTCCAGCAGCTGAAGGACGAGGGCTGCAACGTGGTGGAGGTCACCGACATCAAGCCCTGGCAGGACGCCTGCGCCAAGGTTATCGCCGACAACACCAGCGACCAGGCCGAGCTGTATCAGCAGCTGCTGGATTTCGCGAAGTAAGATAGGCACACGCTTTGTAACGTCCAAACAAAGGGGGACGCGGGAAAGTCCCGCGTCCCCCTTCTTATTCCTTAGAAAGGAGCAAAGGTCTATGCCGAAAATCTTCCATACCCTGGATAAGATCAAGCCGGTCTATAACTTGACAGAAAGGGTCCTGATGGTCATCTGCAAGCTTCTGCTCATTATAGATATTGCCATTACCAGCTACACCGTCTGGGGCCGTCAGTGTACTGAATGGGCCACCAAGCACCCTGACACTCTGGGCTTTCTGGGCATCTTTACCGATCCTTCCTGGAGCGAGGAGGTCATCCTCAGCTGCATGGCCTACATGGCGGTGCTGGCCGCCGCCCTGGCCATCCGGCATAATTCCCATATCCGTATGACCGCCCTGGACCGGTATCTTCCCCCCGTGGTGGTCAAGACGCTGGATCTGTTGGCCGACATAGCCGTTCTGGGGCTGGCCTTTATCATGCTCATTGTGGGCTGGCAGTTCACCACCACCTTGGGCTCCCGCGGCACCTATGTGTCCATGCCCTGGCTCAGCCGGTTCTGGATGTATTTGCCGGTACCTCTGGCAGGCCTATTTATGATCGTCTTTGAGCTGGAGGCCATCTACAACCATATCAAAGCGTTCTTTGTGAAGGACGAGGAGAAGGAGGCGGAAGCGTAATGGATACCCAAACTCTCGCTATTCTTGTACTGCTGGGCTCCTTTGCCCTGATGATCCTGCTCCGCTTCCCCATCGCCTACGCGGTGGGTCTGTCCTCTGTATTCTGCCTGATGGTCCAGGGGACCAGCCTGGTAGGCGTATGCCGGTTGATGGTCAAGGGTATTTCCTCCTACTCCCTGATGGCGGTGCCCTTCTTCATTACCATGGGCGTCCTCATGGGCAAGGGCGGCATTTCGGATAAGCTTATCGCTCTTGCCAATGCCTGCGTGGGCTGGATGCGGGGCGGTCTGGCCATGGTCAATATCGTTGCCTCCTACTTCTTCGGGGGCATCTCCGGCTCCGCCTCGGCGGACACCGCCTCCATCGGCTCCATTATGATCCCCATGATGGTGGACCAGGGCTACGACGCCGACTTCTCCACCGCCGTCACCATCACCTCCTCCTGCGAGGGGCTGCTGGTGCCTCCCA
>CANRZY010000014.1 GCA_947644625.1 uncultured Pseudoflavonifractor sp.
TGTCTTAAAGGACAGAACCCGGCTTACTGGCTTAGGTGCGTATATGATGGGGCGCGGCTCACGAGGCGGCGCCCCTTCCCTTTTTTCTTCGGCAAAAAACGGGGCCGGATCTTTTGACCCGGTCCCGTTCAAAGCTTTGCTTACTCTTGATCCCAGTTGTGCCAGACGTTCTGCACGTCGTCGTTATCTTCCAACGCGTCGATCAACTTCTCCATATTTTTGATATCCTCTTCGGATTCCAGCTTTACATAGTTCTGGGGGACCATCTCCACCGCAGCACTGACAAAGGAATAGCCCTTGGCTTCCAGCGCCTCCAGCACAGCGCCGAAGACGTCAGGATCGGTGGTGATCTCAAAGACCTCCCCTTCCACGCTCATGTCCTCCGCACCGGAGTCCAGCGCATCCATCATCATGGTATCTTCGTCCAGGTCCTCTTTTTCCACAATGATAACGCCCTTTCGGTCAAAGGACCAGGATACACAGCCAGTGGCTCCCAGTCCCTTGCCAAACTTATCCAGCAGATGCCGGACCTCGGGAGCGGTACGCTGGCGGTTATCGGTGAGGGCGTCTACAATGACGGCTACACCGGAGGGACCATATCCTTCATAGGTCACGCTCTCATAGCTGTCCGTGTTGCCAGCGCCCAGCGCCCGTTCAATGGTACGCTTGATGTTGTCATTTGGCATATTGGCCGCCCTGGCTTTGGCAATGACGGTGGCCAAACGAGAGTTGTTGGCTGGATCACCGCTGCCGCCTGTCTTGACCGCCACGATCATTTCCTTGGCGATCTTGGTGAAGGCGGCGGAGCGCTTAGCATCCTGAGCGCCTTTTGTTTTTTGGATGTTATGCCATTTGGAATGTCCCGACATAGTATCGTTCCCTTCATGAAAAATTGCTCATTTAGTTTAACACAAACTTTCTTCCTTTGCAACGGTTATAGACAAGAAAATACCTCTTTATGACGCTGAGAGAGGAAAATTTCCATCTTTGGATAGGCTTCCCCCAGCCATTGGGCCAAAACGGGGCACACAACATTCTCGGTAGAGAAATGTCCTGCGTCAATAAGGTTGATCCCCATAGCCCGGGCTGACAGGAATACGTCATACTTTACATCCGAAGTCACAAAGGTGTCGCAGCCTCGCTCCACGGCGTCGGAGAGCATTCCACCGCAGGCGCCGCCTCCCACCGCAACCAGGTGAACGCCTCTCCCCGCGTCTTCAAAGCGAAGACCGTTGGCGTTCAATGCCTGACGGACGAAGCCGGCAAAGGCCCGCACATCGTCAAATCCGGTGACCTCACCGATCCTGCCAATGCCATAGGACCGCCCCTCTTGATCGACGCCATCGGGGTGAAGCTGCTCTACAGAGGTAAGTCCCAGCCGCTGGGCAAGGGCGTCGTTGACCCCGCCCTCTACCGCGTCAAGGTTGGTGTGCATACAGATGCCGGAAATACCCCCGGTAAGCATTTGGATCAGGATACTTCCCTGTACGGTGTCATCGCGGACCGTCTGGACCCTTTCCCAGGTGCAGTTCATAACAGGATGATGGGCAACGATAAGCTCCGCTCCCACCTCACGCGCCTCGACCACCACCTCTTGAGTAATGTCCAGCGCGACAAGGAGCTTATTGACCTTCCGGCCCGGAAAGCCAACCAGCAGTCCTACATTATCCCAATCCATGGCCAGTTCTTTGGGGGCCTTGGAAAACAAGAATGATTCAATCTCCTTTACTGTTGCCATTGCTCCCACTCCTTCTTCATCTGCGCGACCTCACGGATCGCCTGTTCAAAGCGAGTTCTTTTTTCTTCATCTCCAGGACACTGGGACCGGGAAAGGCCCTCAACTGCCCGACAAAGCTTCCCGAATTCCTCGGCCAGATAGCGGTCCCGAAAGGGGCTTTCCATCCCGTGCCATTGACGCCCGACCCAAACTTCTCCCTCAGTCAGCGCCGCCATCTCTCCAGCCTCTGCCAAGAGGATGATATAAAGGGTCTCTCCTTCGGGTACAAGGACTTCCTGGCGTATTAAAAAACCGTTTTCCGAAAGATATCTCCGAAGGCCGTCCGTTCCGCTCATGGGCTGAAGGATATAGCGCTGTCCCGGCGCTTTGCTCCAGGATACAGCATCCAAAATGTCGGCAATGGTTTCTCCGCCCATACCCGCAACGGTAACTACCTGCGCTTCCTCTGGAGCAACGGCGGAAAGCCCGTCACACAGCCGAAAGGATATCCGGTTATCGACCTCCCAGCGTTGGGCCAGCTCCACCCCTCGGCTCAGTGGGCCGGGGCGAAGGTCGGTAGCCACAGCCTGTGGAACGATTCCCTGACAAACCAACCACACCGGAAGCTGTCCGTGATCGGTCCCGACGTCTGTCAATCTACTCCCGGCCGGGACCATCTCAGCTACTGCCTGAAGCCTTGGAGAAAGAGAGAATAACCGCTTCATGCTAAATACCACCTCTCTTTTGGGTAGAAAAAAGGAGCGGCAACGCCGCTCCTTTTCCTTTTTTACTGGGCGGCAGGCACCAGTTTGTTGATTTCCTCCAGCAAGGCGTTTACATCCACGCCATGGACCATGCAGGCTTGCTCCACGGTCTCGCCGCGGGAAGAGGGGCATCCCAAGCAGTGCATACCGATGGCCATAAAAACAGGGGCGGTTTGAGGAGCGATATCCAGAATGTCGCCGATAATGGTATCTTTGGTGATTTGGGCCATAAGGTCATACCTCCAAAAAGAATCGTTTTTCGCAACGGTCTTATTATATCCGAATATCTTCTCTTTTTCAACAGGAAAATGAAAACGGATCTCTTTCGAGACCCGTTTTATGTCCGAGGATGGGCTTTGTTATAAACGTCCTTCAACTCCTGGTTAACAATTTGAGTATAAACCTGGGTGGAGGAAATATCCGCATGTCCCAGCATTTTTTGAATAGACAACAGATCTGCGCCGTTTTCCAACAGATGGGCGGCAAAGGAATGGCGCAATGTGTGAGGTGTGATCTCCTTCTGAATCCCGGCCATATCCTGGTAATGCTTGATGATCTTCCAAAATCCCTGGCGGGACATACGAGAACCATTCATATTAACGAAAAGAGCGCATTCCTCAGGCTGTTCGATCAGTTGTGGACGAACATGTTCGATATAGTCGCTCAAAGCCCGGACCGCCGTGGGATAAAGAGGAATGATCCGTTCTTTTTTTCTGTCGACGCAACGAAGAAAGGCTGCGCTCAGGTTCAGATGTTCCAGGTTCAGATTAATAAGTTCACTGACCCGGATCCCGGTGGCATAGAGAAGTTCCAACATAGCCTTGTCACGGCACCCTTTTGGGTCTCTGGGATCCGGCTGTTCCAGAAAGAGTTCCACTTCCTTGCCGGTAAGGATCTGGGGCAGCTTTCTTTCTACCTTTTCCAGAACCAATCCCTTGGCGGGATTGAGAGATATCAGTCCCTCTCCCATTATGTAGGAATAAAAGGATTTGAGAGAAGCCAAAGACCGGGTAACCGTAGATACCGTTTTTCCCAAGCTCAAAAGATATTTGTTATAACGGTCAACATCTGCCTGGGAAGCGCTTTCGGGAGAGAGACCTTCACTGGAAAGCCAACGAGAATATTGGGTGAGATCCCGAAGGTATGAACTGATCGTATTATCGGAGGCTCCCTTTTCTTCCGCCAAAAAGCGCTGATAATCGGTTAACAGGTCCATTCTCTCACCCTCTTCCCTTAAACAAGATTTTCTATCCCAAGAGTGCGCCAGCGGCGCCGGCGATCAAAGCCGGAACCAGATAACGCTCCAGAAGAAGACTGATACCAACCGCTGCGGCACACACCCCGCAGCGTAAGAAATGCTCCCGGCAAAATGGAAGCTCCCGGCGCCCGGATCTTCCCGCCAAGGCGCAGGCGGTAGAAAAACTCTGCGTAGCCAAAAGCAAAAACGCCGGAATGGAAAAGATCCCGGGGATCCCCAACAGAAAAAATGCCGCAGCAAGCCCGTCGTACCCATAGGATACAGCAAAAGAGGCAATAGAAAACGAGAGAAAAAAACCTCTCATTGCGCTCAAAACCGGGATCCCAAACAATCCCAGAGCGGAAAAGCCCAACAAAATAGCGGCCAGCGGCCAGCGAAGATCCCGCCAGAGGATCTCAGGAAGAGCGGGAACTTGCAATTCCGCAGCCTGAGCAACTGTCAAAAAGCGTTCCAAATATGCGGCCATGGCATCCAGCCCCGCGTCGGTCATGCGAAAAGCCAAAAAACTTCCCGCCAATCCTCCGAAGGTAAAAAAAGCCGCCGTGACGACAAGAGCGGGGGTGCCCTCTGTCGTCGGCGACCACCAGATTCCTGTAACCGTTCGAGCCATGGCGCTCACCTCCACAGCATTCTTATGCTACCGGGGACAAGTCCATGACATTCGTTCGATCCTTTCTGAAAAGCGTATTCTTATTGTAACTCCCTTTTGCGAGTTGCGCAAGCCCCTTTTGAAAAATTTTTTGTTATGTGACAGTTTTATGTAAATTATATTATGTTAACTATGTAAAGTTGCAGATGCTTTTGAAAAGCTTGGAAGCCCTGAAACACCAGGAAAAATACAAGATGTGGTGTCAATGTTTTCGTTATGACCCAACATCTTCCAGGCTTGTTTTATGTCACCGTTGACAAATCAGAAGAGCTACGGCAAAAAAATTTTATCGGTTCCGGCGTTTTTTTCCCTTCCGGCTTGTTCTCTTTTTCCCTCCTCCCGTTAGGATCCCAGCGGCCGCACCGCCGCACAGGTCTCCAAACAGGAGTCCAAAACCTCCGCTTTCCAGGGAAAGGCCCCCATACAGCACCAGTCCCAGGGAAAGCTGCAAAAGGAAGAGTACGCTTCCGGCTGCCAAGCCCACAAACAATCCCCTGGCAGGGCTGCTCCGAACGGCAAATATTCCTCCTGTGAAGCTACCCAGCACGCAACTGACCACCGTAAGCTGATACCGTAGCCCCGCGTCCAATAGTCCATGGGAGATCCCCAGTGAAGCCAGGAATAAAATTCCCAGTCCCACAAGGAAAGCGACTCCCCCTCCCCAAAGGACCGCCTTTCCGTAACGCAACAGCACGGCCCCCTGATCTTCCTCGTTTTTTCGCGTCATAAAAAACACCCTCCCCGCAAGGATTTTCATTCCATCCTATGCGGAGAGGGTATTCAGCATGTCTTTTTCGGGGCTGCTCTTACTGGGCGTTTTCCGTAGTTTGGGCGCCCTTACTTGATACGGCCCATTTGGCAAGCTCAATGCGGACCCGGTCAGCGCCGCTTTCGATCACGATGGAGCTTTCCTTTACGGCGCAAATAGTGCCGATAATGCCGCCGATACTGGTGATCACATCGCCCACAGCCAACTCGGAGCGCATTTTTTCCGCTTCCTTCTTCCGCTTATTCTCCGGACGAATGAGCATGAAGTAAAAAACAGCCAGCATAACGACCAGCATAACGATCATAGAGACGTTCTGATCCAAAGCAGATCCCTCCAAAATTGTAAATTTACGGACGCTGTGAAAAGTAGTATAGCGTAAATCGGGATATTTTGCAAGGCTTTCCCTGAAATTAGATTTTTCGCTCCAACTTCTCGCTGTACTCCGCCCGGAACTGGGCAAAGGTCCCAGCGTCCAGAGCGGCGCGTATGCGTTCCATCAAAGTATTGTAGAAATAGAGATTATGGAGCACTGCCAAGCGCATAGCCAGCATTTCCCCTGCCACAAACAAATGACGGAGATAGGCCCGGGAAAAATGCCGGCAGGCGGGGCAGCGGCAGGTCAGATCGATGGGGGAATCATCCAGCTTATATTTCTCGTTTTTCAGGTTAATAGAGCCTTCCCAGGTGTATAGCCTACCGTGGCGGGCGTTTCGCGCCGGCATAACGCAGTCAAAAAAGTCCACGCCCCGGGCTACCCCTTCGATGATATTGGATGGAGTCCCTACTCCCATAAGATATCGCGGCTTGTCTTTTGGCATATGGGGCTCTACCGCGTCGATGATCTCATACATTACCTCGGTGGGTTCCCCCACCGCCAGTCCACCAATGGCATAACCTTCACAGTCGATCTTTTTGATCTCCTCCATATGCCAGATCCGCAATTCGGGAAAGGTAGCGCCTTGGTTGATGCCAAAGAGCATTTGACGGGAGTTTACGGTATCTGGAAGGGCATTCAGCTTGTCATGCTCTGCCTTACAGCGCTCCAGCCAACGAACGGTCCGTTCACAGGAAGCCTTTGCGTACTCATAGGTCGCTGGATTTTCCACGCACTCATCAAAGGCCATAGCCACATCGCTGCCCAAATGTGACTGGATTTGCATGGATTCCTCCGGACCCATAAAGATTTTGCGGCCATCAATATGAGAGGAAAAATAGACGCCCTCTTCCTTGATCTTTCGGAGACCAGCCAGGGAAAATACCTGGAATCCTCCCGAATCAGTCAGGATAGGCCCCTCCCAGTCCATAAACTTGTGCAGTCCCCCTAACTGCCGCACCACGTCATCACCGGGCCGGAGATGGAGATGATAGGTATTGCTCAGTTCGATCTGACAGCCGATCTCCTTCAAATCGTGAGCAGATACGCCTCCTTTGATGGCTCCCTGGGTGCCTACATTCATAAAGACAGGCGTCTGGGCAACGCCGTGGGCACAGGTAAAAATGCCCCGCCGGGCCCGCCCTTCTGTTTTGATTATTTCAAACACGGAAAAACTCCTTTACTGATGGAAATGGAAAAATGCCTTCAATTCTGCTTTTCGCTCCGGAGACAGATCTTTCTTCGGGATCCCTTTCACCGCGCCCGCCAAAGCCTGGAGCTGATGAAGGCAGGCGCTGCTGTCCACACGCAAACGTATCTGAAGCCAGGCTTCCTCCGCACCGGTTTTTCGCAGGGCCTCCAGGGTCTTGATCCCTGCGGAGGATAGATTCCCGGCCAGCACAGGACCGATATTGGGAAGGTCGGTCAATTTCATTCCGTATCCCCCTAAGAAATAAACATAGCATCCCCAAAGCTGAAAAAGCGATACCGCTCCTTTACCGCTTCGGCATACGCATCCAGCACATTTTCACGTCCAGCCAAAGCGGAAACCAGCATAATTAGCGTGGATTCCGGCAGATGAAAATTCGTGATAAGCGCATCCAGCACTTTAAACCGATATCCAGGATAGATATAAATATCGGTCCAGCCGCCGCTTTCCTTCAGGGTCCCATCCTCCTCCGCCCAGCTTTCAATGGTCCTACAGGAGGTAGTCCCGACACAGATGACCCGTCCGCCGTTCTTTTTTGTCTCGTTGATTACATCGGCGGTCTCAGAGGAGATCATACAGTATTCCGAATGCATTTCATGCTCCAGAGGATCCTCCTCCTTCACCGGACGAAAGGTCCCCAGTCCCACATGGAGCGTCACATAGCAAACCTTTACCCCCATTCTCTCTACCTGAGCCAGCAGTTCCTTTGTAAAATGGAGGCCCGCCGTAGGTGCCGCCGCTGACCCGACCTCTTTGGAATAGACCGTCTGATAGCGTTCCGGTTCACTTAGCTCCTCCTTAATATAGGGCGGCAAAGGCATCTTCCCCAGTTGCTCTAAGATCTCCAGAAAAATGCCCTCATAGTGGAACTCTACGATCCGGTTCCCTCCCGGAAGTTCCTCCAACACGGTGGCGGTGAGAAGACTTCCGTCTCCAAAAGCGATCCGTTGTCCCGGTTTAAGCTTCCGTCCAGGACGCACCAGACATTCCCACCGTTTTTCCCCCTTGTCCACCAGGAGCAGCACTTCCGCCGCTCCGCCGGAGGGATCCCGCCGCCCCAGTAGCCGGGCAGGAAGTACCCGACTGTCGTTCAGGACCAGGCTGTCGCCAGGATGAAGAAATTGAGGCAGATCATAAAAATGACGGTGTTCGATCTTTCCCGTCTCCTTATCCAGCAGCATAAGCCGGGAGCCATCCCGCCGCTTTAAAGGGGTCTGAGCGATCAATTCCGGCGGCAGATCATAGTAAAAATCAGAGGTCTTCATCTTTTCACATTTCCAACTTTCTCAATAAATTTCAATGCCGGGATAGTAAAACTTCAGGATCTGGTCAAAGGTAAAGCCCTGCTGAGCCATGGCATAAGCTCCCCACTGGCTCATACCGATACTGTGCCCGTTCCCCCGGCTGGTAACGGTAAACAGCACCTCCCCGGTCTCCTCTCCCCCTGTTGGCGCAGGAAGAAAGCCTCCCCCATTTCCGGTTATCACATGGGGATTGCCGGAGATCTGTTCTACCGCCTTGCTGCCGTTAATGGCGTAAACGCCGTTCATGGAGGACAGGGTACTTTCTCCGCTGATATAATAGACGCCGCCTGTATGCTCCCCTGTTTTGGTAACGGTATAGCGAATAGACTTCAGCCCCAGGTCATTCCGTGCCAGCTTTACCGCGTTCGTTTGTGTAAAGGGATATTCTTTGCCGTTTGCATCAGTAAAGACAATGGACTTTACATTTCCTGTTGGGGTAAGCTCTGTCACCTGAAAATCCACAATGGCGGCGCAGTTATAGCCCTTGCTCTGGAACATCTTTGTCAATTGGCTCCCGGTAAAGGTGGTGGTGTGGTCCCAGTATGCGATTTTGTTGGAAATGGTTTCCTCATAAGGATCAATCACGCCGCAGAGATAAGGGAAAGAGCTTCCCCACACATTTTTCACGTTTTCTGTTCCGCCCCCATCCGAAGCGAAATAAAAGGTTTTGGCCGGTTCTCCCTGATACCAGGCCCGGAGAGCAGCCGTCTCACGAGCGGCCTGTAGTGTCCGTTCGTTGGTCTGGGCCATACCAAAATAGACCTGGCAATCCGTTGTGGAGCAGATATCAAAACCATAGGAGACGTGCTTGCCCAGATTATCCTCGTAATAGCTTCTGGCGCTGACTGCCTGGGCCTTTAACGCTTCTATGGGCCAGCTGGAGCTCATCTCCCGGGAAATCACGCTGTTGGTATAATCCTCCAGGGTAACCAGGTTGGAGACCACCAGATCGCCGCCCTTGACCCGGCAGAACTGAAATATCCCGTAGTAACGTTCCCCTCTGAAATGGGTCTCGCTTTTCAGACCGTTATCCAGTCCGGGCGCAACCGCCAAAGAAAGGGCGTCTCCCCCGTCAAACTGAAAAAGAATGCGGGAGGTCCCTGTTTTTACCACAGAGACGCCATAGGCGCTGGTTCCCACTGCCGTACCGCCTATCATGGATGCGGCGGTCTGCGCCTCCTCCTGGCTGGTATAGGCGCCTACACGCAACTGCCATACGCCGTCGATCCATGCGGGAAATCCGTCCTGCCCCATGGTCCGGAGTAGCTCCAGAGCCTCCTCATAGGAGCCTGGCGCCGTCTCTGTGGGAAGCTGTACATGCCAGCAGCCCACCCCAATATCAGAGGATATCTGATCGGAGTAGCTTTTCAGGTTTTTACTGTACTGTGGATCTACCCCGTAATAGACATTTTGAGTTTTGACCACAGAGATGGCGGTTTCTGATGTATAGCCAACCGGCCAAAAGACCCTTCGCTCATCCAGGTAACCGAACCGGTAACCGTTTCCCACGGCGTTGGCCAGATTGGCTCCATCCAGCGCTGTGTTTTTATAGGCAAGGCCCACCAAAACCAAAATATTGTCGCCCGTAAGAGCGTCTGGGTCCTCCGGAAACGGAACTGCCCAGGGTGCGGAAGCTGCGTCAGGCGCATTTGTAGTCGGCTCCTGATGCGGCGTTTCTTCAGAGGACGCGGCGGGAGCGTCGCTTCCCTGTGTGGACGATCCGTCGTTTTCCGTCTGCTCCCAGCCGGGAGGAGCTATGATCGCATTCTGATCCTCTCCCTCCGCCAGGGCGGGAAAAAACGTTCCCCACAGCAGGGCCAGGATGCAGAAAATTGTCAGGCATTTCCGTTTCATGTCTGTTCCTCCGGGATGTGCCGATTGACACCGGCGGTAGATTTATGGTAGTATCAAAAAAGCGTGGCGGCTGTGAAACGCCGCCTGGACCAATTTTGTTTTCTCTGACATTATAGTACAAAATTTTCTCCAGGTAAAGCCACGGATCCTTTCTTTTTTATTGCACAGCTATCATAGAATGGTCACGGAGGTCGATCAATATGGAAAAATTTAAGGTGGGCGTCATTGGCTGCACCGGTATGGTGGGCCAACGATTCATTACCCTGCTGGAAAACCACCCCTGGTTCCAGCTTACTGCCATTGCCGCCAGCCCCCGCTCCGCGGGGAAAAGCTATGAGGAGGCCGTCTCTTCCCGCTGGGCCATGAAAACGCCCATCCCCCGTGAGGCCAGATCTTTGACTGTCCTGGACGCCCAGACTGATGTGGAGAAGATCGCGGGAATGGTAGACTTTGCTTTCTGCGCTGTGGATATGAAGAAGGAAGAGATCCGGACGTTGGAAGAGACCTACGCCAAGGCGGAGTGTCCCATCATTTCCAACAACTCCGCCCACCGTTGGACAGATGATGTGCCTATGATCGTGCCGGAGCTGAACCCGGAGCATGCCAAAGTGATCCCTGCCCAGCGGAAGCGTCTGGGTACTCAGCAGGGCTTTATCGCCGTAAAATCCAACTGCTCCATTCAGTCCTACGCCCCCCTCCTCTCTCCGCTGATGAAGGCGGGCTACCAGGTAAATGAGGTGCTGGCCTGCACCTATCAGGCCATCTCCGGAGCGGGAAAAACCTTTGAGCGCTGGCCGGAGATGGTGGATAACTTGATCCCCTATATCGGTGGCGAGGAGGAGAAGAGTGAGCAAGAGCCGCTGAAGGTATGGGGGCATGTGGAGGACGGCAAGATCGTTAAGGCAGCCTCCCCTGCCATTACCGCCCAGTGCCTCCGGGTGCCCGTCTCCGACGGTCATACCGCCGCTGTCTTTGTGAGGTTCGCAGAAGGAAAAAAACCGTCTGAGGAACAGATTAAGGCTGTCTGGAAAGGATTCCGGGGCCGGGCTCAGGAGCTGGAGCTTCCCTCCGCCCCCAAGCAGTTTATTCATTATTTTGAGGAGCCTGACCGGCCCCAGGCCAAGCTGGACCGGGACCTGGAGGGGGGCATGGCTATCTCCGCCGGGCGGCTGCGTCCCGACAGCCAGTATGATTATAAGTTTGTGGGTCTCTCTCACAACACCCTGCGTGGAGCAGCCGGAGGCGGCGTTTTGTTGGCCGAGCTTCTTTGCGCGGAGGGTTATATCGACCACAAGGCTTGATATGGAAAGGTAGGTCATTACTATGCGGGAACCTGTATTCAGCGGAGCCTGTACCGCCATCGTTACCCCTTTTGACGAGAGCGGCGCGGTAAATTATGAGGCTTTTGGCGCCCTCATTGAGGAACAGATCGCCTCTGGGATCGACGCTATCTGCGTCTGCGGCACCACCGGCGAGAGCGCCACCATGTCCATCCGGGAGCATATTGCCGTAGTGGAATACTGTGTCAAAACGGTGGACCACCGGGTAAAGGTTGTGGCGGGCGCCGGCAGCAACGACACCTCTGCCGCCGTATACCTTTCCCAGCACGCACAGGACTCCGGTGCGGACGCACTTCTCTTGGTGACCCCTTACTACAACAAGGCCACCCAACTGGGGCTCGTTAAGCACTATGAGTATATTGCCGACCGGGTAGAGCTGCCTATCATCCTTTACAATGTGCCCTCCCGCACGGGTGTATCCTTTACGGCGGAGAGCTACAAGATCCTGTCTCAAAATCCCAAGATCAACGGCGTCAAGGAGGCCAGCGGCAACTTCTCTCTGTTGGCGCACACTCGGTTCCTGTGCGGTGAGGACTTCTATATCTGGTCCGGCAACGACGACCAGGTGGTACCTATGATGAGCTTGGGGGCCAAGGGTGTTATTTCGGTGGCGGCCAACATTGTCCCCCAGGTGATGGTAAAGATGAGCCATTTGTGCTTGGACAATGACTTTGCCGCTGCCTCCAAGCTTCAGATCGACTGGATGGATTTTATCGACGCTCTCTTTGTGGAGGTAAATCCCATCCCCATCAAGGTCGCCCTCAATATGGTGGGCAAGGCGGCGGGCCCTCTTCGTCTGCCTCTGTGCGATATGACTGAAGCCCATACCGAGCTGCTTCGCTCCTCCATGGTTCGTATGGGCCTTTTGAAGTAAGCGGGAAAGGACGTTTTCAAATGCTGAAAGTGCTGATCTCCGGCTGCAATGGCCACATGGGAAAGGTAGTGGCGGAAATATGCCGGGAAGCAGAGGATGTGGAAATTACCGCTGGGTTTGATCTTTTGGGACAAAAGAACGAAGATTTTCCCGTGTTTTCCTCTCCTGTTGAATATTCAGGCCAAGGGGATGTGCTGATCGACTTTTCCTCCCCCGGCGCCCTGTCCTCTCTGTTGGAATTTGGCTTGGCGCGGCATATCCCACTTGTCCTGGCTACCACCGGATATTCTACCGAACAGCTGGAGCGGATCAGGGCCGTCGCTCAGGAGATTCCCATTTTCCGCTCCGGAAATATGTCCCTTGGGGTCAACGTGCTGGTGGGGCTGGTAAAAAAAGCTGCGGCTGCCCTGGGAGGAGACTTCGATATGGAGGTCGTGGAGCGTCACCACAACCGAAAGGTGGACGCTCCCAGCGGAACGGCCCTTATGCTGGCGGACGCGGCGGCGGAGGCCCTTCCCTACGAAGCCCGATATACTTACGAGCGCCAAAGTGTCCGCCAGCCCAGAGAAAAGCATGAGATCGGCATTTCCTCCGTCCGGGGGGGAAATATCGTCGGAGACCACGAGGTCATTTTCGCGGGCCGGGATGAGGTCATTGAGCTGAAGCACTCCGCCATGAGCCGGGAAGTTTTCGCCTCCGGGGCGCTCCACGCCGCCCGCTTCCTGTTCGGCAGAAAGACGCCGGGACTCTACTCTATGTCCGACCTTGTGGGCGACCTTATTTAATTCAAAAGGAAAAGAGCTGTGAGGGATTCCCCTTCACAGCTCTTTTTGAGTTTCGGAGGCTTATTTTGCTGCCGGACTCTGAACAGCCTCTCCAATTGAAAGCCCTTTTTCCTCCAACCGGTGCTCCGCCCACTCCTTTACCAAAGAATAGAGCACGGCAAAGGTGGGGACCCCAAGGAGCATTCCGGCAAAGCCAAAAAGTCCACCGCCTACCACAATGGCTACCAGTACCCAGATGGCGGACAGGCCTGTAGAATCCCCTAGGATCTTAGGCCCAAGAATGTTTCCGTCAAACTGCTGGAGAGCGATGATAAGGATCCCGAACCGCAACGCGGCCCAAGGATTTACAATAACCAGGATCATGATGCAGGGAATCGCGCCGATAATGGGGCCGAAAAAGGGGATCACATTGGTAACACCGACCACCACGCTCACCAGGACCGCATAGGGGATCTTGATGAGGGTACACAGAAGGAAGCAGAGTACGCCGATAATGGCGGAATCCAGCAGCTTTCCGTTGATAAAACCAACAAAGATCTGGTTGGCTTTTCCGCTCACCGTCAGAATCCGATTGGCGCCTCCGGCAGGAAAGACGGCATAGATCAACTTTTTCAGCTGCCTTACCAAACGGGGTTTTCCCGAAAGCATATAGACAGAGGCAATCACAGCTGTCATGGCGGTAACTACTCCATTAACCACACCATTGCCTACCGACATGCCAAAATTCCAAAGCTCAGGGGCGGATGAAGTCAAAAACTCTGTGATTCGCTTTACCATATCTGCGGAAGTAAGACTGCGAATAAATTCGTTATAGTGGTCTACCAGGTTGGACAGTCCCTCTCCTTCCACATGGAAGCGCTGCGCCAACTCCTGGACCATCCTGTCAAGGTTGCTCAGATAGCCGGTCAGATTGCTCAGCAGCTGCCGGATGCTGTCCGTTACCTGGGGTAAAATGAGCTGAAGTAAAATAGCGATGACAGCAACGGCAATGAGAAAGACCGTTACAATGGAGAGCGCCCGTTTGCCTTTTGCGTTTTTGTATACCTCCCGTTCAAAGAAATCCACTGGGGTATTGAGAAGATACGCGATGACAAAGCCTGCGATGAAGGGCGTGAAAACCTCCAGCACCGCCCTCACAACGCTCCTTACCTGGGGCAGGTGGGTAAGGCACAGATAGAGAAGGATCCCCATGAAAACCACCACCAGGTTGGAAAGGGCCCGGCTGTCCAACTGATACCATTTTCTTTTCTCCGGTTCAGTCAAGTGATCGCCTCCTTTTTCGTATATTATTATAGCTCCTTACTGGATCACAGCCCGGTGAAATACCTTTTTTCCTTTCTTCAAAAGCAGTCCATCACCGGCAAAAGCGTCCATGTCATAACGAAGGGTAACGTCGGTCAGCTTTTCTCCATTGACCTCAACTCCCCCTTGCTCCACAAGCCTCCTGGCCTCCTTCTTGGAGGGAGCCAGACCGCAGCGCACCATCAGATCTAAGATTCCGATCACACCGTCGGTAAAATCACTTCCCTCCAGTGTGGTAGAGGGCATACTGGTAGTGTCGCCACCTCCCAAAAAGAGGGCTCGCGCGGCATCCTGGGCTTTTTGAGCCTCCGCTTCTCCGTGGACCATTTTAGTCAACTCAAAGGCCAAAATCTCCTTGGCTTCGTTAAGTTTGGCATCCTGCCAGGTATCCATTTCATCGATCTGTTCCAAGGGAAGGAAAGTAAGCCAGCGCACACATTTCATTACATCGGCATCCCCTACGTTGCGCCAGTACTGGTAAAAATCGAAGGGGCTGGTTTTATTGGGATCCAACCATATGGCGTTTCCTGCCGTTTTTCCCATCTTATTGCCCTGGGAGTCAGTAAGCAGATTGATGGTAAGGGCATAGGCGTCCTTACCCAGCTTCCGGCGGATCAATTCGGTGCCGCCCAGCATATTGCTCCACTGGTCATTGCCGCCAAACTGCATATTACAGCCTACCGTTTGGAACATATGGTAAAAATCATAGGACTGCATAATCATATAATTGAACTCCAGGAAGGAAAGGCCTTTCTCCATCCGCTGCTTATAGCACTCAGCCCGAAGCATGTTGTTCACTGAAAAGCAGGGGCCCACCTCCCGAAGAAGCTCTACATAGTTCAGGTTTAAAAGCCAATCCGCGTTATTGAGCATCATGGCCTGGCCGGGTCCTTCCCCAAACTCGATAAAGCTTTCCATCTGGCGCTTGAAGCACTTGGCGTTGTGGTCAATGTCCTCCCTTGTCAGCATTTTCCGCATATCCGTGCGCCCCGACGGGTCGCCGATCATGGTGGTCCCTCCGCCAATAAGGGCAATGGGCTTATTCCCTGCCATCTGGAGCCGCTTCATCAGGGTAAGGGTCACAAAATGTCCTGCGGTCAGGCTGTCAGCGGTACAATCGTAGCCAATATAAAATGTGGCTTTTCCGTTGTTGATAAGCTCTTTGATCTCCTCCTCGTCCGTTACCTGGGCGATAAGGCCTCTGGCTTTCAGTTCATCATAGATCGTCATGGTCGATTCGCTCCTTTGCAATATTATAAATAATGATAGACAAAACTACGATCACAGCCCCCACCTGGGAGAGCGGGGCAATGGTCTCATGGCAGAATACCGCAACCAAAAGGGGGTTCAGTACAGGCTCGATCCCGCTGATCAGGGAGGCGGTCACGGCGGGAGTCGTTTTTAGACCCTCACACATGAGAATATAGGCAAGCCCCACCTGAAATGCACCCAGTATAATGAGGCTGGTCATGGGGAACAGGCTGAAATCCGTCTCCTTCATAAGGAAAGGCAGCCCCACCACCGCGCTGAGCACATCTCCCCAGAACACGGAGGAGATAGGATCGGCATGGGGCATATCGTTGAGAAGGAATACCCCTGCATAGGAAAGGCCGGAACACAGGGCTACCAGATTTCCCAGGGCCCCTCCCGCCTCCAGGCTCTCCAGGAAAAAGCAGAGGACCCCTGTCAGGACGGAAGCACAAACGATCAGATCCAGCCTTCGGGGCTTTTTATGAAAAAACAGTACAGAGATCAGAAGGACAAAAATCGGAGCGGTAAATTGTAGTACAATGGCGTTGGCGGCTGTGGTCATCTTGTTGGCCAGGGTAAACAGAACATTGGTCCCGCAGATACACGCCGCCCCCAATCCGATCCACGCGTTCCATTTCGGCCTGTGACGGATGGCCAGCAGATAGCTCCCAACCACCAGAATGGATATAATGTTTCGACCGCTGTTGATAGAAAGGGCGTGCCAGGGGATGACCTTGATACACAGTCCACCAATACTATAAAGAATAGCGGCAAGAAACACATATAAGACGCCTTTTCTCTCCGCGGTCATTCTGCTCCCTCTTTTCCAAACCTGTAAAAAACGCCCTCTGTCCAAAAGGACAGAGGGCGTTTAAAACGCGGTACCACCTCTGATTTACCATTCCCTCACGGGAGTGGCCTTAGGCTGTGCTTTCACACGGCGGCGCAATAACGGGCGTACCCGGCCTACCCTACTATGTTTCCGGTTCAGGAGGCAGCTCCGAGGGGTATTCCTCCCTGCTCCACCCTCCCCCTTTCACCAAAACGGGGGCTCGCTGGGCGGCGGAAACAGAGTCTACTTGGCCTCTTCATCACTGTATGGCGTATTATAATATGTCTTTCCCCGTTTGTCAACCGCCTTTCCCTTTCGGGCCACCATCAAAAAGCGGTGGATCCGGCCCTCTACCACGCCCTGGCGTTTCAGGATCTGCTGGGCCTCCAGCAGCCGATCAAAACAGCCCTCCACGGAAAAGCCGGGAAACTCCCACTGGATGATCCGGGCAAACCACACCAGTGCTCCCACATCATAAAAGCGGATGGAGCGAAAGCACTCCTCCGTCCGCATGAGCTCAAAGCCCGCCGAGCGAAGGGTGCCGCTCTGGATCTTCAAGTTCCAGCCAGGAAAGGGCTTAGGCGTTCCGGGAAGCAAAAGTTCCACAAGATCCCGGTCGTTGTCCTCTCCCACCTGCTCCGTAATAAAAAAACCGCCCTCCTTCAGCACCCGCCATAGCTCACGGGGACAATAGTCCCCATGCCGGTTGATGACAAGGTCAAACTCTCCGTCTCCAAAGGGGATCCTGGTGTGATCCTCTATTTCCCGGATCCGGATACCCAGCGGTTCAAGCCGTTCCCGGCACAGATCCACGTTAGGGGGGTATCCCTCCGTGGCGGCAGTATGGACATAGGGGTGTCCCAGAGACAGCAGGAACTCCCCGCCCCCGGTATCCATATCAAGCAGTTCTTTTTCATCGTCCAGGTAAGAGCGGACAATTTTTCCGTAATCCCAGGGCAGATCCCCCTCCTCCTCATACCGGTCATTGATATGGGAGAAATCCCAGCCGTGGATATGAGCCTGATCCTCCTCGGCCTTCCAAATTTTTCTCAGGTCCAGTGTATTCATAACTCTGCTCCTTTTCAAAATCATTCTGAACCGATTTTGAAGGGTGCGGCTCCTGACGGCATTCCGGTCCCACTTTTCTCCCGATACAGCCTGCCGCCAACTCTAGAGCCGCACCGGGCCGTTAATTCGCTTCATTCGATTGGACCTCCCCCGCACTTTTTTCAAAGTATACCATGGACCATTCGGACATGCAACGTGTATTCCTGCCATTGGGGAACGGTTGTGGTAAGATGAATTTAATATATTTAAAAATGGAAAGGCGGAAAAACTCCTGAAATAAGGATTGCAATTTGACGGTATAGAGGGTAAAATATACCGTAACGCATTGAAAAGGAGCGTGTAACCATGCCGGAAGAGACAAAGCCTGTCATGGGCCAGAATTTTATCCATGATTTTATTGACGAGGACATTGCTCCGGGCGGACAGTACGCCGGGATGCAGGTCCACACCCGTTTCCCGCCCGAACCCAACGGATATCTCCATATTGGTCACGCTAAGGCCATCTTTATTGACTTTGGCACTGCGGAAAAGTACGGTGGGATCTGTAATCTGCGGATGGACGACACCAACCCCACCAAGGAGGACGAGGAGTTTGTAGACGCCATCCAGGAGGACATCCACTGGTTAGGCTACGACTGGGACAACCGCTTTTTCTTTGCCTCAGACTACTTTGATCAGATGTATGACTATGCCGTGGAGCTAATCAAAAAGGGGCTGGCCTATGTCTGTGAGTTGTCTCCTGAGGAGTTTCGGGAGTACCGGGGCGATGTAATTACTCCTGCCCGCTCTCCTTGGCGGGATCGTCCTGTTGAAGAATCCCTGGATCTCTTTGCCCGGATGAAAGCGGGAGAATTTCCCAACGGCAAGTATACCCTCCGGGCTAAGATCGACCTGGGCAGCGGCAACTTCAACATGCGCGATCCAGTGATCTACCGTATCAACCATATGCACCATCACCGCCAGGGGGACAAGTGGTGTATCTATCCTATGTATGATTTTGCGCATCCCCTGGAGGATGCCCTGGAGGGAATCACCCATTCTCTGTGTTCCCTGGAGTTTGAAGACCACCGTCCCCTCTATGACTGGGTCATTCAGCACTGTGACGTTCCCGCCAAGCCCCGGCAGATTGAGTTTGCGCGGTTGGGTATCAACTATACCGTTATGAGCAAGCGGAAGCTCCGTCAACTGGTAGAGGAGGGCCAGGTCTCCGGTTGGGACGATCCCCGTATGCCTACTCTCTGCGGCCTGCGCCGCCGGGGCTACACGCCTGCCGCCATCCGGGATTTCTCTGAACGTAACGGCGTCACCAAGGCGGCATCCACCGTGGAATTTGGCTTTCTGGAGCACTGCCTCCGGGAGGATCTGAACCAGACAGCAGGTCGGGTCATGGCGGTCCTCCACCCTGTCAAACTTACCATCACCAACTATCCGGAGGGCCAGTCTGAGACTTTTGAGGTGGAAAATATCCCCGGTGACGAGAGTGCCGGAAAGCGCCCAGTCGCTTTCTCCCGAAACCTGTGGGTGGAAGCTGAGGATTTTCTGGAGGAACCTGTCCCCAAGTATAAGCGGCTTTATCCCGGCGGCCCCGAATGTCGGCTAAAGGGAGCCTACCTGATTACCTGCACCGGGTGCGTCAAGGATGCCCAGGGCAATGTGACCGAAATCCTGGCTACCTACGATCCGGACAGCAGCGGCGGCGACCCCGCCGACGGTCGGAAGGTCAAGGGGGCCACCCTCCACTGGGTGGATGCCGCCACCGCGTTGGACGCTGAGGTCCGTCTCTACGACAATCTCTTTGCCGATGAGGCTCCTGACGCCGGAGACAAGGATTTTCTGGAGTGCCTGAATCCGGGCTCTCTGGAGGTCCTTACCGGCTGCAAGGTGGAAGCCAGCCTGGCCCAGCCCAAGGTGGAGGATCGGTTCCAATTTATGCGCCAGGGCTATTTCTGCGCCGACAGCAAGGATTCCAAGCCCGGCCATCTGGTCTTTAACCGGACGGTCAGCTTGAAGGACAGCTTTAAATTCTGAGGAAGGGAGAGCCCTTTCATGTACCATTTCCGAAATGACTACTCAATAGGATGCCACCCCGCAGTCCTGGAAGCGCTGTCCACTGTCAATGCGGAGAGTGTGATAGGCTACGGGAAAGACGAATATTGCAAGGACTGTGCCGACCTGATTCGCGATCTGTGCCATGCGTCCCAAGCCTCGGTAGAGTTTATGGTAGGTGGGACCCAGACTAATTTTACTGCCATTGCCGCTTTTCTGCGGCCCTGGGAAAGCGTGATCTCTCCCGCCTCCGGTCATATCAACGGCCACGAGGCAGGCGCGGTCGAGGCTACCGGCCACAAGATCCTCCCAATCCGCACCCCAGCCAACGGAAAGCTCTCCCCCGCCGCGATCCTGCCTGTGCTGGACGAGTGTGAGGACGCTCATCTGACCAAGCCCCGGCTGGTCTATATTTCGGACGCCACCGAAACCGGAGGCGTGTATACCAAAGCGGAGTTGACGGAGCTCTCTCTCTTTTGCCGTCGGCACGGGCTCCTTCTTTTCCTGGACGGCGCCCGGCTGGGCTGCGCTCTCTCCTGCCAGCAGAACGATCTGACCCTGGCTGACATTGCCCAGCTTACCGACGCATTCTATATCGGCGGCACCAAAAACGGGGCTATGATGGGCGAGGCTCTGGTCATCACCGATCCCAACCTTCAGGGGGAATTTTTCCGCATGAAGAAACAGCAGGGGGCCGTTTTGGCCAAGGGCTGGCTTCTTGGGGTCCAGTTCCGGGCCCTTTTAAAGGACGGGCTCTATTTTAAGATCGCCCGGAATGCGGTGGAGGTGGCCCAGTATCTCCAGGGGGGCCTGAAAAATCTGGGCTTCCCCATGATGGTGGACTCTCCCACCAACCAGATCTTTCCCATTGTCCCCAACACCCTTCTTCCGGAACTGGACAAGTTATGTACCTATGAGGTCTGGGGCAAAGCGGATGACAGCCATACGGTGGTCCGCTTTGTCACCTCCTTCGCTACTCCCCTCTCCAGTGCCGACGGGATGCTGAAGGCCCTCAAGGATCTCACTTGAATCGGTAAACCAAGGAGCGGGCTGCACAAGGCAGCCCGCTCCTTGGTTTTATGATAGCTCCAGCCGCATCAGGATCAGCGTCTGCCATACCCCGCCTCTGGTGCGAAACCCCCTTGGATTTCTTCCATATTCCACAAATCCAATGCCTTTATATAGGGAGATGGCCCTTTCGTTTGTGCCGACCACATCCAACTCTAGCTGGGAGTAACCGGCAGCTCTGGCGCATTCGATACAGGCCTGCGTCAGTGCCAGACCGATCCCCAGGCCCCAAAAGGCTTTTTCAATGCTGATACCAAAGCTGGCTCGGTGCGTTACCTTATCTTTTGTACCGACCGCTTCTATTCCAGCTGTGCCGACAATCCTTCCCTCCAAAACAGCGCAGAGTTCTATCTCCCTTTCTCCCTGTTCTTTTTCTGTCAGAAACCGTTCCTCCTGGGGAATATCAAAGCTATTTTCATCTGGGTAACTCAGAAGAAACTCCGTCTCCCCGTGGGTCAGGTTAAAACTTCTGTATATTTCGGTTGCATCGGAGCCTGTTCCGTTTCTCAAAATGCAGGGTCTTCCGTCTTTCAAAAGAATCTCTCTATAGTATTTCACGGACCTCACCTCCCTGAAAAAATTCCCCCGGCCATACGGCCGGGGGAATCCTTTGCCTCTTTCTTACCAGTTAGGCCTTGCCAGCGCAGCCCAACACGTTCACCAGCTTGTGGCGGACGGTCTCCTTGATGTTGGCACGGGCGGGCTTCAGGTACTCCCGGGGGTCAAACTTGTCGGGGTGCTCATCGAAGAACTCCCGAATGGTACCGGTCATGGTCAGGCGCAGATCGGAGTCAATGTTGATCTTGCACACGCTGAGGGTAGCGGCCTGCCGCAGCTGCTCCTCAGGAATACCGACAGCATCGGGCATTTTGCCACCGTGGGCGTTGATCATCTTCACATAGTCCTGGGGCACACTGGAGGAACCGTGAAGCACGATGGGGAAACCAGGCAGACGCTTGGAAACCTCCTCCAGCACGTCAAAGCGAAGCGGAGGGGGAACCAGAATCCCCTTCTCATTCCGGGTGCACTGGTCGGGAGTAAATTTATAGGCGCCATGGCTGGTGCCGATAGCAATAGCCAGGGAGTCACAGCCGGTCTTGGCGACAAACTCCTCTACCTCTTCGGGACGGGTGTAGGAAGCCGCATGGGCCGCAACCTGTACGTCGTCTTCAATGCCTGCCAGAGTACCAAGCTCAGCCTCTACCACCACGCCGTGGTCATGGGCGTACTCCACTACCTTCTTCGTACCGGCAATGTTCTCCTCAAAAGACTTGGAGGAGAGGTCGATCATGACGGAGGTAAAGCCGCCGTCAATGCAGGACTTGCAGGTCTCGAAATCAGGGCCGTGATCCAGATGAAGCACGATGGGGATCTCAGGACACTCGATCGCGGCAGCCTCCACCAGCTTCACAAGATAGGTGTGGTTGGCATAGGCCCGGGCGCCCTTGGAAACCTGAAGGATCACAGGGGCCTTCTCCTCCTTGCAGGCCTCGGTAATGCCCTGCACGATCTCCATGTTGTTGACGTTGAAGGCACCAACGGCGTACCCGCCAGCATAAGCCTTCTTGAACATTTCAGTGGATGTGACCAGAGGCATGGGAATCAACTCCTTCTTATTTTTTGTGGCTGACTACGTCCTAATTTTAACAGGAATGGTTGAAAAATGCAATAGGTCATGCTATGATATTATATGTGAAATGTCAGTTTTTCTTTTGTGTGTCCACGGCAATGCATTCTATTATTTTTTAGGAGGATAAGAGTATGAGTGAACTTCGCGGAGCATGTATCATCGGCCAGTCCGGCGGCCCTACTGCCGTCATCAACGCCAGCGCCCAGGGCGTGATCCAAACCGCTTTGAAGGCGGACTGCATTACCCAGGTCCTGGGTGCGGCCCACGGCATCAGGGGGGTTTTGGACGATAAGCTTTATGATATGTCCAAGGAGGATCCCGCCGAACTGGATATCATGAAGTATACCCCCTCCTCCGCTTTGGGCTCCTGCCGCTATAAGCTGGCCGATCCCGACAAGGACGATACAGACTATAAGCGGATCCTGGAGGTCTTTCAGAAGCACAATGTCCGCTATTTCTTCTACAACGGCGGCAATGATTCCATGGACACCTGCAATAAGATCAGTAAGTATATGCAGAAGGTAGGGTATGAGTGCCGGGTCATGGGCGTGCCCAAGACCATCGACAACGATTTGAACGGTACCGACCACTGCCCCGGTTTTGCTTCTGCCGCCAAGCATATCGCCACCTCCTGCGCCGAGGTATGGCAGGACGCTCATGTCTACGATACCGGTATGATCACTGTGGTGGAGATCATGGGCCGTCACGCCGGTTGGCTGGCCGGTTCCGCTGCCCTGGCCTCTCTTACCGGCTGCGGTCCCGACCTGATCTATCTGCCTGAGGTAGACTTTGATATGGACCAGTTCCTTGCCGATGTGAAGAAGATCTACGACGCCACCGGAAAGTGCATGGTGGCTGTGTCCGAAGGGATCCACTATGCCGACGGCCGCTTTGTCTCTGAGGCAGAGACCTCCGCTACCGACGGCTTTGGTCACGCTCAGCTGGGCGGTTTGGCCGCTTTGCTGGCTGAGACGGTAAAGAAGGCCACCGGCGCCAAGGTCCGGGGTGTGGAGCTGAGTCTTCTCCAGCGCTGCGGCTCCCACGTGGGCTCCAAGACCGACATTGAGGAGGCCTGGCTGGCTGGCGCCAAAGCGGTAGAGGCCGCCGTGTCCGGTGTTACGGACAAGATGGTGGCATTTAAGTGTACAAGAGAGGGCGGCTACAAGTGCGAGACCATTCTGGAGCCCCTGGATATCGTGGCCAACTTTGAAAAGAAGGTTCCCAGGGAGTGGATCAACGCCGCTGGAAACGGCATTGAGCAGCCCTTCATTGACTACGTTCTCCCCCTCATTCAGGGCGAAGCAAACGGACCCAAGGAGAACTCCCTTCCCCGGTTCGCCAAGCTCAAGAAGATCGTTGCCGAATAAGACCGTATAAGGCTGGTAGGCGTCTCTGAGTAGAGACGCCTACCGCTTTTCTGTCACAAAAGGCCGTGGAGAATACTCTCCACGGCCTTTTGTATGTATCCTGTTTATTTTCCGCTCAGATATTCGTCAATGGCCTTGGCCGCTATCTTACCGGCACCCATTGCCGAAATGACAGTGGCTGCCCCGGTGACAGCATCGCCGCCGGCATAAACGCCCTGCTTGGTGGTGGCTCCGGCCTGTTCTTCCACGATGATACCGCCGTGGCTGTTGACATCCAGCCCCTCGGTGGTGGACTTGATGAGGGGATTGGGGGATGTGCCGATGGACATGATTACCGTGTCCACCTCCAACTCAAACTCGCTACCGGGAATGGCCACAGGACGGCGGCGGCCCTTCTCATCGGGCTCTCCCAACTCCATCTTGATACACTTCATACCGGTGACAAAACCGTTTTTGGGATCCCGGCGATCGTCAGGGTTATGATAGCCCAGGATCTCCACCGGGTTATTGAGGAGTTTAAAGTCGATTCCCTCCTCCATGGCGTGCTCCACCTCTTCCTTCCGGGCGGGGAGCTCCTCCAGAGAACGGCGGTAAACGATATAGACCTTCTCAGCCCCCAGACGAAGTGCGGTACGGGCCGCGTCCATAGCCACGTTACCGCCGCCTACAACGGCCACCTTGCCGCCCTTCATAATGGGAGTTACGGGATCCTCCTTGTAGGCCTTCATCAGGTTGGAACGGGTGAGGAACTCGTTGGCGGAATAGACCCCCTTCAGGCTCTCGCCGGGGATTCCCATAAAGTTAGGAAGGCCGGCTCCGGAGCCCACAAACACGGCCTCAAAGCCCTTGTCAAAAAGCTCGTCGATGGTGAGGGTTTTGCCAATGACCACATTGGTCTCCATATCCACACCCATAGCGGTCAGGTTGTCCACTTCCTTCTGGACGATGGACTTGGGCAGACGGAACTCAGGGATACCGTAGACCAGCACACCGCCGGCGGTATGAAGAGCCTCGTAGACAGTGACTTCATAGCCCTTCTTGGCAAGATCGCCGGCGCAGGTAAGACCACTGGGGCCAGAACCCACAATAGCCACCTTATGGCCGTTGGAGGTCACTTTTTCAGGAAGCTTCTCGGCGTGGGCGTTGTGCCAGTCAGCCACGAACCGCTCCAGACGGCCGATTCCCACAGGTTCCCCCTTGATTCCCCGAACGCACTTGCTTTCGCACTGAGTCTCCTGAGGGCAGACACGGCCGCAGACGGCAGGAAGAGAGGAAGACTGCTGGATCACCTGATAGGCGCCCTCAAAATCCCCCTCCTTGATCTTGGAAATAAACTCAGGGATATGGATGTTTACCGGGCAGCCAGACACGCAGGGATAGTTCTTGCAGTTCAGACACCGAAGAGCCTCCTGAATGGCAGTCTCCTCGGAATAGCCCAAGGCCACTTCGCTAAAATTATGAGCCCGGACCTCAGGGGCCTGGGTGGGCATTTCATGCTTTTTCGGATCCATATTGGGAAGATTAGCCATGAAGCTCAGCCTCCTTCTTGAACAGATTACAGGTCTCCTCATGGGCGTGACGCTCGAAGCCGTAGTACATAGTGCCACGGGACATGGCCTCGTCAAAGTCGATCTCATATCCGTTAAAATCGGGGCCGTCCACGCAGGCAAACTTGGTCACCGCCTTGCCGTCCTGGTGGAGGGTGAGGCGGCAGCCGCCGCACATGCCGGTACCGTCGATCATAATGGGATTCATAGAGGCCATACAGGGGATCCCGGTGGGCCGGGTGGCCTCTACCACAAATTTCATCATAATGAGGGGCCCAATGGTAATGACCTCGTCAAAGGTCTCCCCGGCGGCAAACATTTCATTGAGAGGAACGCACACATTGCCATGGCGGCCATAGGAGCCATCGTCGGTCATCACATAAAGGGTATCTGAAGCAGCCTTGAATTCCTCTTCCAGGATCAGCAGATCCTTGGACCGGAACCCGATGATAGAGGTCACCTCACAGCCCTGCTCATGGAGCTTCTGAGCGACAGGAAGAGCAATGGCGCAGCCAACGCCGCCGCCAACCACACAGACCTTCTTCAGGCCCTCCGTGTGAGTGGGCATACCCAAGGGGCCTACAAAGTCGTGGATGTACTCCCCTTCCTTCAGGTGATTGAGTTTCTCAGTGGTAGCTCCTACGATCTGGAAGATGATGGTGACCGTTCCCTTCGTCCGGTCATAGCCGGCTACGGTCAGGGGGATCCGCTCTCCCTCCTCGTCTACCCGGAGGATGATGAATTGCCCCGCCTGCGCCTTGGCGGCCACCAGGGGGGCTTCCACCTCCATCAGGGTCACGGTGGGATTCAGTTCCTTTTTCCGTACGATCTTGACCATGAATACCACTTCTCTTTCCTTCTCAATTTATTTGGATCACTGACTACATCGTTAAAATTCTATCATTTTCGTCCCAAGGTGTCAAGGTCTTTACAGTGTTTTCTAGAAAGAGGAAGGGAGGCCGGGTATGGCCCCCCTTACACCTTCCAATATAGTATAACGGAAAAATTACCCTCTGTCAACTCTGCCCCAACGGTTCCCAGCATTTGTTCCGTCAAGGTTTTCACAATAGCGAGCCCCAATCCGGTATTTCTCCCAGAGCGGGTCTTATCTGAGGTATAGAAGCGGTCAAACACATGAGGAAGCTCGTCCTGGCCCAATTTCGCGCCAGCGTTGGTAAACCGGGTAACTACCCGTTCCCCCTCTTTTCCTGCGGAGATGGTCAGCATCCCCTCCCCGTGTTCCAGGGCGTTATGGATCAGGTTGGAATAAACCCGTGTCATGGCAGCTTTATCGCCCCATACCAAAGGCAGCTCCTCCGGTAGATCCACCTTTACGGTAAAATGGCTTTCCAGTTCGTCATAGAAAGCGGCCAGCAAGGCACCGATGATTTCCCGCAGGTCTACCCGCTCCCTCATAATAGGATATTCTCCCGCATCCAGTCGGCTCAGGTCGTAAAAGCTGGTAATAAGTCCCTGGAGGACCTTAGCCCGACTGAAAATAACGGCCAAATACTCCTCCCTCTGCATTGTAGAAATCTCAGGCCCCTCTATCAGTTGAAGATATCCCAAAATAGAAGTCAAAGGAGTGCGAAGGTCATGGGACACATTGGCGATCTGACGGCGTAGGGCCTGCTCACGGCGGCGGAAATCGGCTCGCTCCTCCTCCCCGTCCTGCAAAAGTCCGTTGATCTCAGACAGCAACGCTTCTGAGCTCCGGTGGGGAGCAGCCAGGTGAAGGGGGACAGCGCTTTTTTCCTGCCGGCGCCGCTTCAGCTCTTCGGCGCCCGCCTTCAGGTTGCGCTCCAAAGAATAGAGCCGCAGAGCCAGAAGCAGGCAAAGCAGCCCCATCCCCCCCGCCAGATAGTCCATAATTTCCCTCCTCATTTTCTAATTGATCTCTCTCCGGGAAAAGACCGCCAACCCAATCAATGTGGTGGCTAAGACCCAACCCGCTCCTACCAGCCAGCTATAAGTCATGCCACAAAAAGCGCTCCAGTTCAGATCCGTCGTAACATAAATGGCCCGATAGGGAGCGACAAAAAACCATCGATTCATAAAATTCAAAAAAAGGGAGGTTGTAGGTTCCTCCAAGCCGCCCACCAGTGCGATGGGCGTTCCAAAAAGCAAAAACAGATAGTTGATCGCTACGGCGCCTGCGCTACTCCGCATCACTGCCTGAAGAAGAAAAGCCAGGGACAGGCTGGCCAACCACAGGGGTATAACCAAAAGCGTCCCACTTACACACAGTTCAATACACAGCGTTGCGTTCTCTTCCGCCAGTCCCCCCATCAGAATACACAACAGCAGATAAAAGGCCAATACCAGAAGGGCCGCGCCTGTTCCCGCCAGAGCGCCAAAGGCTAGCTTTCCCAGATAGATCCGGCGTCTTGGGATCCCAAAAACCACCTCATTCTTCATTGTCCCCCGACCATACTGGTCATCAAAGGCTCGGACCGCAAAGATAGGGGCCAGGAAAAAGCCCAGAACCAAAGTTACGATATAACCGCCCGCATATGCCTCAAAGGTGGGTGCCTGGACCCAAAAGGCGGGGACAAAAAGCAGGGTGACCAGGACCAGCAGAACCCCAAAGGAAAGAAATATTCCCTTGGTATGGCGGAGCTTATACCACTCTGCGGAAATATAATTGAGCATTTTAGCTGATCTCCTTTTTTCGGAAACAGGCCAGCCCTACCAAGGTGGAGACGCCCAGCCACGCCGATCCAAGAGCCCAGGCATAGCCCATCACCTCCTCCGGTCCACGCTTCCCCAGCAGAGAAAAGGGTGTGTTCAGAGAGATGGCCCGCACAAGGTTTGCCGCCGACTCCAGTGAGGGCATAAACGCGGTCAGCAGATCCATAAATCCGCTTCCCAAAAATCCGACGATCATAACATAAGTGATGGTAGCTGCGGTGTTTTTCATCACAAATTGCAGCAGTATGAACAACCCCAGACCGCCAAGCCACAAGGGGATCGCCGTCAGCAGCCAAAGTCCGAAGGCTCGCAGGCTCTCCACTATTTCCTCCCCTGCGGGGAACAGGATACAGGATAGGAGCAGATACCCCCCCAACAGTACCGCGCACAATGCGATCGCCACCAGGGCAGCGGAAACCAGCTTTCCCAAATAGATCCGAATCCGGGGCAGGCCGTAGGAGACCTCATTTTTCAGGGTATTATGCTTATATTGATCGGAAAATACAATATCCGCCGCGATCATCAAAAAATAGAGGCCGGTGGACAGGGACATTGCCAGGATCCCCAACAGCTCTGAAACCGAGACTCGCTGGATCACGATCATTCCCTCCGCCGTCTGGGACTGACGGAGGCCCTCCACCCGCAGAAGCAACATAAAGGCTGCCACCAAGCCCAGAATGACAGTCAAAAAAAGATACATATACTTTCGATGAAACGCCTTGTAACATTCAGCGTTGATATAATTAACCATGACGGACACCCCCCATCAGGTTCAGGAAGTAGTCCTCCAGATTGGCTCCCCGGTGCTCCATCCCGGACAAAGAGATCCCCTGCTTTACCAGGAGCCGGGTCACCTTCTCGGGGACATCCAGACCATCATAGAGCCGGATGATCCCGCCAGGAAGCACCTCGAAATCCCGACAGCCCATCTGCCGTTCCAGAATAGCGGCAGCCCGGGGAGCGTCGTCCACCCTTAACTCCAGGCAGTCCCGGCACTTCTCCGCCAGCTTTCCGGCAGAGACCTGCTCCAACATCCGTCCCTGGTCGATAAATCCGTAGCATGTAGCCAGGTTCTGAAGTTCAGAAAGGATGTGGCTGGAGATGAGGATGGTGATCTGATACTGCCGGTTCAGCTCTAGCAGCAAGTTTCGGAAATCCACGATCCCCTCCGGGTCCAGGCCGTTAATGGGTTCGTCCAGAAGCAGCAGGTCAGGCCGATTCATCAGGGCCAGGGCCAGACCCAGCCGTTGCTTCATGCCAAGAGAAAAGGCCTTGAACTTCTTCTTTCCGGTATCGTCCAGTCCTACCTGACGAAGAGCGTCCTCCACCACATGGGAGCCCGCCACTCCCCGCTGCCGACGGTAATATTCCAGATTTTCCTTGGCGGTAAGATAGGGATAAAAACTTGGGATCTCTACCATGGCCCCGGTCCGGGAACGAGCCTTTTGCAGCTCTCTCTCCCCCGTTGCGCCAAAAAGCTCCAACTCTCCGGCAGTAGGTACCGTCTGGGCTGCCGCCATACGGATGATGGTGGTCTTCCCCGCCCCGTTTCGGCCTACCAGACCATAGATCTCTCCCTTGGGAATGGTAATGTCCACGTGGTCCACTGCCAGATGGTTTCCATAGCGCTTGGTCAGGCCACGGGTCACCAGTGCATTGTCTGTCATTTCGCATGACCTCTCTTTCCTGAGTGTGGTCTCAGTATAGCGAAAAGTCAACAAGAGAACTTGAAGGGATAATAAAGAAAGAATAAAGTTTGGCTTTCCACCGTTTGGGGCGGAGCGTTTCCTATTCTCCGACCTCAACCATCTTGAAGCCGATCCCCCAGACCGTCTTGATATATTCCGTCTCTCCCAGCTTTGCACGGAGGTTGGATACGTGAACGTTCACTGTATTATCATCGCCCATGTACTCCTCCCCCCAGACCTGCCGGTAGATCTGTTCCCGGGTGTAGACCTTCCTTGGGTGGCTCATCAGAAGGGCCAGGATCTCAAATTCCCGGGCCGTCAAAGAAACCTTCTGTCCGGCCGCCGTCACCATCACGCTCTCCCGGTCTAGGGTCAGGTCCCCCCAGGTCAGGATCCCCCCTGTCTCTCCGCCGGAAAACTTTTTGTACCGGCGAAGCTGGGCCTCGATCCGGGCCAGGACCTCTGCGTTATCAAAGGGCTTTGGAATAAAATCATCGGCCCCCAGTTTGAGAACGTTCACCCGGTCCTCCAATCCCGCCTTGGCGGAGAGCACGATCACAGGCATGGTCTTTCCTTTTCGCAGCCGGGCAATAAACTCCTCTCCGGTCAGGCCGGGAAGCATGAGATCCAAGAGGATCAGATCATAGGAATATTGCTCAGAAAGCAGAGCGGCCTCCGTACCGGAAAAGGCGGGGCGGCAGTCATATCCCGCATCGGAGACAATGCGGCAAAGCAGCTTATTAATGTCAGGATCGTCCTCAACCACCAGAATGTGAAAGGCGTCCATGGTCATTTCTCCTTTTTCGGTCAGATTTTGTATTCCAATTATACCGCAGAAAAGGCCCCAAACTCCTTAATTTTTTGTGAGTTTTTTATTTCACCCGAAGCCGCTTTACCAAAGCTTCATCCGGCTTGGCCATCAAGGTCCGATAGGTGGTATAGACTACCATACCCGGTTTTGCTCTCCCAGGTTTTTTAACAAATTTCACCGGAGTATAATCCACCGGAAGCTTTCCCGCCTCCCGCCCCTGGGAAAACCAGGCAGCCAAAGCCGCGGCCTGCTCTACGCTTTTCTCGTCCGGCTCCTCTCCCCCGGTCCAAAGGATCACGTGAGAACCGTGGATCTTCTGGGTGTGAAACCACCAATCCCCCTTTCCCGCCTGTTTGGTGGTAAGGAGGTCGTTTTGGCTGTTGTTCTTACCAACAGATACCCGCAGACCGGCGTCGGTGCGAAACTCCATAGGCTTACCGGAGACCCGCTTGGCGCTCTTTTGCGCCTTCCCCCGATACTTCAGGTAACCGGTATCTATCAGCTCCTGCCGGATCTCTTGGATATCCCGCTCTCCTTCGACCAGGGACAGGGCCTCCATCACGCTGTCCAGATAGGAAAGGTCCCCCTCGCCCTTCTCTATTTGTAAGGTCAAGGCGCTTTCTGCGTTCTTGGCTTTGTTGTATTCCTTATAATATTTAGCGGCATTCTGCTGCGGCGTTAAGAGTGGATCGAGCCGGATCTCCAGCTCCGTGCCCTTTGGATCATAGTAGTTTTGAAGCCGGACGGTAGAGCGGCCTTTCTCCAGTACATGAAGATTACTGGTAAGAATATCCCCCATCTGACGCAGTCGCTCCCGCTCTTTGGTAGCCAACAGCTCCTGCCGCTGGTTCTCCAGCTTTCGGGCTGTCCTGTCCCGGGCGTTTTTCACAGCCCGCAGAAGGTCCTCGCCCCTCTGTTTGGTCCGTTCCTGCCTTTCCCGGACCTCATAAAAGTCATCCAACAGCTCCCCAAAGGAGGGATATTCCCGCAGCTCCACAGCCGGTCCGTATTGGAGAATAGGAAGAAAGGAGATATCCTTGGCTTTTCCCTCCTGTATCAGCATTGTTGGCGTGGAGGGATATTCCTTTACAGTGCTCCATAGCTGCTGGATCCGGGGCGCAAGATCCCCCTCCTCTCCCCCAAACCGAAGTTCTCTCTCCAGGAGGGGCGGTATTCCGAAGCGTGGCTCCGGTAGCCGGTAAAAAAGGCCGGGAAGGATCTGCCGGGCTCCGGTGGTGA
Source organism: uncultured Pseudoflavonifractor sp. (assembly GCA_947644625.1). Lineage (GTDB taxonomy): Bacteria > Bacillota > Clostridia > Oscillospirales > Oscillospiraceae > Vermiculatibacterium. Next base: position 31,438 of record CANRZY010000014.1, read on the forward strand.
TGTCTCCCTCCACCCGGCGGATACATGCAACGATCCGTCCCTCTCCATCCAGCAGGATCAGATTGGCATGGCGGCCCATGGCCTCCAGGACCAGGGTCCGGGAAACCTTGTCCCCCAATTCGTCGGTGGCCTCCAGCCGGAGGGACACCACCCGTTCCATATAGGGCTGCTCCAGACCCAGAATGCGGGCGCCGGTAAGATGCTTGCGCAGAAGCATACAGAACATGGGGGGCTTGTCAGGGTTTTCCCGTTCCAGGGTCGTCAAATGGATCCTGGGATGGCTGGGATCGGCGGAAAGGAGGACCTTCACATTTCCCTGGTTTCCCCGCACTCCCAGAACAATATCCCAGGAGCCGGGCTGATGGATCTTATCGATCCTCCCGCCTTCAATGGAGGCGTTCAATTCTCTCAGTACAGCAGCCAGGCACAGTGCGTCAAGGGCCATGTTATTCTCCCTCCATCATCCGTTCAAACAGTTCGTTGAGCCGCTGGTTCTCTCCCCGTAGATAAAGCCAGCCAAATAGGGCCTCCAGGGCCGTCGCTGTCTGATATTCTCCCCGGCTGGCATTTTGGGGAATCGCATGGGGACTGGCGTTCCGTCCACGACGAAACACGTCCTGCTCTTCCGTAGTCAGGTCGGGAAGAATTTTTCCCACAAGCCGTGCTTGGGCCGGGGCCGCCACATATCGGACCGCCGCTTTGTGCAGTCCCTTAGCCGTTGCCTTCCCATAAAGACACAGCCAGGAGCGCACCATAAGCTCATAGACCGCGTCTCCCAGGTGGGCAAGGCCCAAATTGCTGATAGCATTCAGGCTTTCCCGGTGGGCCATCAGGTGAAAATAATCTGTCATTTTGTTCCCCACCTCCGCTTTTAATTGGTATCAGTATACCCCAAAAGGAAAAAATAGGCAACACCCGCCATCCTCAGACGGCGGGTGTTGCTCTTACTGCTCCTCCAGGGGATCGATAACGTTCCGAATGATCCGCTGGGTAAAAATGACGCACATAATTACAGAGGCAAGCTCCGCAATGGGAAAGGCCAGCCAAACCAACTCCAGCCGCCTGGTCAGGGACAGGAGGTAGGCGACGGGAAGCAGAACAAGAAGCTGGCGGACAATGGAAACCATCATACTTAATACACCGTGTCCCAACGCCTGGAACACAGAACTGGACACAATACCAAAGCCCGCAAACAGGAAACAGGTACAGATGATCCGCAGAGCGGGAATACCAATGCCCAGCATTTCGTCAGAGGCTTCAAATATCCCCAATAGCTGCGCCGGGAAAAACTCCGCCACCGCCAGCCCCACCAGCATGATCCCTACCGCCATAACAACAGCCAGTTTCATGGTATCCAGGATCCGCTGCCGGTTCCGGGCGCCGTAGTTATAGGCAATGATGGGGATCATACCATTGTTCAGGCCAAAGACCGGCATAAAAATAAAGGACTGGAGCTTGAAGTAGACTCCAAAAACCGCCGTAGCGGTATCGGTAAAGCCCATCAGTATCTGGTTCAGGCCAAAGACCATGGCCGAGCCTACCGTATTCATCACCATACTGGGTACGCCGACAGCATAGATCTGTCCTACGATTTTTCCCTTGAGACGCAGATACCGAGGTTTGAAGGTTAACTCCTTATTCAATACCAAGTTCAGCAGTAAGCCTAAGATGGCCCCCGCAATCTGGCCTGCCACTGTGGCCCAGGCCGCTCCGGCGATCCCCAAGCCCAATCCATGCTCCGTACAGAAGCGGGCAATGGGGTTGTCTCCCGCCCAAACAAATTCATGGCCAAAGATAAATAGGGGATCCAAAATAATATTTGTCACTGCTCCCACACCTTGGGTACACATAGAAAAAACAGTTCGGCCTGTAGACTGAAGCAGCCGTTCAAAAGTGATCTCCAAAAAAACGCCGATGGAGCAGGTACAGCAGATGGTAAGATATACGGTTCCCTGGTCTACAATCCCCGGAATATCCGTTTGGATCCGAAAAAAGAAATGGGGCAGGGTAAGTCCTACCGCCAGCATGACCAACCCGCTAAAAAATGCGAGCAGGATAGCGTTCCCGGCGGCCTCATTGGCGGTCTCATAGTTTTTCTCCCCCAGGCTTCGGGAAAGCAGAGCGTTGATACCTACCCCAGTCCCCACCGCTACTCCAATAATGATATTTTGAATGGGAAAGGATAACCCTACCGCATTCAAGGCATCCTGACTGATCTTAGCCACAAAATAGCTGTCCACCACATTGTAAAGAGCCTGTACCAGCATGGAAAGCA